>CALULJ010000051.1 GCA_944321445.1 uncultured Collinsella sp.
CTTTCCCTACACGACGCTCTTCCGATCTGGGGGCGCTCTATGCCAGCCGGCCTTCTTCCTATCATCTACCTTGCGTTTATCGCTCTTGGTCTGCCCGATTCCGCACTTGGGTCTGCCTGGCCGGTCATGGGTCCGGCGCTCGGTGCGGGCCTTTCGTGGGTGGGCATCGTCACGATGATCATTTGCGCGGGTACCATCGCGTCGAGCCTTATGTCAGTGCGCGTGGTCGACCGCTTCGGCACGGGCAAAGTGACCGCTGCGAGCGTTGCGCTTACGGCACTCGCGCTTCTGGGCTTCTCGTTTTCCGGCGAATTCTGGCAAATCCTGCTGTGGGCGATTCCCTACGGCCTGGGTGCCGGCGCGGTCGACGCGGCGCTCAACGCCTATGTTGCCGTGCATTACGAAAGCCAGCACATGAGCTGGCTGCATTGCATGTGGGGTGTCGGCGCAAGCGGCGGTCCCATGATTATGGGCGCATGTCTGGGCTTCGGTACCTGGGGAGACGGCTTTCGTGCGCTCGGTGCACTGCAGCTTGCCATCGTTATCGTGCTCACGGTCTCGCTTCCGCTATGGCGCGACCGCAAGTTGCCGAAGGCTAAGCGGCCCGATGACGCGGCAGGTGAAGATACCGCCGGAATAAAGCCCACTCACAGAACGCGCCGCGAACTTCTGCACATCGATGGTGTGGTTGCAGTGCTCATCAGCTTCTTCTGCTACTGCGCCCTCGAAAGCACCTGCGGCAACTGGGCGGCGTCGTACTGCACGCTGGCAGCTGGCATTTCCGCTGAAACTGCGGCGAGTTGGGCATCGCTGTTCTACATTGGCATCACGGTGGGGCGCTTGGGTAGCGGCTTCCTTTCGTTTAAGCTCTCCGACAGCGCGATGATCCGTTTGGGTCAGATACTCGTTGCCGCAGGCATCGCGATTCTGCTGCTGCCGTGGCGTGGCGCCCTGCTCGCGGTCGCGCTCGTGCTCATCGGTTTGGGCTGCGCTCCCATTTACCCCTCCATCATCCATGCGACGCCCAAGCGCTTCGGCGACGATGTCGCGCTCGAGCTTACCGGCATGCAGATGGCGTTTGCCTATGTGGGGTCGCTTGCCATGTCGCCGCTGTTCGGTGCCATCGCGGAAGTGATCGACATCAGCCTGTACCCGCTCTACATGGCCGTGCTGCTCGCAGTGATGGTCATCTTGGCCGAAAAGGTGAACCGCGTCACGCGCCGTCGCGCGTAGGGAATGGTGCGCTGTGCGCCCGGAATCGCCTCGGCGATTATCTCGATTGCCCCGTTGATGAAATTGACCTTCCGCTCATCGGTGCTCCCGTCTGCCATGCGCACGGAGACGCGAGCGACGGCCAGCTGATCGTTCTCAGTCGGCTCCGTGCTTCCCATGAGGGTGGTCCAGGATACCGAGACGTCGTCAGCGGACAGTTCGTCTCCGCATACGACCTCATAGCTTATCGGCTTGAAAAACCCCGAGTTCGATGCCGTGCTGACCGTCGCGGTGTTTGGGGACTCCTGTGTGACGCGCACCGTGTAGGTGACGACGTCTTCACGTGAGCCTACGTATTCCTCGTTGGGAGAGATGGTTTCTTCGAAAACCGCGGTGTCTGCGGGTTGCGATGGGCCTGCGTGTTCGACGGCGGAGTTTGCATTGGATGCGCCAGAACACGCGGCGGAGCCCACGACAAAGGATGCAAAGAGCAGGGCGATAACGATCCGGAAGCCTCTCATGTGTCCATCCTTTCCCGCAGGTTTTGCTTATTATACGACCAACCAAAAGCAACCCGGTCGCTTTTGGCGTGGAGTTGCAGTATGCCCCGTTGCCTGCGCGAGCTCTATGCCCTATAATCATCTGGCCTTGGGACAAGCAGGGTCGAAGACCCCAGCTGCTCAACACCTTCGGGACGTGGCGCAGTTTGGTAGCGCGCCTGCTTTGGGAGCAGGATGTCGCAGGTTCGAATCCTGTCGTCCCGACCATACTTGCGGGCGTAGTTCAATGGTAGAACCCCAGCCTTCCAAGCTGATGACGCGGGTTCGATTCCCGTCGCCCGCTCCAGAATGTTACGGAGCCCAGCGCCCTCGCGGTGCCGGGCTCCTCGCATGAACGGGCCGGGAAGCGAACCCCGTTCGGGGTGCGGAGCTGTGCGAACGCGTCGAGCGTTCGCCAGCGCAGCCCGCAAGGGCCGCGACAGCGGGCCGCAGCGGATGCGGGTCCGCGCAAGCGGATACGCGGATTCCCGTCGCCCGCTCCAGAATCTTCGGAGCCTTACCCTTGCGGTGCCGGGCTCCTTGCGTTCGCGGGTGGGATTATGGGTGACTTTCGGCAAAGTTAGACAATAGTGGTCGATATGCATTTCTCGGGTTCGCGTCTGAGGTCACAGGCGGGCTCGAGAGGCGCGGCGGTGAACGGATTCTCGGAATCGATTCCTAAAAATCCGGTGAAACGTCGCTTCAAGTCTGGCCAAACGGCGGAAGATGGGGCTGTTGGCCTCTCAGAGCTGCTCGTGAGGTCATGTAAAAAATGCAAATCGACCCTTATTGTCTACAAGAGCCGATATCGTCAGCCATGCCGCGCCGTTTTGATGTTACATGCCGTGAACGACGTGAACCGCCGCCGCAAAAGCTCGTATAGTCGTAGTGTCGCGCATGCGCGACGCAAAGCATCGGTCGATATGGGGGAAGGTGGCGTATGACCGTGCGTGATTCCAAGGAGCTTCCAACAACAGAATGCCTCGCACCGGCGCAAATCGAGGCGAAGGTCGAGGTCGTGGCGGTAACGAAGGCAGCCATGCCGCTCGGCAAGATGTTCGTACTCGCCATGCTCGCGGGCGCGTTCATCGCGTTCGGCGGTCTGTACTTCACGGTGTTTCTGTCCGATACCGCGCTCAGCTGGGGCCCGCAGCGTGTGGTAGGCGGCCTCGTGTTCTGCTTGGGCCTTGTGCTCGTGCTCGTGTGCGGCGCGGAGCTCTTCACCGGCAATTCGCTCATGGCCTGCGCGTTCGCGTCGAACAAGATCGACGTTCGCGGGCTTTTGCGCAACTGGGTCGTCGTGTGGCTCGGCAACTTCGCAGGTGCTCTCATCGTGGCGGCGCTCGTTTACTTTGCGGGAATCTACAAGCTGAATGGCGAAGAGGTTGCCAACACGATGGTTTCCATTGCAGCGGGCAAGGTGACGCCCGACCCGTCGACGCTCTTCTTCCGCGGCGTCCTGTGCAACGTGTTCGTGTGCCTGGCAGTGTGGATCGGCTTTGCCGGCAAGACGGTCACCGATAAGGTTGTCGGCATCCTGCTTCCCATCTCGGGGTTCGTGGCTTGCGGTTTCGAGCACTGCGTGGCCAACATGTACTTTCTGCCCATCGGCGCCGTCATGGCGGCGGGCGGCTACGGTGCCGACATCACGGGAGCAGTTTCGCTCAATGTCGTGGGCATTGCATACAACCTGTTCCTTGTGACGCTCGGCAATATCGTAGGAGGCGCGATTCTGGTCGCGCTCGCATACTGGTTCGTGTATCACAAGCAGCAGTAACAAGGGATGCGACAGCCGTCGCGCAGGTCGCAGTACGTATAAGAAGAGCGCTCCGTTGCCAGTCGGCGGCGGGGCGCTTTTGCATGCTGTGAGCCTCGTGACCGGGTGGCAACGATGCTCAGTTCGGGACGTGCGGGTTGCTCCCAAACAGTCAGCTCAGTCGCTCACGCCATTCCGTATAGATTCGCCCCGCTACCGGCTGCCGATTTTCTATCGCCTGTGACGGCTTTGACATCAAGAAAAATTTATTATCATTGTAATTATCCTCACTATGAGGATAATGTTTGCGAGCCCCTGGTGCCCTGTGCGCCAAGACCGAAAGGATACCCATGACCGAACTCAACTGCTTTGGCGAGACGTGCCCCAAGCCCGTTATCCGTGCCATGAAGGCTCTGCGGGAACCCGACGCCGCCGGGTCCGTCCGCGTGCTCGTGGACAACACGGTTGCCGTGGAGAACCTCAAGCGCTTGGCGGCAAACAAGCAGGGTACGGCGGAGGTTGCAGAGATCGAAGGCGGCTGGGCCGTCACGATCGCGGGCGTGAGTGCCGCTGCGGCCGAGAATCCGGCGGGGGAGGAGGCGGCGCTCGTCGAGGCGGGAATCGCCTGCCCGGTGCCCGAAGCCGCTTCGGCAAAGCAGCAGGTCACCGTGTTCGTGGGTTCCAAGGCGCTCGGCCAGGGCGCACCTGAGCTCGGCCACATCCTCATCAAGGGCCTCGTGTACGCCATGTCGCAGGCTGACGAGGTCCCGCACCGCATCGTGTTCTTCAATGACGGCGCCGCGCTCACCTGCGAGGGCTCCGAGCTCGTCGATGACGTGCGTGAACTAGAGCGCTGCGGCTGTGAGGTGCTCACCTGCGGGACGTGCCTCGACTTCCACGGCCTGCGCGACAAGCTTGCCGTGGGTGGCGTGACCAACCTGTACGCTATCTCCGAGTTTGTGCTCGGTCCCGACAAGGTCGTCACGCTGTAAAGCGTCAGGCGAAGGGTCCGACGCACCATGATCTACCTCAACAACGCTGCCACCACCATCCAAAAGCCGCCTGCGGTCGCAGAGGCTGTCGTCGCTGCCATGGCGGGCGCGGGAAGCAGTTCGCGCGGGGCGTCGGCGAGCGACTTGGCCGCTGCCCGCTCGGTCGCGGGAGCGCGGGTGAAGCTTGCGCGCCTCATCGGCTTCACGCATCCCGAGCGCGTGATTTTCACGCTGAATGCAACGATGGCGCTGAACATCGCGATCTTCGGTTCGCTGCGCCCCGGCGACCATGTGATTACGACAGACTTCGAGCACAACTCCGTGCTGCGCCCGCTGCACGAACTCGAGCGCCGTGGGGTCATCGAGCTCGATTACCTGCGTGCCGATGCTGCGGGGCGCTTGCATATGGAAGAGCTTGAGGGTCTGTTCCGCCCCAGCACGCGCGCTGTGGTGGCGACGCACGCTTCCAATCTCACCGGAGCGATCACGGACGCCGCCGCGCTTGCCGCTGCGGCGCATGCGCATGGCGCCCGCTTCGTGCTCGACGCCTCGCAGACGCTCGGCGCATTGCCGGTCGATATGGCGGCTCTTGGCGCGGACATCCTGTGTTTCACAGGGCATAAGGCACTCATGGGCCCTCAGGGCACGGGCGGTCTGGCCGTGGCTCCCGACCTTGAGCTGGACCCGCTCGTCCACGGCGGGACGGGCGTCAAGAGCGCCGATCCCTTCCAGCCGCTAAGCTGGCCGGAGCATCTTGAGGCGGGCACCATGAACGGCCACGGTCTGGCGGGGCTCGATGCCGCGCTCGAGTTTTTGCTCGACCTGGGTGCCGATCGCGTTGCCGAGCACGAGGCCGCGCTGCGCGAGCGCTTTGTTGCCGGAGCGCGGGCAATTCCTGGCATCACGGTCTACGGCGCCGAGGACGGGCATGCGCATACCGGCGTCATCGCTCTCAACCTTGCGGGCGTCGATTCCTCTACGCTGGCAGACCGACTGGCCTTTGAGTACGATATCGCCACGCGCGCCGGCTTGCACTGCGCGCCCCGCATACATGAGTCTCTGGGCACGCTCCAGACGGGTGCCGTGCGCTTTTCGTTCGGCTGGTACACCAGGCCAGATGATGTGGATGCGGCGCTGCGCGCGCTTGCGGACATTGCCGCCGCATAGCGATGCGCGACTGACGTTAGATGGGGAAGGAGGGGCCGATGGCCCGGGAGAAAACCGAGCATATCGTCGTGTCGTTTGCCAGCACGTTCGATGCTATGGAGGCCGAGCGCCTGTGCCAAGAGGCGGGCGTGGCGGGGCGCATCATTCCGCTTCCCGTCGAGATCGATTCGGAATGCGGCCTTGCCTGGTCCATGCCGGCTGACGATGCGGCGCTCGCTGCATTCCACGCGGCAACCGAGGGACACCTTGTTCCCGAGGGCGTCCATCGCCTTATGCTGTAGGGGCCGCGCTTGCCCCACAAGGAGGTTTTGCCATGGAAACCAAGGTTAAGCTCACGAAGCTCGTCGACTGCGCGGGCTGCGGCGCGAAGGTGGGCGCCGGCGAGCTCGCGCAGCTGTTCGAGGGCTTCCCTGACGTGCGCGACCCCAACCTGCTCGTAGGGTTCGACCATGCCGACGACGCGGCGGTCTACAAGCTGCGCGACGACCTTGCCATTGTGCAGACGCTCGACTTCTTCCCGCCCATCGCCGACGACCCGTTCACGTTCGGGCAGATCGCGGCAGCCAACGCCCTGTCGGACATCTACGCCATGGGCGGGCGCCCCATCACGGCGCTGAACATCATGGCGGTGCCCGAGGACATGCCCAAAGACGCCGTGCGCGAGATTCTGCGCGGTGGCGCCACGAAGGTCGCAGAGGCGGGCGCCATCGTGGCGGGCGGCCACAGCATCTACGATGCAGAGCCCAAATACGGCCTATCCGTGACGGGCGTCATCGACCCGGCGAACCTGCTGCGAAACGACGCCGCGCACGTGGGGGACGTGCTCATCTACACCAAGCCGGTGGGTATCGGCGTGCTCACGACGGCGCTCAAAGGCGAGCTTGCGGGCGAAGCGGAGCGTGAGCTCGTCGAGGGCCTTATGTGCACGCTCAACCGAGCGGCCGCCGAGGCAGCACGACCGTATCGTGTCCATGCCTGCACCGATATCACGGGGTTCGCTGTGCTGGGCCATACGCTCGAGCTTGCGCAGGGGTCCGACACGCAGGTCGAGCTCTATGCGGACACCTTCGAGTTCTTGCCCGGCGTGCTCGATTACGCCTCGATGGGCATCTTACCTGCGGGCGTGTACCGTAATCGCCGCTATGCGGAGGCGGAGGTGGAAATCGACGCCGACGTGCCCCTGGCCGTGGCCGACGTGCTGTTCGACCCCCAGACTTCGGGCGGGTTGCTGTTCGCGGTCGATGCGGAAGACGCCGACGCGCTCGAGGCTGCCCTCAGGGCGGCGTCGCCGGCGGTACCTGCTGCGCAGCGCATCGGTGTTGTACGCGAGCATGACGGCGGACCGCGCGTGCGGGTGCGCGCTCACCGGCCGTAGTGCTTTTCGCTTATCGCTGAAATCGGAGGGGCCCGTGCGTTCACGCGGGCCCTTTGCATGAAATGCAAGCGTTCTCTTAGTCGTACTTGCTGGTAGGGGGTTAGACATTGCAAAAACCGGGGACTTTGTACGGATTTTTCGCCCCGGACCCGTATCGGCGCCTTTTCTACCTGCAAAAACACAAGGTCAAACGTTCACTTGTCTGGCCCCGGGGCTAAAAATCCGTACACAGTCCCCAGTTTTTGCACGGGTCCGGTTTTCGGCGCGCGAAAGGTGCCGCTTCCGTCATCTCCACGCACAGGAAACGCGCTGAAACACGCGTGAAACGTTTTAGCAACATCGGCAATGCGCCTGTAACCTCTGAGCAGGGAAAACGTAAGAGAACAGAAACCCTCCACGCGCTTTGTTGGGCTAAAGAGCGTCGTGCGCGTAGTAGTATATCCGCGGTAATTTGCGAACACAGCCACCAAGGAGGTTTCCGCCATGACGTATTCCGAGAAGGTCATCGCCGAGCTTCGCGAGCGCTATGCCGACCAGCCTGAGTTTCTGCAGGCTGCCACCGAGGTACTCGAGACCATCCAGCCTGCGCTCGATGCGCACCCCGAGTTTGAGGAGCAGTCGCTGCTCGAGCGTCTCGTCGAGCCCGAGCGCGTGATCATGTTCCGCGTGCCGTGGGTCGACGACGAGGGCAAGGTCCAGGTCAACCGCGGTTTCCGCGTCGAGTTCAACTCCGCAATCGGCCCCTACAAGGGCGGCCTGCGCTTCAACCCCACGGTCACGCTCGGCATGCTCAAGTTCCTGGGCTTCGAGCAGATCTTCAAGAATGCGCTGACCACGCTGCCCATGGGCGGCGGCAAGGGCGGTTCCGACTTCGACCCCAAGGGCAAGTCCAACCGCGAGATCATGGCCTTCTGCCAGAGCTTCATGACCGAGCTTTCGCGCCACATCGGCCCCAACACCGACGTTCCCGCCGGTGACCTGGGCGTCGGCGGCCGCGAGATCGGCTACATGTTCGGCCAGTACAAGCGTCTGCGCAACGAGTGGAGCGGCGTGCTCACCGGCAAGGGCCTCACCTTCGGCGGCTCGCTTGCCCGCACCGAGGCGACCGGTTACGGCCTTGTGTACTTCGTCGACGAGTACCTCAAGAGCAACGGCGATTCGTTCGAGGGCAAAAACGTCGTCGTGCACGGCTCCGGCAACGTCGCCATCTACGCCATCCAGAAGGTGTCCCAGCTGGGCGGCAAGGTCATCGCCGCGTCTGACACCAAGGGCTGGATCGAGGATCCCGAGGGCATCGACTACAAGGTGCTCGAGGACATCTACAACAAGAAGCGCTCTGGCCACGACGCCGGCGTGAGCCTGGCCATGTACGTCGACGCGCGCCCGAACGCCACGTGGCACGCCGAGGACGGCCGCGGCGTGTGGCAGCTGCCCTGCGACATCGCGCTGCCCTGCGCGCGCGAGAATACGCTGCTGCTGGAGGACGCCAAGGCGCTCGTTGCCAACGGCTGCAAGATCGTGGGCGAGGGCGCCAACATGCCCACCACGCCCGATGCGACCATCTACCTGCAGGAGAACGGCGTTGCCTTCATGCCCGGCAAGGCCGCGAACGCCGGCGGCGTGCTCGTGTCCGGCCTTGAGATGAGCCAGAACGCCGAGCACCTGTCCTGGACCTTCGAGGAGGTCGACGGCAAGCTCGAGACCCTCATGCGCGGCATGTTCCACAACGTGGACGACACCGCCCGCACCTATGGTCACGAGGGCGACTTCGTGATGGGCGCCAACATCGCCGGCTTCCTGAAGGTGGCCGAGGCCATGATGGCACAGGGCATCTGCTAGAGCTTCGCCTGGGTTTCACTTCCATCCGCGGAGGGACGGACGTTCCACGCGAGCCGATCGCGCCTGCGGCGCTCAAACGGCTCGCTTAGGAACGTCCGTCCCTCCGCTGCGTTCAGCCCGGCTGCGCGGCTGGGGTGGAAGATGGCGCGCGCTTCGCGCGTGTCTTTACTTGTGGGCGGGTGGTTTTTTGCCGCAAACGGGGTGGCTGCTGCGCTCGCAGCGGGTATTTTGTGCGTCGGTCGATGCGGTTGCACAACATATGCATGCCTCCGGTACACTAAATTGGTTACCCAGTTCCTAGAGATGGGGGAGGAATGCTCAAATTCGCACGATATGTTCGCGCGGCGAACGTCGATGACGCGCTTGAGGTGCTTCGCTTCCGCAAGGGTGCCCAGGTCATGGGCGGCGGCATCTGGATGCGCCTGTCCGACAGGACGTATCCTTGCGTGATCGACCTGTCCGATTGCGGGCTCAACACGATCGAGGAGACCGACGAGGAGTTTCGCATCGGCGCCTATGTCACGCTGCGTGACCTTGAGGTCGACGGGCGCCTGAACGCGGCCACCGGCAACGTCCTTGCCACCGCGGTCCATGACATCGTGGGCGTCCAGATGCGCCAGCTCGCCACCGTGGGCGGCAGCGTGTTCGGGCGCTTCGGCTTTTCCGATGTCATCTGTGCGCTGCTCGCACTCGATGCCGAAGTCGAGCTTGCCGAAGCGGGGCGCATTCCGCTCGCGCAGTTCGTGGACATGCCCTACGAGCTCGACATCCTCACCCATGTGATTGTGCGCAAGCACGACTATCGCGCCTCTTACCAGTGTCTGCGCAAGGCGGCGACGGACTTCGCCACCATCAACGCATGCGCCGCGTACTGGGATGGTGCTTGGCACGTCGCGGTGGGCTCGCGTCCCGCGAAGGCACGCCTGCTTACCGGCGATGCGCTGGGCGTCGCTTCCGCCAAGCCCACGGCCGATGAGCTTGCGCACGCCATCGAGGCGGTCCGCGGCTTGAAATACAGCTCCAACCTGTGGGGGTCCGAGCGCTATCGCCGCCACCTGGCCGGTGTGCTCGCCGCGCGCGCCATCGTCGACGCCGCTCCGTACACCTCGCCCGAGGCCGCCGATGCCGCCCGGGCCGTCTGCGCCGGTGAGGAGGCGATCGCATGAGCGGAAACCTGATCGATGTCGCCGTCGTTTTGAACGGCAAGAAGGTCACCGCCTCCGTGGCGCCCGACCAGTCGCTGCTCGCCTTCGTGCGCGATCACGGCTGCAAGTCCGTGAAGTGCGCCTGCGAGACCACGAACTGCGGCCTGTGCACGGTGTGGCTCGATGGTCGCGCGGTGCTGTCGTGCGCCGTTCCCATGGTCCGCGCGAACGGCCATGAGGTGACCACCCTCGAGGGGCTGCAGGCCGAGTCGGCCGATTTCGCCCGCTGCATGGCCGAAGAAGGTGCCGAGCAGTGCGGTTTCTGCTCGCCCGGCCTCATCATGAACGTGCTCGCCATGGAGCGCGAGATCCGCGACCGCTCGGTCGCGCAGGGTATTGAGCCCGCCATGCCCACCGAGGACGATATGAACGCGTACCTGGCGGGAAATCTCTGCCGCTGCACCGGCTATACGAGCCAGCGTCGCGCCATCCGCCGTTACATGGAGAGCCGCTTCGGTGCTGCCTCCGACGACGCGCCCGTGCGCGCAGGAGAGGGGGAGTAGCTCATGAGCATGATCGTCACGCGCGAAAGCGAGCGCCAAGGCCTCACCCATATCGGTGCGCGCACCGTCAAGAAGGACGCCGCGGCCCTGCTCGCCGGCAAGCCGCTCTATACGAACGATATCGTTCCGGCTGATGTTCTGACCCTCAAGATCCTCCACAGCCCGCACGCCTTCGCGCGCATCGTCGACATCGACACTTCGCGCGCATGCAAGGTGCCCGGCGTCGTGGCCGTCTATACCTATAAAGACGTGCCCAACAAGCGCTTCACGCTCGCCGGCCAGAGCTATCCGGAAGCGAGCCCGTACGACCGCCTCATTCTCGATGAGGTCGTGCGCTATGTGGGCGATGAGGTCGCTATCGTGGCGGCGGAGACCGAGGATGCGGCCGATCGCGCCTTGAAGCTCATCAAGGTCGACTACGACGTCATGGAGCCCGTGCTCGATTTCACCCAGGCCAAGGGCAACCCGATCGTCATCCACACCGAGGACAACTACCACGTCAACGGCGCCTGGATCAACAACGACCGCATGCACAACGTCGTGGCTTCCGGCCTGTCTGAGCACGGCGACCTCGAGGCGGCGTTCGCCGAGTGCGATATCGTCGTCGACGAGACCTACCACACGCTGGCCGACGCGCAGGCCATGATGGAGACGTTCCGCTCCTTCGCCGAGATCGACGCCTACGGCCGCATCACGGTGACCTCCTCCACGCAGGTGCCGTTCCATGTGCGCCGCATGGTGGCAAACGCGCTCGACATCCCGCAGTCGCGCGTGCGCGTGGTGAAGCCGCGCATCGGCGGCGGCTTCGGCGCCAAGCAGACCGGCTGCAACGAGATCTTCTGCGCGTTCGTGACCGCGAAGACCGGGCGCCCTTCCAAGATCATCTACACGCGCGAGGAGACGCTCGCCTCGTCCAACTCGCGTCACGAGATGCAGCTGCACGTGCGCCTGGGCGCCAAGAACGACGGCACGATTGTGGCTATCGACCTGTATACGCTCTCCAACCAGGGCGCCTACGGCGAGCACGGTCCCACGACCGTCGGCCTTTCGGGCCATAAGAGCCTGCCGCTGTACAACCACGCCAAGGCGAGCCGCTTTGCGTTCGACGTCGTGTATTCCAACACCATGCCGGCCGGCGCCTACCGCGGCTACGGAGCGACCCAGGGCCTGTTCGCCGTCGAGTCCGCGGTGAACGAGCTTGCCGACCGCTTGGGCATGGACCCCTGCGAGATTCGCCTGAAGAACCTCGTCACACCCGGCGAGCGCCTGGCCCAGTACGACGACAACGAGCTGTATTCCTGCAATGCCGCCGATTGCCTGCGCCGCGCAATGGAGATGATCGGTTGGGCCGATAAGCCGCTGCGTCAAGACTTGGGCGACCGCGTGCGCGGCTTGGGCGTGGCGCTCTCCATGCAGGGTTCTGCCATCGCCAAGATCGACATCGGCTCGGTTGACCTGCGCGTGGAGGAGACGGGTTTCTACACGCTGTCCATCGGTGCGACCGACATGGGCACCGGCTGCGATACGATCCTCGCGCAGTTCGCGGCCGAAGCGCTGCGCTGCGACACCGATCGCATCGTGGTCCACGGCGTCGATACCGACGTGTCGCCCTTCGATACCGGCTCCTATGCGAGCGCGTCGACCTACCTCACCGGCATGGCCGTGCTGAAGGCCGCTGAGCAGCTCATTGCCGAGCTGCGTCGCCGCGCTGCCGGTTTCATGGGCGTCGACGTGAATGACGTGCTGTTCGATGGCGACACCATGCTCGCCTTCGCGCCGGGTACGCTCGAGGTTCCCACCGATGGGGACAAGCCCGAGTTCTCCGGCATCTACGACGATGTCGAGGCCATCGCGCGCTCCTACCACCTAGCGCAGGCGGCGCCGGATGCGGAGCCTGTGGCGCAGATGTCCCTCATCGAGCTCGCCAACAAGCTCGTCGCGGGCGGCGACGGCGACTGCCTCACCGCGCACGCCGCCGCGAGCTCGCCCACGAGCCCTCCGCCGTTCATGAGCGGCATCGCCGAGGTCGACGTCGACAAGGCCACCGGCAAGGTCTCCGTGGTGGACTACGTGAGCGTGGTCGACTGCGGCACCGTGGTGAACGAGAACCTCGCCCGCGTGCAGGCAGAAGGCGGCATCGGCCAGGGCATCGGCATGGCCCTCACCGAGGACGTGCAGTACAGCGACACGGGTCGCATGCGCACCCGCTCGTTTATGACCTACAAGGTGCCCACGCGCCTCGACCTGCCGAACATCCGCGTGGAGTTCGCGCCGAGCTACGAGCCCACCGGCCCCTTCGGCGCCAAGTCCATCGGCGAGGTGGTCATCAACACGCCGTCGCCCGCCATCGCGAGCGCCGTCGCTCACGCGACCGGCAACTACGTGCGCACGCTGCCCATCACGCCCGAAAAAGCCCTGTTTGGGGAGTAGCCGACCCGACCGGCCGGACTGAGGCACCGCACCTTGCCGCTCAAGCCTTCGGGCGCCGCTCGCTAGGCGTGCGCCCTCGGCTTTCGCGGAAATCTGCGGTACCTCAGCCGGCCGTCTCCGTTGTTGGCGTCTCGGGGGACGGGGGTGCCACGCGCCACTTTGTCCTCTCTGGGGACGGGGGTCCCAGGGGACATTTTGTCCTCTCCTGGGACAGGCCTCCTTGACGCACTTCTCCCCAGGGGAGAAGTGCATCGCCTGGCTGTCATGTGCGCGTGCTGTGCGGGAAAGCTTCGCCGTGCGCACGCTGGCCGTATCTGGTATCATGCATAAACTGTGCGTAAATTGCGGGCGTGGCGGAATTGGTAGACGCGCTGGATTTAGGTTCCAGTGGGCTTCCCGTGAAGGTTCGAGTCCTTTCGCCCGCACCAGCGCGCGAACACGGTTCATCAGGGCTTTCGGCACCCTGGCTATGCCGAAGTAGTGTAAGAGGAGGAACGTTGAACATCACTTCTGACGTGAAGGACGCAAAGCTCACCGCGACGGTCACCATCCCGGCCGCCGACGTCGACGCTGCCATCAAGAAGGCCTACAAGGATGCTGCCAAGCGTTATCGCTTCCCGGGCTTCCGTGCTGGTCGCGCCCCTCGTCCCGTCATCGACAACATGCTCGGGGCCGGCGCTGTGCTCGCTCAGGCCACCAACAACCTGATCGGCGAGAACGAGCCCTGCGTCCTGAACGAGCTCGACATCGTTCCCGTCAAGGACGGTAACTACGAGAACGTCGACAACATCGTGAAGGATCACGAGGACTACACCTACACCATCGAGTTCCAGCTGCGCCCCAGCTGCGAGCTCAGCTCCTATGATCCCGTCGAGATCGAGATGCCTCCCGCGGAGGTCACCGAGGGCGAGATCGACGCCCAGATCGAGATGCTCATGGGCTATCACGCTACCTTCAAGGACGCCGAGCACGCGGTCGAGGACGGCAACTATGTCACCGTCGACATCGAGAACGTCAAGAACGCCGAGGCGCTCGCCGGCGAGGGCCGCATGGTCGTCATCGGCTCCGGCAACCTGCCTGCCGCCTTCGACGAGGGCGTCACGGGCATGAACATCGACGAGACCAAGGAGATCTCCTGGACTCCCGAGGTCGAGGGTGCTGAGGAGGCGACCGTCAAGGTCACCGTCAAGGGCATCAAGGAGCGCGAGCTCCCCGAGCTCACCGACGAGTTCGCCAAGACCTCCTTCGGCTTCGACGACATCGCCGCCATGCGCGACGCCGTGAAGATCGAGCTCGACGCCGACAAGTCCTCCAAGCTTCCGGGCATCAAGGAGAACCGCGCCGTCGCCAAGCTTGCCGAGCGCCTGGAGCTCGAGAAGGTCGACGAGGACTACGAGCAGTCCATCTTCTCCGAGCTGGGTCAGAACTTCCTGCAGAGCCTTGCTGGCCGCGGCATGACCCTCGACTCTTGGCTCAAGATGTCCAACATGTCCACCGACGCCTTCCTGGCCGACCTGCACCATCAGGCCGACGACGTCGCCCGCGAGTCCCTCGCGCTCGATGCCCTCGCTCGCAAGCTCGAGATCGAGGTCACCGATGAGGATATCGATGCTGAGTTCGAGCGCGCTGGCGTTCAGGATCCCGAGGCCTCCAAGGCCGCGTTCCTGGCCGAGGGCCGTATGCCCGCCATCCGCGACACCATCCGTCGCTCCAAGGCCGTTGACTGGCTGGTCGACAACGCCGTCGTGACCGAGGTTGACGAGTACGCGAAGGCTGACGCCGAGTAGCAACTGTCCCTTGTTGGGTATCATACCGGGAGACCGGAACTGACGTGTACGGTGCATGGTCCCGCGCGCATGGCGCCGGGCATGCACCGTTCGCGCGTATATTCGAAAGATTGCGAAAGGGGATTGCCCATGTATAGGATCGATTCCGCGCTCGTGCCCTACGTCATCGAACAGACGCCCCGCGGCGAGCGCAGCTACGACATCTATTCCCGTTTGCTCAACGACCGCATCATCTTCCTGGGCGAGGAGATCAACTCTGTGACGGCAAACCTGGTCATCGCGCAGTTGCTGCATCTCGAGAGCCAGGATTCCGAGAAGGACATCTCGCTTTACATCAACTCTCCCGGCGGCGAGGTCTATTCCGGCCTTGCCATCCTGGATACCATGAACTTCATCAAACCCGACGTCTCCACCATCTGCGTGGGCATGGCCGCTTCCATGGCTGCCGTGCTGTTGGCGAGCGGCGCGAAGGGTAAGCGCTTCTGTCTGCCCAACTCCATGATCATGATCCATCAGCCCAGTGGCGGCGCCCAGGGCCAGCAGACCGAGATCGAGATCGCTGCGCGCGAGATCAAGGAGACCCGTAAGAACCTGAACGAGATCCTTTCCGCCGCGACCGGTCAGCCGTTCGAGAAGGTCGAGGCCGACACCGAGCGCGACCACTACATGCGTGCTCAGGCTGCCCTCGAGTACGGTCTGGTCGACCGCATCGTCACCTCCCGTGCTGCGACGCAGGGGAGCGCCGAGTAATGCCGAACGACATGACGCCCGATCAGATGGGCTTCGGGCCCATCCACTGCTCGTTTTGCGGCAAGACCCAAGACCAGGTCCGCAAGCTGGTGAAGGGCCCTTCCAACATCTTCATCTGCGACGAGTGCGTCGCCGCCTGCTCGGAGATCCTCGAGGAGTCGCTCGCCCAGGACTTCCTGGCGGCTCAGCAGCAGATGCCGTTCCCGCCGGACACC
Source organism: uncultured Collinsella sp. (assembly GCA_944321445.1). Lineage (GTDB taxonomy): Bacteria > Actinomycetota > Coriobacteriia > Coriobacteriales > Coriobacteriaceae > Collinsella. Next base: position 15,771 of record CALULJ010000051.1, read on the forward strand.
ATGGGCTACGGTGCGGCCGTCGAGCCCGAGCGCGAGGAGCCCGATACCGCGCATGTGGCGTCGTCGCTCATCAAGCGCGTGCCCACGCCGCACGAGATCTATGACGAGCTCTCGGCCTACGTGATGGGCCAGGAGGACGCCAAGCGCGCCATGTCCGTTGCCGTGTACAACCACTACCGCCGCGTGCTCGAGAGCGAGGCGGAGGCCAACGGCGAGAAGCCCGTCGTGCCCGTCCCTGAGGGCCTGCAGGATGTCGAGCTCGCCAAGAGCAACATCTTGCTGCTGGGCCCCACGGGCACCGGTAAGACGCTGCTCGCCCAGACGCTCGCGCGCATCCTCGAGGTGCCCTTCGCCATCGCCGACGCCACGGCGCTCACCGAGGCCGGCTATGTGGGCGAGGACGTGGAGAACATCCTGCTCAAGCTCATCAACGCCGCCGACGGCGACGTTGCCCGCGCGCAGATTGGCATCATCTACGTCGACGAGATCGACAAGATCGCCCGCAAGGCCGAGAACCTCTCCATCACGCGCGACGTGTCCGGCGAGGGCGTGCAGCAGGCGCTGCTCAAGATCGTGGAAGGCTGCGAGGCCAGCGTGCCCCCGCAGGGCGGGCGCAAGCACCCCCAACAGGAACTCATCCACATCGACACCACGAACATCCTGTTCATCCTCGGCGGGGCGTTCGTGGGGCTGGCCGACATCGTGGCGCAGCGCGTGGGCAAGAGCGGCCTGGGCTTCGCCGCCGAGCTGCCGGAAAGCAAGAAGCAGGCCGAAGCCGAGCTTCTGGCGCAGGTGCTGCCCGAAGACCTGAACAAGTACGGCATGATCCCCGAGTTCGTGGGCCGCATCCCGGTGATCACGTCGCTTTCCGAGCTTTCCGAGGAAGACCTGGTGCGCATCCTCACCGAGCCGAAGAACGCCCTGGTCAAGCAATACACGAAGATGTTCGACTTCGAAGACTCGCAGCTGACCTTCGAGCCGGAGGCGCTTGCCGCCATCGCGCACGAGGCGGCGGAGCACGGCACGGGCGCGCGCGGCCTGCGCTCCATCTGCGAGCGCGTGCTCATGGACGTGATGTACGACCTGCCCGAGCACGAGGGCGCCTCCACGGTGACCGTGCGCGCGAGCGACATTGCAGGGCAGACCAAGCCGGAGATCGTGGCGGTGGAGGCCGCGGAAAGGCAAAGCGCGTAAGGG
>CALULJ010000052.1 GCA_944321445.1 uncultured Collinsella sp.
TCCTTGCCCAATCCGGAATCGTGCAGGATGTCCTGGATATCCATCAAACGGCACGGGCTGGAGTTGATGAGGTACTCGCTCTCTCCGGAGCGATACATGCGACGGGTCACCGCCACCTCGTCGAAATCGACGGGCAGCACGTGGTCGGAATTATCGAGCACGAGCGTGACCTCGGCCACGCCAACGGGTTTGCGCGCCGACGAACCCGAGAAGATGACATCCTCCATGGCCTGGCCGCGCAGCTGCTTTGCGCTCTGTTCGCCCAGCACCCAGAGGATGGCGTCGGAGATATTCGATTTACCGGACCCGTTGGGCCCCACGATGACCGTGAGGCCGGGCTCGAACGTCATATGGGCTCGATCGGCAAACGACTTGAAGCCCTTGAGCGTGAGGGACTTGAGGTACATGGAGCCTCGCTAACCGAGCTTACGCTGCAAGATGACGCCGTTATGCGTGTAGCCCATGCGCTCGAGCGCATCGAGGGCAGCCGCCGCCTCCGCTTCCTTCTTAGAGGAACCCGACCCGCGCCCGCAGCGAATGCCGTCGACGAGCGCGACGGCCGTGAACGTAGGCTCATGCGCAGGTCCGCTGCTTCCCACGAGCTTGTACGCCGGCGGCTCATGATGGTCGCGCTGGACGCACTCCTGCAGGTAGGATTTGGGATTGGTAGGATGCTCGGCGCGCTCCGTCGCCAGATGCGGCTTCAGGGTACGAGAAATGAACGCCTCCGCAACATCCCAGCCGCCATCGAGATACAGGGCGCCCACGAGTGCCTCGTACACGTTCTCGAGCGCAGAATGCATGCCGCGTGCGCCGGTACCGGTCTCGGAAGCACCGAAGATGATGCACTCGTCGATACCGAGCTCCTGGCCAACCTGAGAGAGCGTCATGCCCGAGACAAGCGAAACCTTGAGCCGGGTGAGGCGCCCCTCGTCGAAATCGGGATACGAGCGGTACAGCGCGAGCGCGACAACAGAGCCCAGAATAGAATCGCCCAGAAACTCAAGGCGCTCGTACGAGGCATCGACAGGCTGCCCCTCCACGGCAGAGGGGTGTGTGATAGCAGAGCGCAAAAGCCTGTGGTCGGAAAACTCGTGCCCACAGATCTTCTGCGCTCGATCGAGCTTATCGGATAGGGTCACGCGCTCAGTCCCCCAGTGCGGCCATGATGGCGTCGATGGAGTCTGCCACAGAAGAGATCGAAAGCAGCTTGTCCTCGGGGATCTCGAGCTCGAATTCATCTTCCATGGCAGTTACCAGCTGCAGGCGATCGAGCGAATCGGCCTCAAGATCATCGAACGTGGTCGATTCGGTGATGGAATCGATATCCACGCCCAAGACGTCTGCCGCGATATCGGCAATCTTGGCGAAAACTTCGGTGCGCTCCATGAATGACGCTCCTTTCGAAGTGACGTGCATATACAGGCCGCGCGCGGCCTGCGCTACCAAATGATTCTACCCGTACGCAGGCGGGCGTAACAGCGATCCTCTACCGAACGATGTTGTCCATCGATGCCGCGAGCATCTCGACGAGGTTGCCGCGGACAGCGCGGGCGGCTGCAAGCGTGCCGTTCTTCACGGCCTCGACGCTCGTCGCGCCATGGCCGATGAGCACGACGCCCTGCAGGCCGAGCAGGACCGCACCGCCATATGCGTCGCCGGACAGCTTCGCCTGGATGGCCTTGAGATCCTTTTTGACCAGCAGGCCGGCGATCTTGCCCTTCGTCGAAGAGAGCAGCGTGCTCTTGAGCTCATGCAGGATGAGCTTCGCCGCACCCTCGGTGGCCTTGAGCGCCACGTTGCCGGCGAAGCCGTCGCACACGACGACATCGAAATCGCCGGACGTGAAGTCGGTGCCCTCGCAGTTGCCCGCGAAGCCCTTCACCTTCTTCTGCATGAGGGGGAAGCATTCCTTCGTGAAGTGCGAACCCTTGGTGTCCTCGGTGCCGTTCGACAGCAAGCCGACGCGCGGATTGGCGATTCCGCACACGATGCGCGCATACGTGGCACCCATCTGAGCAAAACGAACGATATCTTCAGGATCGACATCCGGGTTGGCACCCAGGTCGCAAAAGACCGTATAGCTGTCTTTACGATTGGGAATAGCGCTCACGATGCAGGGACGGATGGGGCGCTTCTCCCCATCGTCGGTAAGGTACTTGAACGGAGTGACGTAGGCCGTCGCGGCGGCCGTCATGGCACCGGTGGCACCAGCGGAGAAAAAGCCAGCCGCCTGACCCTTCTTAACAGCACGGCACGCGATCACGATAGACGACTTACGCTTGCGCATGACCGCCTGAATGGGATCGTCCTCCATGGTGATGACGTCGGGAGCAACGAGCGCCTCGACGCGATCGCGCTTCTCGGCAAACGGCTCGACAAGCTCGGACGGGCCAACAGCCAGAACCTCAAGGTCCGCATCGGCCGCGAGTGCGGCGTCAATGCCGTCAAGTACGACCTGAGGCTCCTCGTCGCCGCCCATAACGTCGACAGCGATTCGTACCTTATTCATATGGACATTCCCCCTAACGAGAAATGGCCGACTCCAAGAGCCGGCCATATGGTTCCATAACGTTCACGCTGCTTCGCAGCCGATCGCATGTCACGCACCGAGGTTACTCGGTGACGATGACCTCACGATCCTTATAATAGCCGCAGTTGGGGCAGACGTGGTGGGGAAGCTTGACGGCGCCGCAGCGAGGGCAGACGGAGCGGGAGGGGGCGTCAATCTTCATGTTGGCGGAACGACGAGTGTGAGTGGCTCCGCGGCCCTTCTTTTGCTTAGGTACTGGCATGATGACCTTCCTTTAATTACTATCTCCGAGCACGATTACGCGCAAGTAGCGATATTAGCACACGAGACGGTATTGTACAGCACTTTATAATCTCCACATGGGAAAACGGGAGCCGCACCGTTTCACCATCAGTCGAGCTTAAGGTTTCTCAAAGCGGCAAAGGGGTTGTCGTCGCTTTCGACCCACGCCTGCTGGGAGGCTTCAGCACACCCGCACGGGCCCTCGTTCAAGTTGGCACCGCACGTGGGGCAAAGGCCGGCGCAATCAGGGCGGCACAGCACGACAAACGGCGTATCCATGACGAGGGCGTCCCAGATGGCACCGGAAAGGTCGATAGTGCGCTCAGGACCCACCATCTCGTAACCGTCCTCGTACGCCTCAGCGTCCTCAGGCTCCTGGAACAGGAAGTACTCTTCGATTTCGCCTGCGATATCGAAGCGCGCGGGCTCCAGGCACCGGTCGCACTCCCCTGTCGCGGCAGCGCGCACGATGCCGGTCACCAAGATACCGTCGCCGGCGTTGGTGAGCACGACGTCGTAGGACACGCCGTCATCGAGCATGAACTGCTTTTCGCCCGACTCGTACGACTCAAGCGGAAGGCGGTCTGCAACGGAAAACGAGTCACCGGGATTTTCGAGCCGGTCGCCCAACTCGATGACCACAGGCTGCATATAATCCATTACCAAGCACCGTTCTGGCTGCTGGCGCCCTCATTGAGCTGCTGGCGACACCGCGCGACCGTAGAGGCGAGGCTCTTCAGGTTCTCCTCGAGATGCGTGAAGACCTGCTCGGCATAATCCTCGGCAGCATAGCGCGTCTCGCGCTCGTACTGCTGGGCGCGCTCACGGATATCGTCGGCCTGCTGCTGCGCGAGGCGCACGATCTCCTGCTCGCCGGCAATGGTGAGCGCCTGCTGCTGGGCGTCAGCGATGATGGAATCGGCCTGGGCCGTAGCGCTGGCCATGAGCTCGTCGCGCTCCTTCAGGATGCGACGGGACTTCTGCCACTCTTCAGGGTAGCTCATGCGAATCTCGTCGAGGATGTTGAAGAACACCTCGGTCTCGATCACCTTGAACTGAGCCGACTTGCCGAAAGGCGGCTTTGCTTCCTCGATGATACCCTCAAGCTCATCGACCAGGCTTTCGATCCTCTCGCCGGGAAAGTTGTCGCCAGCCATCAAGTCTCCTTCCGTCGGCTGCTATCAACCGAATATAGTACCACATACGTTGCTTTTATCGGCATCGCTTATAACCAGTATACGTGCCCTCTACGAGAAGTGAACCCTCAGGGCGTCGACGACGTTGGGCGGAACCAAGCTCGATACATCCCCGCCGAACGAGGCGATCTGCCGCACGACGGACGAAGAGATGTAGCCGTACTGCGGCGCGCTCATGACGAAGATCGATTCGAGATCGGAATCGAGACGATAGTTCAGATCGGCCTGTTGGAGCTCGTACTCAAAATCGGTCATGGCGCGCAAGCCCTTGACGAGCGCCCCCGCGCCCTCCTCGCGAGCGAAATCGACGAGCAGCCCGCAAAACGGCTTGACCCGCACGCCATCGATGCCGGCGAGCGCCTCCTGGGCCAAGGCAACACGCTCCTCGAGCGTAAAGGTGGGGCCGCTGCCGTTTTTGCCGATGGACTCGGCAACGGCCACGGTCACATAGGGAAACAGGCGACGCGCGCGCCGCACCACGTCGATGTGGCCAAACGTGATGGGGTCGAAGGTGCCGGGGACGAGCGCGTGCTCGATGTTGCTAATCATATGATGGGTCTCTCTGGTGTAGATGGTTGGAATAATCAGGCACGCGAGCCGGCATCCACGTCATCAACCTGCAAAAGATCGACGGCGGTGATGCCATAGCGCTTCTCTCGCACAACGCGAAAGCCCGCAGGCCGCGCGCCCGCATCGGAAGCCGCGTGCTCAATGAGGGCTAAGGCGCCCGGAGCGAGCAGACCCTGGGTACGCAGGGAGTCGAGCAACGCACATGCAGGCTCCGCACCGAGCGCATACGGCGCATCGATAAGCACAAGGTCGAAAGGGGCACCCTGTACGCGTCCGCGGGCGGCATGAGCCAAAACGTCACCGCACGTCACGCGATAGCGCTCGCGACCGCAACGCACAGTCTCGAGATTCTTGCGGACAAGCGCGGCAGCCCCCCTATCGATATCGAAGAAGGCGGAAAATGCGGCACCGCGCGAAAGCATCTCGATGCCGAGCGCTCCCGAGCCGGCAAATGCATCGAGTACTCGAGAGCCGGCAATGCCGCCTTCGAGTGCAGACTCCGCCATCGACACGCACGCCTCGCGCACGCGATCCGTTGTGGGGCGCGTGACTTCGCGTCCTTGCGGCTCGGCAAGCTTTCTGCCGCGCCATTCTCCGGATATGACTCTCATCCGCCGCTAACCTCCTTGAAAATGTCACCATACGTCTCAACAACGAGATAGCGTAACGGAAGCGTCGCTTGTGAGGACAGCGTCGGCGCATACCGCAAAAGCTCCATGGCATCGTCGTGCGCGGCCTCGATAAGATCGGTGTCTGCATCGAGGTCGATGAATCGCAGGCTCACGCCACCGTGCTGGCGCAGTCCCAAGATTTCACCCTCATGGCGCAGACGAAGATCCATCTCGGCAAGCGCGAACCCATCCGAAGTCTTCTCGAGCGCCTCAAGGCGATCGGTTGCGGCAGATTTTCTGCCCTTTCCAGAATACGCCTGATTGATGACATAACACGAACCGGCATGTTCGCCGCGCCCGACGCGACCACGCAACTGATGCAGGGTCGCAAGCCCGAAGCGCTCGCCGTTCTCGATCACCATGACCGTCGCGTTGGGCACGTCGACGCCTACCTCGACGACCGTCGTCGAGACCAAGATGTCTATGTCGCCCGAGCGGAAGCGCTCGATGACCGCATCCTTCTCGCGTGCACCCATACGGCCATGGAGCATCTCGACGCGTGCATCGGCAAAGACGCTCTGAAGGTGCGCAAGCTCGGTCTCGACGGCGTGAAGTACGGGTTTCGCGCGTTCGCGGCCCTCCTCATCGCGCTCAATGCCCGGAACGTCCTCGAGCTCCTCGGTATCGTCGCGCTCGGATACGAGCGGGCAGATCACGTAGGCCTGCTGCCCCTCGGCAAGCGCATCACGTATGGCGCCATATGCGATGTCGCGGTTCGCCGCATCAAGAACGCGCGTTGACATACCCGCACCGGCAACAGGACGAGAACGGATAATGCTCGTCTCAAGATCACCGTACACCGATAGCGCGAGCGTGCGCGGAATGGGCGTGGCGCTCATGACCAAAAGATCGGCACCGGCCCCTTTCGCGCGCAGGGCGTTGCGTTGGCCCACGCCAAAGCGGTGCTGCTCATCGATGACCACAAGCGACAGGTGCCTGAACTGAACATCGTCAGAAAGCACGGCGTGCGTACCGAAAAGCACGTCGATGGAACCCGAGGCCAAACCGGCAAGGATCTCCTGTCGATCCGATGCGGAAGTCGAGCCCGTAAGTAGAGCAGACGAGACCCCTGCCTGTTCAAGCAGCGGCATGCTCTTCACGGCGTATTGTTGGGCCAACACCCCCGTGGGTGCCATGACACACGCCTGCGTACCGGTATCGGCAACCGAAGCGAGCGCCACGAGCGCAACCGCGGTCTTACCGGTTCCGACATCGCCCAACAGCAGGCGATTCATCACACGGCCGCCGTCTTTCATATCGCCCAGGATGTCATCGACAGCAGCACGTTGCTCGTCGGTAAGGGCAAACGGAAGGGCCTGAAGCAAACGCTCCATGTGCTCCCCCGCCACATGTTCAACAGGGGCGACGTCCAGCAGGTTGGCATCGTTACGCAGGCGAAGCGCAAGCTGCAGCAACAAGACCTCTTCATACGCAAGCCGTCTGCGCGCAAGATCGCGCTCCCCCATCGAAGAGGGGAAATGGATGCAGCGCACAGCACGCGAGATGCTCATGATGCCGCGTCGTGCCCGTAGGTGCGCCGGCAGGGAGTCGGGAAAATCCGCAGCGAATTCAAGCGCCCCCGATATGATGCGCCGCATCCACGCTTGGCTGATACCTTCACCAACCGGGTGGACCGGAATAATCGAACCAGATGCCGACGATGCGTCAAGCTTCTCGTAATGGGGAGATGACATCTGCTTGAACCCGTAGGCGAACTCGATTTTGCCCTGAACGGCCAACCGGTCACCAACCGAAAGATCGCGCGCGATCCACGGCTGCTTGAAGAACGCGACCTGTAGCACGCCCGTCGCATCAGCGAGATACACCTCAGTCACCGTCATACGGGGACGAGGCCGCTTCTCCACGATGCGGTCAACGGTAGCCACGATGGTGCACACCGCATTCAGAGGCGCTTGCTCGATGCTGTAAGCATGGGTGAAATCTAAATAGCGCCGCGGAATATGCAGAAGGAGGTCCCCCACCGTCTGAATTCCCAAACGGTGGAGGGCCTCCTCACGAGAGCCGGAAACATATTTCAGACGAGCGATATCCTGGTACGGCACGCTCGCGCGCGCCAGGCGCGCAGCGACGCGCGACGCCACGATAGCGCCCATCCTTGCAACCTCTCTTACTCGATGGAGAAGATCACCGGATACAACGGCTGCTCACCGCGATGCGGATCGATCTCCAGGTCGGGCTGAGCGTCCTCGATAGCAGAAACCAAGTCCTCGAAGTCCTCGTCGGACATATCGGCCCCGGCAAGAATGGTGAGCGTGTCGCCCTCCTCCTCATCCTGCATGCGGTTGATGCAGTCGAGCGTCACCTGCTTGACATCGCTGCCAACGACCTCGATGGAGTCGCAGATGATACCCATGACGTCGCCCGCGTGGATGGGACTGCCATCAGCTGCCTGAGAATCGCGAACGGCGGTCGTGATCTCGCCGTCACGGACCTCAGCGATGGCCTCGGTCATGGCCTCGGCGACCTCCTCGACCGGAGCTTCCGGCATGACCGCGAACAGCGCGGAAAACGCCTGGGGAACGGTCTTGGTGGGAACGACGACGACCTTCTTGTCCTCGCAGGCCGTCGCGGCGGCCTCCGCCGCCATGCGGATGTTGCCGTTGTTGGGCAGGATGATGACCGCCTCGGCATTCACTTTGTTGACAGCTTCGAGAAGGTCGGCCGTGGAGGGATTCATGGTCTGGCCGCCGGAGACGGTCACGTCGACGCCCATGGACTCCAAGATCTCAGCCTCGCCCGAACCGGCGGCGACGGCGACGAAGCCCAGGGGCTTGGCAGGCTCAGCAGGTGCATCCTGGTCGGCATGAATCTTCGCCGTGCGCTCGTGGGACTCCATATCCATGTTGTGAATGAAGACCTCGTAGATCTGGCCAAACTGAAGCATGTGTTCAAGCACGAGGTTCGGGGTGTTGGAGTGCACGTGGATCTTGTAGTCGGGGTACGCGCCCACCAGAAGCTCGCAATCGCCCATGGAGGCGAGGAACTTCAGGCACTCCTCCTCGTCGAAGCGCTTCTCGGCCTTGAAGAGGAACTCGTTGCAATAGCGGTACTCAGAGCCCTCCCAATCATCGTTCGCCTCGATCTCGACGCGACCGAGGGCGCTTTCGCGCGCAGAGCTCGCATCGAAGGTGGCTGAGAAGTCCTCGATCTGTGCGGTGCGGCCCTGGGCGGCAGCGACGAAGTTCTCGAGGAAGATGGCGAAGCCGAACGCACCGGAGTCAACCACGCCGTTTTCTTTCAAAACAGGCAGCAGGTCGGGCGTACGGGCAACGGACTGATAGGCCTCGACGACGATGGCATCGAGTGCCTCCGCGACGGGGAGCTTCTTCTTCTCGCACTCGTCGGCCTTGGTCGAGATGTCGCGCAGGACGGTGAGGATGGTGCCCTCAACGGGCTTGCGCACGGCCTGGAACGCGACCTTCACCGAACGGCGCAGCGCGGCGGCGATATCGGAGCTCGTGGTGGGGCTCCCGGCACCGATGAGGCCCTCGGCCACGCCGCGCAAAATCTGCGAGGTGATGACACCGGAGTTGCCGCGCGCGCCCATGAGCGAGCCGTGCGTGATGGCGCCGGCGATAGCCTCCATATCGGCATCGGCGGGAAGCGACGAGAGCTCCTTCACCACAGAGGCGAGGGTAAGCGACATATTCGTACCCGTATCGCCATCGGGAACCGGGAAGACGTTGAGCTTGTTGATGTCCTCCGCCTTATCGGCTACGGCCTTGGCCGCGATCGGGAAGCACGTGCGGATGGTTTTCGCGATCATCTTGCTGTATCTCCAGTACTAGAAACGTGGCTTAGCCGCGCGACTTGAGCGCGTCGATATGGATAGCGATCTTGAGGTTCTTCGGGTCGATCTCGGCGATCTCGGCGAGGGTGAACGAAACGGAGCTCGCCAGGTTCTGGCAGACCGACTTCATGTTGACACCGTTTTCGAGCACGACGTGCAGATCGAGCGCAAGGCCCTCATCGGTAGCGGACACCAAGACGCCCTTGCGCAGGCGCTGGCCCGGGAGCAGGCGCACGGACTCGACGCCCTGCTGCTGCTCGGCCATACCGACCACGCCATAGCAGGACATGGCGGCGTAGCCGGCGATATCGGCGATGACGTCGTTCGAGACGCTCAGGGTGCCGGGGATGTTCTCAGACACGGTAATCTCCTTCCTGGATGCGAAGCATCGGACATGGGAGCAATCATCTTCGTATTCTACAACTGTAACGTGCCAACCGGCAGGCGATACTGACGTTCCACATGTACGGCGCGCCCCTAGCGGCAGGCGGTGGCAACGCAATCGCACCGTTGACGAACAGGATGCCCACATATGGCCGCACGTTGGGTAAAATCTCGTCTAAGGCCACATGAACCGAAGGACGGTCCCCCATGATCAAAAAGCTCATCTTGATCCGTCACGGCAAAGCGAAAAGCGTCGAGCCTGGACAGAGCGACTTCGACCGCGAACTCACCGAAAAGGCACGCCAGGTGCTCGCTTCGGTCGACGGCTTCATGCGCTCGTTCTACCTGCTTGATGCGCACAGCGCTTCCCATGCCACGCTGTGGACGAGCCCAGCCGTGCGTGCGCGCCAAACCGCCACGGAGGTGAGCGTCGCACTCGGCGGCGAGCTCGAACCCGTTGCGGTCGATAGCCTCTGGGAGCAGGACGAGGACACCTTCATGGACCAGGTTGCCGCCACCGATACCGATTGCCTCATCGCCGTAGGGCACATCCCTGCGCTGAACAGCCTCATCGAGCGCTATACCGGCGTCGAGCTCTCGCTCAAGCCTGGCGGCATGGCAACCATCGACTTGGACGACGAGCGCCGCTCGGGCACGCTCGAGTGGTTCGTTCAGGGTCCGGTCGTCGATTAGCGGCAAGCGGAAAGGAGCATCATGGACGAAGTCCTCGCCTACCTGAAACAGCATCCCACCTATTTCCTCGCAACCGTTGACGCCGACGGCAACCCTCAAGTGCGCCCCTTCGGCACCATCGCCAAGTTCGAGGGCAAGCTCTACATCCAAACCGGCAAGGTCAAGCCGGTGTCGGACCAGATGATCGCGCACCCGCGCATCGCCCTGTGCGCCATGGACGACGAGGGCGGCTGGCTGCGCCTCGCCGCCGATGCGGTACTCGATGACCGCCTTGAGGCCCGCAAAGCCGTCTTGTCCGAGTATCCCGAGCTCCAGAGCATGTACGCTGCGGATGACGGCAACTGCGAGGTGTTTGCGCTCGAAAACGTCACCGCAATCTTCTGTTCGTTTACCGCTGAGCCTCGCACGGTAACGTTCTAGCACGCTTTCGCGCATGAACCTCACGGCCCCGCCGCGCATCCCCAAAACGCGCGACGGGGCATTTTCATGTCACTTCCGACATACGGGACAACCACGCATCGTGATAGACTCGACAGCTGCATATTGCCATATCCAGCACGAGGAGCATCAGTCCATGCCGCTTATTGACCTCAACGGGGACCTGACCGTCTTTGAATACCCGGCGCACGTGCGCTACACCGAAGTCGGTCATCGCGGCCTCATGACGCTTCCCGCACTTATCAACGCCTTCCAGGACTGCAGCACGTTCCAATCCGAAGCGCTGGGCGTGGGCATGGCGTGGCTCAAGCACGAGCGGCGCGCATGGGTGCTCACCCACTGGCATATCGTCGTCGATCGCTATCCCTCGCTCTGTGAAGAAATCGTCATCGGAACCTTCGCGAGCTCGTTTCGCGGATTTACTGCAAAGCGTAACTTCTACATCAAGGACAACGCGGGCACGCTCATTGCCAAGGCGGAATCATCCTGGGCATCTATCGACCTTTCCACCGGTAAGCCCATCCGCCCCACCGAAGAGCACGTCAAACCCTACGGCACGCACGCCCCGCTACCCATGCCCAATGAGGGACGCCGCGTGAAGGTGCCTGACGAGATGACCCCCTTTGCGCCCATCGAGGTGCGCCGCGGGCTCATCGATACAAACGAGCATGTCAACAACTGCCAGTATGTGCAGATTGCGCTCGACATCCTGCCGCGCGAAACGCAGCCGCGCGAGGTGCGGGTCGACTACCGCCGCGCCGCCGTGCTGGGCGATACCATCTATCCCAGCATCTCACATGAGTCAGACCGTATTGTCGCGGTGTTAGCAGACGCGACGGACAGCCCCTACGCAGTGGTGGAGCTCAAATAGCTCAATCGACACACCAGATACGCTATCCTTGCGCACGCATAAACAAGGCATGCGCATCTCCCTGCCCCAGATTACCCAGAAACCGTTGAGCAAGCTCGATGCGCTCGACCGTAGTCGTGGCGAGAGGCCGAGGAAGATCATCGAGGGCAAACCATCCCACCTCAAGGCTCTCCTCGTCATGTACGTGTGCCGACCCAGCATCACGAGAGTCAAGACTGCAGATATAGAGCAGCTCAAGATATTGCACCCGATCGCCGTTCTCATACGTGATCACGCGGCTGTCGGCGGCAACGCTCGCCAAGTACTCAGGAACGATTCGCACGCCTGTCTCTTCGAACGCCTCGCGCACGATGGTGTCGGCAGGCTCCTCGCCCGGCTCGTTGATGCCGGATACAAGGGCCCATGCACCCGTATCGGTTCGCTTTCCCAAAAGAACAAGTCCGGCATCGTCCCGAATGAAGCCAGTCACCCCGACGAGCCACAGCTTGTCTTGACCGATCTTCTCGCGCAGCCGTGTGATGAATTCGGGCGTGGGCATAGCATTCCTCCCAGTAGCGATGCAATGTTGCTCCATCCATTATGGCGCTGCCGACGTACAATGGAGCGCAAAGGTACAGAGAGGACCAACAGATGCAACGAAGCTGCTGCAACGTCGTATTCGATATGGGCAACGTGCTCATGTCCTTCGACGGCATGGAATTTGCCCGAGCCTTCACGGAATGCGAGGCCGATGCCGTCCTCTTGAACGATGCGCTCTTCGCCCGTGATTCCTGGGCGCTCCTGGACGCCGGCGTTATCGAACACGATACGGTCCGTCGTATCGCCGAAGACCACCTGCCCATGCGCCTGCACCCAGCGTTGCATGCATGCCTTTCTCACTGGCCGGAACTGTCGCGACCGCTCGAAGATGTCTGCGCCATCGTGCGCGACCTGCATGAGCGCGGTTTCGGGCTCTACCTGCTGTCGAATGCTTCCACCCGCATCGACCTGCAGCTTGCCGGATGCCCGGTCTATCCGCTCATGGACGGACGAGTGGTTTCGGGCTTCGAGCGCATCATGAAGCCCGATCCGGCGATATACCGGCTGCTGTGCGAGAGATTCGACCTTGCGCCGTCGACCTGTCTATTCGTCGATGACAACCTGGACAATTGTCGCGGCGCCGAGGTGGCCGGGATGCGCTCGTTCCACTTTGCCGATGACGCCGCTGCACTCAGGCGTGCTATCGATGCACACGCGCAAGCGTGCGACCACGCATAATGCGTCCATGCGACCGCACGCTTCGGTGAAGCTTAGTTTGCCAGCCCTCGTTTGGGGCGAGCGTCAACTCATCGATGTGCCGCAATCATTCCGGCGATCGGGAACAAACCCGCACGCGCGCGCAATGCCCCTATAGACGGGATACACCGCAAAGGCAGCAAGCGAGATGAGCAGGAAGGGTACGTCGATCGCGGCCGACTGCGCGCCGAAGAGCAGCATGAACGCCTTCACCAGCTGAATGACGATGAGCAGCACAAAGGTGAAACCGCCATAGCGCAACAGTTGTCCCTTGCGTCCCGTGAACTCGCTCTCGCGCTTACCGATGATGTCCTCTTTAACCTCAGCCCACGTCTTCATAATCAGCCATCCCGTTCGCGTCTCGACTAGGTATACCTACACATACCCGCGCACAGGCAAGTATCCATAAGCCCTGTGTCAGCAAACGGTAAAGTTTCTTCCCGTTATGCGGGAAGCGGCCCGCCATACCACTGCTCGATCATGTGACGCGCAATGGAGGCGCGACCGGGCGGCTCAACCTCACCGGACGCGATGGCGCGCGCGAGCTCGGCGCGCGTGAACCAGCGTGCAGACTCCACCTCATCGTGGTCGACGCGAATCTGGGTAGTTGCGGCATGCGCGCGGAATCCGAGCATGATCGACGCGGGAAACGGCCAGGGCTGCGAACCCAGATAGTGAACGTCATCGAGCGTGACGCCGACCTCTTCAGCGGCTTCACGCCGAACGGCGCGCTCCAAGCTCTCCCCCGCCTCGACGAAGCCCGCGGATACAGAATGGAAGTGGGGACGCCAAGCTCGGTTATGCTGGAGCAGCAACCGATCATCATCATCCACGATCGCTGTGATAACGGCAGGCTCGATGCGCGGGAACAGCAGCCGATCAGAGTCATTGGGGTTTGTACAGGTTTGCGCCCATCCCGACATGATAGGTCGCACGGGAGAGCCGCAAAACGGACAGAACCGTTGCTGGCGATGCCAGGTGCACACCGCCACGGCACTCGTGGCGAGCCCTGCATCGCGCGCCGACGCGCACGGTGCGAACGAACGGAGCTCGACCCAATCGAGATGCTCGAACAGGCGCAGCACCGAATGAGTGCACAGGGAATCGTCGCCCTCGAACAGCCCGCTCACGTCAAGCGCCACGAAAGGCACCGCGTGATCTGCAGCGCGGTCCCAGCCCAGCAGTACCGAGAGGCACGCATCGAGCGCGGAGCACGCGCGCACCTGCGGACCACGCAGGAATGCAAGCTCCATAGGGCCTGCGGGCGCCTGGGCATCGGGGCGCGGCGCCGCTGGGTCCATCGAACAGGCAAGCTCACCGACGGCACGGGTTCCTTCCTGCAGCGGAACGGCAACAGAGGCGTTGCGCACGAGCACGATGCGCGTGGAATCGCGTTCCATAAGACGTTCAATCAGATGTTCATCGCCACGGCCGGCCACATCGTAGTCAATCGTCGATTGCGCGAGCGGCAAGCTCGAAAGAAACGTCGAGTCGGACCTGTCGTCATGTTGCATACAAATCTCATCCATGGCACATCTGCTCCCATCGGCTACATCACAGCCGTACTGTACCCGTTTTCGCTCCTGCACGACAGGCACGGGCGCACGCGGACGGGTATCATGGGTGTGTTCCCATCGATATTCACCGCGCATTCGTTCCGGGAGATGACCCGCCACCATGAAGCTCAGTCCAACGAGACGCACGCATCGTATCCCCGCACTTGTTTGCGCGCTTGCGCTTGCCGTCGCGTGCTCGCTCTCCGCATGCGCCACACCTGCTGCAACGACTCAGGACGAGGGATCGTCGCGTGAAGAGCAGGCGTCGGACACGCAGGCAACCGCTTCGTTTCGCGATACCGACCTTGGCTGCGACCTCACGCGCACCGGATCTGTCGACCTCGCCTATGCGAAGAACTTCACCATCGATACGTATGAAGGCGGCTACCGGCTCGTCTGCACCGCTAACGGAGAGCGCTTCCTCATTGTCCCCGAAGGCGCCTCCGCACCCGATGGCCTTGCATCCGGCATCGCGGTTATCCAGCAGCCTGTCACCAGCACCTATGTGGTCTCAACCGGCATGATATGCCTGCTCGATGAGATCGACGTCCTCGATGTCGTGACGGTCTCATCGGTCACGGCGCAAGATTGCCCCGTCGAGCACCTTGCCCAAGCGATCGATGCCGGCGATGTCGCCTACGGCGGCAAATACAGCTCCCCCGATTTCGAGCTCATCGCAAGCGCCGGCTGCACGCTCGCGATCGAGAACACCAAAATCAACCACGCGCCCGATGCGAAGCGGAAGCTGCAGGAGCTGGGCGTAACGGTCATCACCGAGCAATCGAGCACCGAACCCCAAGTGTTAGGACGCTTGGAGTGGATCAAGCTCATGGGGGCCATCTTCGGGCATGAGGAGCAAGCGCAAGCGAGCTTCGATGCGATTGCCGCCCGCGTTGAATCCGTGGCGTCTCAGGACCCCACAGGCACCACGGTCGCCTTCTTCTACATCAACGACGACGGCGCGGCGGTTACCCGCAGGTCAACCGATTACTTCTCCCAGATGATCGAGTTGGCAGGCGGTTCATTCGTCTCCTTCGACCCCGACGATGAAAACGAGGAGCAATCATCTTCGGTACAAGCCGTCATCGACCTTGAAGCCTTCTATGCGACCGCCAAAGAAGCCGATGTCATCATCTACAACACCACGGTGGATGCAAGCGTTACGAGTATCGAGGATCTTATCGCGAAAAATCCGCTGCTCGCAGATTTCAAAGCCGTTCAGGAGGGGCGCGTATACGCCTGTGACGAGAACATGTACCAAGCCATGACGAGCATGGATGCCATCATGAGCGATATTCGTGCCGCGCTCACGAACGAAAACGACACGTTCGGATACATCTGGAAACTGGACTAGCACATGTTCCCTGCAGCCGCCCCGCACCCGCCCCGGCATCGCGCCGCCCGCTTCGCCGCGGTGAATGCCGCGCTTTGCGGCATGCTCGTCGTGCTGTTTGCTGTGAACCTATGCATCGGCAGCGTCGGCGGCAGCCCTGAAGATATCTTCTTGGCGCTCGTCTCGGGCGCGGACGGCTCCACGCTGAGCCAAGTGATATGGCAGATCCGCCTGCCGCGCGTCATCACCGCGATCTTGCTGGGAGGCGCGCTTTCGCTCTCGGGCTTTTTGCTGCAGACGTTTTTCAACAACCCCATCGCCGACCCCTTCGTGCTCGGCATCTCTTCGGGCTCGCGTCTGACGGTCGCCCTCGCCATGATCGTCGTGCTCGGATCCAGCCGCATCATGACGCCCTGGATATCGGTTGCCGCGGCACTCGCGGGCGCACTTGCCACCACTGGGTTCGTACTGCTGCTGGCGCGCAAGGTTCGCTCACAATCCACCCTGATCGTTGCGGGCGTCATGGTGGGGTATCTCTGT
>CALULJ010000053.1 GCA_944321445.1 uncultured Collinsella sp.
CCCTCGCGGACGTCCTCGGCCCGCGGCCTGCGAAATGTCCGCGAGGGACATCCAGCGGGCCCTTCCGGGTTGGCTGGTCACTGGGCGGGGAGTGAGAATGGTGCGGCACCCTTTCGGGTGCCGCTTCTTGTATGTCGCCCCCGCTTTTCCGCACGCAATCTCTACTTGCTCGTTACTTCTCGAAGTAGTGCATTTTGTTTGCCGAGAACAGCAGGCGCACGGTGAAGCCCTCCCCTTCCACTGAGTCGGCTTCGACGCGGATGCCCATCTTGTCGCAGAGGCGCTTAACCAGGTAGAGGCCGATGCCGGTCGAACGCTTGCCGGAACGTCCGTTTTGGCCGGTAAAGCCTCGATCGAACACACGGGGGATGTCGGAGGCCGGGACGCCGCAGCCGTTGTCGCGCACGGCGAGCTCGATGCTCTCGTCGGCCTTGCCGGGGTTGAGCAGGCGGCCAGAAAACTCGATGGTCGCGCCTTCGCTGCGCGCATACTTCACGCTGTTTTGGATGAGCTGACCCAGGATGAATTCCATCCACTTGTCGTCCGTGAAGACCTCGAGCTCCAAACCTCGCTGCACGGGCGCCACATGCGCGGCGATCATCATGCGCGCGTTCGCCTTAATGGCCGATGACACCAGGTCCTTCAAACTGTGGCTGCGAATGAGGTAGTCGCGATCAAGCGTCTCAGACCGGGCGAAGAACAGCGCTTGTTCGATGTAACCCTCGACGCGCTCGATCTCTTCCTCCAGCGCGCTGGCTTTTTGGAACACGATGTCGGCGTTCGCATCGGCAGGCACCGATTCCACGAGGTTCTCGAGCATAAGGTGCGCCGCGGCCAGAGGCGTTTTAGCCTCGTGGACCCACGTCTCGACGTATTCCCGGTAGTCCTTCACCTGGCGCCGGTATTCCGCCACGTCGTCGTTGGCGGCCTTCGAGATGGCGCGCAGGGCATCACAGGTGACCTCGCCCTCGATGAAATCCGGGCGGTCGGTCATTTCGGCGATCCACAGCGGGTGCTCGACGTCCGCCGCCCCGCGTTCCAAGTCGTCGTAGAACGAACGGCGCTGCAACCACGACGCCACGCTGCAAAGGAGCGCAGCCCCCAGCACCAAGCCGCTCACCAGCAGCGCAAGCGGCCAGCCGATGCCCGAGACGACAAGGATGAAACAGCAAAGCCCCGCGGTGGCGCACACGATGAAGGCGCTGGCAAGCTGCGAGGCAAGATAGGACCAGTATGACATCGCGGCCGCCTACACCGAGTACCCGCGGCCTCGATGCGTCGACAGGTAGCCCGTAACGCCGATCTTCTCGAGCGTGCTCCGCAGGCGGTTGATGTTCACCGTGAGCGTGTTGTCGTCGACGAAGGCGTCGGAATCCCACAGGTCGCGCATGATGGCCTCGCGCGAGACGATCGATCCGGCGTGCTTGATGAGCAGCGACAGGATGCGCATCTCGTTTTTCGTGAGCTCGACCTGCTTGCCGTTTGCACTCGCGACCGAACGCGCCAGGTCGAGCTCGACCCCGTTGTGCGCAATCACATTGCGGTCGGGTGCGGAGGATGCACGGCGCAGCAGCGCCTGGATGCGTGCCACGAGCACGCGGGAGCTGTAGGGCTTGGGCACGAAGTCGTCCGCGCCCATGGTCATGCTCATGACCTCGTCGATCTCGGTGACGCGGGATGTGAGCACGATGATAGGAACCTCGGAGCGCTCGCGCAGCTCGCGGCAGATGAACTGCCCGTCGGTTCCGGGGAGTGTGAGGTCGAGGAGCACGAGGTCGGGATTCGCGGCGACGATATCACCCACCACCGTGTCGAACGTTGCGCACGAGGCTGTCTCGTAGCCGTTGCGCTCGAGCACCTGCGCGAGCTCCGCGCGGATGGCGGCATCGTCCTCCACGATATAGATCAGCGGCATGGCGGCTCCTTCGACGGTCCGGTTCACGTCACCATTATGCCGCGGTGCGCCGTGCGTCGCTATGGACTTGCGCGAGGTTGCAGCAATGTAAGGCTGGCGGGGAGCTTCCTAGGAAAAGAGCTTTGCGACCCCGCACTGGAGCGTGCGGGCGAAGCGCAAATCCTCCGCAGCTTCGTCAGCGCAATCGGCCGCAAGCACCACGCCGTGCTCATCGGATACCAAGAAGCGAGCGCCCGCAAGGGAATCGGACGAGCTGGCGAACACGATATCGTGACCAAGCGTCTCGGCAAGCTGCACGACAAGCGTCATCGAGCCGCACAGGCTTTCATCTGCATCGGCAACGATGTGGAGCGCGCCTTCCTGTACCGCGCAGAGAACCTCGGGCGCGACGCCGGTTTCCGCCTGTTCCGCACGGGCGTCCTCCGCGCGCTGAGTGAGCTGACCTGCGGTGAGCTCGCCGAGCGGCTCGTAGGAACCCACCGTCATGGCGGCATTACCGTTGATGTCGATGACAAGCATGAGCACGCCGTCGGGATCGGTGTAGTCGCCCTCCGCGAGCGACCATTCCACGTGCTGCTTTGCCCACGAGAGCATGTTGTGCGAAAGCGGCGCCCCGTTCACCGTGCGCTGCGAAAGCGCGCGGATATGGCGGTTGAGCAGCGGAACCTGGCGCTTCGCCATGCGCCAGCGGCACACGAGTGCAGGCGCGTCAAGTTGGAACGTCTGCGCGCGCTCCTGCCGCTCGCAGAACTCCTCATATGCACGCTGCTCATCGGCACTCGAAAACAGCTCGCTATCGAAAGCATCGGAAGCCATGCCGTCACCTTTCATCTTGGCCTAACGCCGCCCCATGATACTCCACGCAACCGAAAGACAAAAACAGGCGCCCCTCCCCCGCAGGAGAAGAGCACCTGTCCAAAGCAAGCGCAGCCCAGCCAACGCCAAGGCGTGCCGAGGTGCGCCAGATCGGGGCGAAAGAGGAGGGCGCACGCCTTGCGTGCGGCGCCCGACGATTGAGCCCCGAGGTGGCGTGCCTCGGTGCGCCGGCAAGGCTTTCCCAGGTGCCCGAGATTGCCCCGAAAGAGGGAGGGAGCACGCCTCGCGTGCGGCGACCGACCGAATGAGGGGCAAGGTCGGATACCTGGGGAAGCCGACTAGTGGCGGAAGTGGCGGGCGCCGGTGAACACCATCGCAATGCCGTGCTCGTTGCAGGCCTCGATGCTCTCATCGTCGCGCTTGGATCCGCCGGGCTGGATGATGCAGGTCACGCCATGCGCGGCAAGCACGTCCACGTTGTCGCGGAACGGGAAGAAGGCGTCGGATGCGCAGGCGAAGCCGCCCTTCTCCCAGCCCATGCGCTCGCAGGCGTCCTCGGCGCGCTCGCAGGCAAGCAGCGCGGAGTCGACGCGGTTGGGCTGACCGGGACCCATGCCGATGCCGGCGTTGTTCTTGGAGATGAGGATGGCGTTGGACTTCACGCCCTTGCAGACGCGCCAGGCGAACATGAGCTCGGCCATCTCGTCATCGGTGGGCTTGCGATCGGTCGGGCAGGTGAAGGTCGCCGGGTCCTCGGAGACGGTGTCGACGTTCTGCACGAGGACGCCGCCGTCGACGGAGCGCAGCTCATAGGTGGCGTGGCCGTCGGCGCCGCCGGTGGCGAGCACGCGCAGGTTGGGGCGCTTGGCCATGCGCTCGAGGGCCTCGGGCGTGTAGCTCGGGGCGATGATGACCTCGACGAACTGTTTGTTCTCGTCGGCGAAGTGCTCGACGAGCTCGTAGGGCACCTCGCGGTTGCAGGCGATGATGCCACCGAAAGCGCTCTTGGGATCGCAGGCGAACGCGGCGTCGTAGGCAGCGGTGATGTCCGCGGCGACGGCGGAGCCGCAGGGGTTCTGATGCTTCAGGATGACGCAGGCGGGACCGTCGAACTCACGCACGAGGTTCCATGCGGCATCGGCGTCGAGATAGTTGTTGTAGGAAAGCGGCTTGCCCTGAATCTGCTCGGCACCCACCAGCGGGCTTGCAGAGGAACCCTTGGCGGCAAAGTCATCGGCAAAGCGATAGATGGCCGCGATCTGCTGCGGATTTTCGCCGTAACGCAGATCATCAACCTTTTCCAGATGCAAATCGAGCGTCGCGGGAGAGGTATCGGCCTCGCCGGCCTGCTTGCCCAGCCACGTTGCGATGGCCGTGTCGTAGGCAGCCGTGGTCTGGTACACCTTCAGCTGCAGGCGACGACGGGTCTCGAGCGTCGTGGCGCCGTCGTGCTCGGCCATCTCGGCAAGAACCGCACCGTAATCGGCGGGATCGGACACGACGGTCACAGAATCGGCGTTCTTCGCAGCGGAGCGCAGCATGGACGGGCCGCCGATGTCGATGTGCTCGATGGCGTCGGCAAACGTCACGTCGGGGTTCGCCACGGTCTTCTCGAACTCATATAGGTTCACGACGACCATATCGATCATGCCGATACCGTGCTCGGCCGCTTCGGCCATGTGCTTGGGGTCATCGCGGCGCGCCAGCAAGCCGCCGTGCACCTTGGGGTGCAGGGTCTTGACGCGGCCATCCATCATCTCGGGAAATCCGGTGTAGTCCTCGATGGGAACGACGGTGACGCCGCCCTCTTCAAGCGCACGGGCCGTACCACCGGTGGAAATGATCTCCACGCCGTAGACGGTCTGCAGCTCGCGCGCGAACTCAACGACCCACGTCTTGTCGGTCACCGAGATCAAGGCGCGCTTGATCTTCACGTCTGTTGCCATGCAACCCCTCCTTCGTGTCCGCGCCCGCAGCGGTCGTGCCTTCAGCGAACGCATGGGTACCCATCTAATGTAGCGCAACGCCCTGCGCGCGCATGCGTGCCCGACGCCGTTTTTGAAGAAATCGCCGAGACAACGTGTCGCTTTGACGGAAAAGCGACCCAAAAAGACGGGACCACGAAGGCATCATATCTTTGTCCGGGCGCAGTGGTAGAACGGTATGCACGTCACGTCCGCCCCTGCTGCGCTTATCTGGAGGTTCACATGGTATCGAAGGTCCTTTACCGCCCTTTCGAGGAGACGGACTTCGATAGCATCGCGACCATTTTGCAAGACTGCTGGCACACGAACGAGAACAGCGAGGTCTATAACTTCCTCGAGGCGTGCGACGACTTGGCGTATTGCCTGTCTGTATCGACGTTTTCACAGGTCGCGCTTGTAGATGACGCACCGCGCGGCATCGTGCTCGCGCGCACGGGCCAGCCGGACCCCACCTGGACGCAGCGCTGGAACGAGGCATCGCGCGACTTCTTCACGCAGATGAGGACCATCGATAAGGATGCGCTCGCTCGCTATGAACAGTTCATTTCCCTTACGGGAAACATCGACAAGGACCTGTTGCGCACAAGCGGCATCGACGGTTCCAGCGAGATTACGTTGCTTGCCGTCGACCACAACACTCAAGGGCTCGGGATAGGATCGGTGCTGCTCGACGCCGCCGCGGACCATATCGCCTCGCAGGGCTATACGCAAGCGTTTTTGTACACCGATACGGATTGTGATTGGAAGTTCTACGAGCGCCGTGGACTCAGAAGGGCGGCGGCGCACCGGGCGACGCGCGATGAGCGCAAGTTTGTGCCGCGCGAGATGTACCTGTATCGCCTGAGGCTTTCCGACTAGCCCGTTCGCGTCTCTCGAAGGGTCACTGAGTCGAATCCATTGCTCGCTTGGTCGCTCGGATTCGTATCGGGTGCAGAATGGTGGTCAAAAATCCGTCGAGTCGGGGCTCGCGGAGTTTGACGGGCACCACATTTTCCCAGCATAGCGCGCTTTGGCTCGCAAGTCCTGTGGGGTGGGATACTGCCACGGTGGCGATGCCCCACCCCGCAGGGCAAAAATCGCAATGTCTTACATTAATTATAATGCTACTAAGCTGATAACATTAAACACTTGATACCCCATTTCGTGGCCAAAATCCCGACTCGACGGATTTTTGACCACGGGGTGAGGTGCGATACGACTTCCACGCGAGTGCACGGGCCTGAATCGGGGCGACACGGTCGCTAGAACGTGCCACCGCCTCCCCCGCCGACGCCGCCACCGCCACCAATCGAGAAACCGCCGCCCATGCCGCCGCCTGACGCATCGAGGCTCGACGCCAGCGCAGCAACCGATGCCGCCTGCACCGTGCGCATCGAATCGGTCGGTGAGTCCAGGTGTCCATGCGGGTAGCACCACCAGTAGATGGGGTAGTAGTAACCGCCGTAGTAGTCTTCGCGAACGTCGCGCGGAACCGCATCGGCCAGCTCGCGCAGCACTTTGTCGGAAACACCGAGCGCAACAGCCATGACCAGCAACTTATTCCACAGTGTCACGTCGGCGGGGACCGCCTCGCCCAAACGGGTGAAGTCCTCGAGCCAGCGCTTGAGGGCCTCGCACTTCTCGCGCAGCTCCACGCCCTCCTGCGAGTAGACGCGATACGTCATGACCACCACCGCTGCCGCTATGAGCAGCAAGATGGAGATAGCAAACGCACCGAGATTGGCGAAGTCCGTGAACAGGAAGAAGAGCAGCGAAGCGATACCCAACGCGATGGCGATACCGATGACCGTCGCCTTGAGGGTCCCGCCATCGTTTTGCACGAGAGAGCGCTGCTCCAGCTGCGCGGAGATTTCTGCCTTGTAGTCGTCAACGAGCTCCTTGTAGGCTTCGGCATCGTGTTCAGCACGGTATTTGACCTGGTCGAACGGCACCTCGGTCGCCCCGTCGGACACATCGCCGAAATACAGCCGCAGCGCCGCGAGGTCGATGGGGTCGGTCGCGGCGGCACGGTTAAGAAGCCTCAGGCAGTACTGTTCCTCCTCTTTGGTGCCGAGCAGGCCGTTCCTCTCAACCGTCTGGACCTCGAGGGCGATAACGCGCTCGTCGGTCAGCTTCATGAGCGTCGCCACAAAAGCGCGGTCGGGCACATCGCCGTTTTCCATGAAGGCGGCTATGACGGCCGGGTGGTCGGCCGAGGGAACATCGCGGAAATACGTCTCTTGGAACACAGGCTTGGGGCTGCGACCGCGCGTGAACTTGAGATAGCCCACGATTATCAGGAAAATCGCCGAAATCGACACCTGCGCCGTGCTGCCCGCGCCCACGATGGTGCGCGCCTGCTCGCGACGCGCGTTGGCCTCGTCAGCCCATGCCTTCTCCTCTGCGAGGATGGTCGACAGGCGGGCCTCGTCCGATGCGGCGAGCTCCGGCACCCATGCCGTCGGGAAAACGACGCGTGCCTCGGCGAATTCTCCTGCCTGCACGCGGGGCATATCCAACATGACCAACGGCTCGGCGGCGTCGAGCGTCACCGATCCGTCGAGAGGACCGTGACCCCACGCCCGCAGGTTACTACCGGCCAGCGCTGCGACCCCAGAATCGGCAGCACCATCAAAGCGAATGAGCACACCGACGATTTCGGAATCTTCCTCCCAATCCGGCCCGATGAACTGCCAGTACAGCTCAGCGGTATCGGACCACGCCATAACCGCCCCGGTTAGCGTGTAGTCGACCGTCGCGTAAAAGACGTCGCCGTCCTCATGCGGCGTAAAGACCTTGAGCTCGAGCGCCTCGTTATCCGTCGATGTCGTGTAGACACCGTCTTGGCCGTTTTCGGCGGCGTCGACGCGCTGGAACGACCGCGGCTCTCCGCCCTCTGCGTAATCGGTGATCGACACCCCGTCGATACTCACCGTCGATGTCAAGCCCTGTTGGTTGGTCGCGAACGGAATGGTCCAGTAGACACCGTTGACATCGTCGTCGAGCTCGAACAAGCGGCGCTCGCTCACCTTGAGGTCGCCGTTTGCCTGAACTTGCGCCTGGATTTCGACTCCGTAGGCATAGGAGTCAGCAAGCGCTTGAGCAGGGTTGACACACAAAGCCGACAGCAGCGCGAACGCCGCCGCAAGCATTACCAAAACGGGCAGAACGAACGTCTGCGCGAAGCGCTCCCTCATATGCATAGCGCACCTTTCTCCAAGGCGGACTCCGGTGCCTCTCATTATGACGGGACGCAGGCAGAACGAGGTAACGAATCAGCAAAGAAGGGCGCCGGCCATCGGTGACCGCGCAAAACCGCGCCCCAAAGGAGCCGGCACCCTCTTTCGCCTTATGAGTCCACACGGATGGGTATACTTTGTTCGATATGCAACCATGCCGTCCGGTAGACGGCGCGCGAGTAAGGAGATGCGCACATGGCCATCAACGAGAAGGTCGCCGAGGTGCTCGAGGACCAGATCAACAAGGAGCTCTACTCGTCCTATCTGTACCTGACCTTTGCCGACTACTACGAGGACCGCGGCCTCAAGGGTTTCGCCAACTGGTACGAGATCCAGGCCAAGGAGGAGATGGACCACGCCATGGCCCTACGCCGTTACCTGCTGGATAACGACTACAAGCCCGTGATGAAGGCCATCGCGCAGCCCGACAAGACCTTCGACAACGACCTCGCTCCGCTCGAGGCCGGCCTTGAGCACGAGGAGTACGTGACGAGCCTCATCCACCACTGCTACGAGGTCGCCCTCGAAGCGCACGACATCCGCGCCATGCAGATGCTCGACTGGTTCGTGAAGGAGCAGGGCGAGGAGGAGACCAACGCCCGCGATATGATCACCAACATGAAGCTGTTCGGCGGCGATCCCAAGGGCCTGTACGACCTGGACCGCGAGTACCAGACCCGCGTCTACACCCAGATGACCGCCCTGCCGCTGTAGGCTCAGGCAACCGCACGACACGACAACGCCGCCTCGCGATGCGATTCGCGAGGCGGCGTTTTTGCGTTCGTCGAACATGGCAAACGAACGCGAAGGTTGGACTCAAGACCAACGCGGCGCCAACTCGAACAACCAATCCTCTTTCTGTCGAAGCAGACTATCCGAGCAGCCTGCCGAGTCTTTTGGAATCTCTCACTTCTTCTAAGTAGTTCTAAGTTCTTCTAAGCAGATCTAAGTAGCTCTAAGTTTCTACGTGGAAGCTGGCTACTCGCCGGCGCGCTCTTCCAGATCGGTTTGCACGCGCAGCATGTTCTCGACGTTCTCTTTCTCCGTTGCGTTGAGCGGGTTGTCCATGGCGTCGAATTCCTCGGGGCTGTAGCGGCGCGTGTACCAGGGCTGCGCATCGAAGTACGACTGCAGGCGCTCATTGTTGAACTCGCGGCCATAGCGGGCGAAGATTTCGTTGCGCGCGATTTCGAGCGTCGCGGCGTTCATGGCATACAGCTCACTGTCGGTGTAGACGTGCGTAGAGGAATCCGGACACACGTAGCCGTCCTTCGTTTGGATGATCGCGGCGTCTGCTTGGGTTTCGTCCTTCTCGGGAGCGCTTTGCTGGCCATCGTCGGTCGGTGCTGTGCCTTCGCCTTCCGTGCGCTCAACCTGCACGACCGCCGAGGACCGCTCCTCTTGCTGCTGGTCGGCCGCGCCGAACGGGTTGGCCATAACGACCACGATAGCACCCGCCACCAAAGCGAGCAGGACCGCCACCGCCACAACGATAGCCACCGTCCGACGGCGCTTCATCTGACCGACCGTCGCCACCTCGACCGGCTGGCCGCAGATCGTACAGAATTTCGCATTATCATCGAGCGCGCTGCCGCACCTGGTGCATACCCGCATGAGAGCTCAGCCTTCCTGTCTCGCAACCTCGTGCGATTATTGTACTCCGCTACTCTGCCTCCTGGCGCAGCTCGGCGCGTAGGCGTGAAAGAGTAACGGGAGTCATGCCCAGAAACGAAGCGATGTGGCGCGCGGGAACGACGCCTGCCATGCCAGGGAACTCCTTGAGGAACCAAAGATAGCGGTCCTTTGCCCGCTCTTGGCTGATGACGTGCTTGATGGCCCAGTGGTAATCCCACGAGCTCAAAAGCAGCCGGTTGTAGAGCTTATTGAGCCCGAAACTCGTCTCGAGCATATCGATCACGCAGTGGATATCGATCTGGAGGATTTCCAAATCGCATACCGCCTCGACGTACACCGGGGATGGCGTCGTTAGGCCTGCGGAGGGAACCAAAACCTCACCGGGCTTGAATGCAATGCAATCGGTGACCTCCTTGCCGGCGGAGTCAACGTAAAACGCGCGCGCGACGCCAGAGGTGAGGATGCAGGCGGAGGCAGGCATGTCACCGCTCGCGATGAGCTGCTCGCCTTTGTTAAATGAGCGGATACGGGCGGATCCCGCCAGGCGTTCGATATCTTCCTGAGAAAGCAAGCCGTCCCCGATGGCACTGATTGCGCCCACGACCTGCTGGCGTTCCGTATTCGACTCGCTCACAATGACCATCCCTTCCGTGCAAAGCGGGTATCATTGTGCAAGATAATGCCCTAGGGTGCATTAACATATGATAATTTCTAAGATGGAGACAGCCGTAACGAACATGAATACCGCAGGTCAGAGTGGATATTTAACAGACCGCGCCACGGTCGGGCGTTTTGCGCCGTCGCCTTCGGGCCGCATGCACCTCGGCAACGTGTTCTCGGCCCTTATCGCATGGCTTTCGGTGCGCGCCGCGGGTGGATGCATGGTCTTGCGCATCGAGGACCTGGACCCGCGCTGTGCCGATGCAGCGCGGGCCGAGCAGATTGTCGACGATCTGCACTGGCTCGGGCTCGATTGGGATGAAGGCCCCATCTATCAGCACGATCGACTCGACCTGTACCGCGATGCGGTGGCGCGGCTTGAGGAGCGCGGGCTTGTGTACCCCTGCTTCTGCACGCGCGCCGAGCTCCATGCCGCGAGTGCCCCGCATGCGAGCGACGGCACGCCCGTCTATGCCGGGACGTGCCGCGACCTTACGCCCCAGCAGATCGAGGAAAAGCGGCGCGTGCGCCCTGCGGCGCTCCGCCTGCGCGTTCCCGAAGAAAGCGATACCGCGGGAACGATATCGTTTATCGACCGCGTCTACGGTGCCCACACGGAGGTTCTTGCGCGCGATTGCGGCGACTTCCTCGTTCAGCGCAGCGACGGCGTGTTCGCCTACCAGCTGGTTGTTGTGGTGGACGATGCCGAGATGGGCGTCACCGAGGTCGTGCGCGGGCGCGACCTGCTGGGATCCGCACCGCGCCAGATGTATCTTCAGCATCTTTTGGGGTACGAACAGCCGACGTATGCGCACGTCCCCATGCTCATTGCGCCCGACGGCCGTCGGCTGTCCAAGCGCGAACACGACTGCGATCTGGGCGAGCTCAAGCGCACGTTCGGAACGCCGGAGCGGCTGCTAGGGCGCCTTGCGGCGGCGGCTGGCCTCGCGCCCGATGCGACCCCACGCAGCGCCGAACAGCTTATTGACCTATTTAACTGGGATATCCTGCGGGTACATGCACGGGATATCGTGGTCGACAATAGCTTCTTTGTGTAGAGCTTTTCCTGCACGGCACCTCTGTCTCAAAGTGCTGATTTTTCCCTTGCGCTTGCAGGCGCTTGTGCGCTAAGATAAGCGTCACTGTCCCGGAGAGCTGACCGAGAGGCCGAAGGTGCTCGCCTGCTAAGCGAGTATTCCCCACAAGGGAATCTGGGGTTCGAATCCCCAGCTCTCCGCCAGTTAGAAATTGAAGCCCGTTGCCCTTGCGGTGACGGGCTTTTTTCATGAATGTGCGCTGGGGATTCGAACCCCGCGCCCTACTCCATGAGCAGGGACTTGCTCAGAACGCCCAGCTCATCTTTGCCGGTCATGCGCCACATGATGTATACGCAGCGGGCAGCAAGGTAGAAAAACCCGTTGTCCAGCAGCAGCACTGCGACGTTCGCCACGTGGTTGAACAGCTCCTCCGTTGGCGGAACAGGAACGCCGGCAGCTTTCACGATCGTCACCGCCTGCTTGAAGTCCAGCGGCGTCGTGAGCCCCATGCGGCCCATGAGCTCGCGCGCTTCCTCCTGCGCGACGGCGCTGATGTGCTCCCCCGCCGGGACAAGCCGGTAGCAGGCAAGCGCCGTCAGCCGGTCTCCCCGGTTCCAATAGGCGAACGCCAGCCGGTAATATAGGTACGCAATGGCATCTCGGTCGTACGCCGTGCGCAGACCGTGCTTCACCACTTCGATAACGTCATCGAACATCCTCAAGCGCGCCAGCACGTTGATGAGCATGAAGTGCGCCTGGGTCGAGGTCGATGCAAAGTCCAGCAAACGCCGCGCCTCGACGAGCGCCAGATCGAGCGCGCCGCGCGCCAAATGCAGCGCACACAGCTCGTGCTGCGCGAAATACAGCGCATCGGGAGCACGCAGCACCCGGGTTTCCGTGTCGGGCAGATAGAGGGGCAAGATGAGCCTGCCCACGTGGTTCTCGCAAAACTGCGTGACCGCGGGCCGATTGCTCAGCAGCTCCTCCCCCACACACACGGCCTCAATCTCATCGATCAGCTCGTGAAGCATGGACTCGGCAGATGCCAGGTCGCTCTCCGCCGCTTCGCGCGCCCGCGCCAGACGAATGCGGTAGGGGTCGCCCTCATCTTCGACGACTTCGAGCTCCGCAGCCGTATCGGCATGCAAGAGCTCACGCAGATCATCAGGAAGCAGCCGATTGTCATCTCGCGGCATGCGAAGCAGCTCGTTGTCGACGATTCTGCAGAACGTTCCGGGAATTGTCATTCGCGCCGCCAGCTCGCCGGCGCCGCCGTCGACCAGCGAGGTTCCCATAAGGTCATGTGCCCGCGCAGCGATAGACACCCGGAACTCCGCGCGGTCGAACGCATAGCGCTCGCGCTGATCGCTAGGCGTGTCGAAGGCCTCGATTTCGCACCGCTCAACACTGGGACTCGCCACGAAACACGCAGCGGCGAGCACAAGAGCAACGCGCCGTGCGTACTCTTTTGCCATGCGCTCGCGCGTCGCGCAATCGATATCGACCCATGCGCCCAGACAGCAATCGTATCGATGGAACGGCATGGCATCGGATGTGGGCGAGATAAACTGAAGCGATATCAAGCCGTCCTGTGCGCGGTAATCAAAGCGATATTCCAGACGAACGAGTACGTTCAGCTGCTCGCAAATCTCCGCCAAATGCATGCGAACATCCCACTCGCCTCCCAGCCTGCAGGCGATGCCGCCCGGCTCAGACCAAGCGCAGTGCAGCGATTCGCCCGACTCGTGAACCAAGCGGTCGACATGGGACGTCACGCTCTCGAGACTCACCCGGTCGAGCTCCGCACACGCCGCTTCCGACGGGGAGGACGCGACGGGACCCAAGCCCGCCCCCATGCGCCCGAGAATTGCGGAGAGCCGGTTGAGCCGCGCCTCGATACCGAAGAGGAACGCGAGGTCGTCTGCAGTCAGCACATCGCGATTGCAGTTGATGTAGAAGCCGTTCATATGCTCGATGTAGGCAAGATTGACCTCGCCGATCGTGGCGAGCGAGCGCAGGCGCGGCATATCGATGGTTGCCAGCACGCGATGAGCGTAGCGCTCGATGCCGGAAGCATGATCGTTCGCCTCGATGCGGAAGAGCAGCGTGGCGATGGCATCGGGCAGTAGGGCGCTCTTGAAATCCCTGAAGATCTCGACGGGAGCGGCAAGCTGCTCGTAATTCATGTCGATGACGGAAACCCCGCTGTGCGCGACAGGTGCGACGGGGTCCGCGTCTTCTTGCAAGAACACACAGTACCGCAGGTAGAGCGTTGCCATGAACTCACGGTACGCAAGGCTTCGCTCGGTGTTCCACGTTGCCGGCTCGGCCACCTCGCGCATAGTGCCCGCAAGAGCCCCGCGAAAATCACTGATGTGTTCGAAATCCCCTGCAGCAGTGCGCACGAGCACGGCGCCGACTTTCTCGCCCTTCTCGCGCGTCAGAACGAGACTCGCAGTGTTTTGGGAAGGGTCTTCCTCAAGGGGTTCCGACGCATGGAACGCGCAGCCATCGCGTGAGATGTATCCCACAATCTGTACCTCGGCGTGCCCCACGAAGCGAACCACGTAACACGAGCCCCGATGAGGGATGGGGCAGGCGTCCCACACGATGCCGTAGCGGGTATCTGACGGCTGACCAGGAAGTTCGGGGAGCCGCTTTTTATGTGCGAGCAGCGTAAGCCGCACCGTCTTTTCAGCTCCCATCCTCATGCCTCTTTTCGCTATGCGCTCCTAGATTCCCGTTCCCTGTTCTTGTTTCCATTGTGGGATGGTTTCAGCCACGCGATGGCGCCTTTTCGGCGATAGGACATGCGTCGTTCACGGAACGAGGGGGCTCGCGCCTCCAGCGAGGTTCGAATCCCCGCAAGGGCTCCTAAACAAAAAAGGTGCCCCGAGGAGCACCTTAAAGTTCGACTGGTGCGGCGTACAGGATTCGCGTCCGCCTGCGGCGTCCGCAGCTTCGGGCGCCTCCGCGCCCTCGCACGCTCTCTGGCGAACGCTCGCGCGTTCGCTCAGCTTCGCGACCTTGCGGTTCGAACCCCCGCATGGGCCTGTAAAGACGATATGAGAAAGCCATTGAGGGGAAAGCCTCCCCGCGGCATACAGGGTCGCGGGCTGGGCGGGAACAATG
>CALULJ010000054.1 GCA_944321445.1 uncultured Collinsella sp.
CACCATTGTTCCCGCCCAGCCCGCGACCCTGTATGCCGCGGGGAGGCTTTCCCCTCAATGGCTTTCTCATATCGTCTATCCACCGGGTATTTCGGCCGCGGCGAGAAAAATCGCATTCAGGCGAATCAACGCTCAAAAATCGGGCATACTAACAAAAGTTTGCTAAGGGTAACCTATGCCCTGGCAGTTGCTATCCAGCCCACAGGGCGGAAAGGACTCGGCTATGAGCGAAATTTTGGATGTCTACGGCCGCGAGGTGCTCGATTCCCGCGGTAACCCCACTGTTGAGGTCGAGGTCGTGCTTGACGACGGCTCGTTTGGCCGCGCGATGGTGCCCTCGGGCGCTTCCACCGGCGCGTTTGAGGCCGTCGAGCTGCGCGACGGTGACAAAGACCGTTACATGGGCAAGGGCGTCACCAAGGCCGTCGACCATGTGAACAAGGAGCTCGCGGACGCCGCGATCGGTATGGACGCCTTCGACCAGCGTGCCGTCGACGCCGCCCTTATCGAGGCCGACGGCACCCCCAACAAGGGCAACTTGGGCGCAAATGCCATCCTGGGTGTGTCCTTGGCCGTCGCACGCGCCGCGGCGCAGGCGACCGGCCTCGAGCTCTACCAGTATCTGGGCGGCGTGAACGGCCACACCCTGCCCACCCCCATGATGAACATCCTGAACGGCGGCGTGCACGCCGATAACAACGTCGACTTCCAGGAGTTCATGATCATGCCCGTCGGCGCCCCCACGTTCACCGAGGGTCTGCGCTGGTGCGCCGAGGTCTATCACACCCTGAAGGGCGTGCTCAAGGATTCCGGCCATAGCACGGGCGTAGGCGACGAGGGTGGCTTTGCGCCCGACCTCGCCACCAACGAGGAGCCGCTGCAGTACATCGTCAAGGCCATCGAGGCTGCCGGTTACAAGCCGGGCGACGACTTCATGATCGCCATGGACCCGGCCACCACCGAGTGCTACGACGCCGACCGCGGCGTGTACGTGCTCAAGGGCGAGGGCCGCGAGCTCACCACCGACGAGATGATCGACTACTGGGCGGCGCTCGTCGAGAAGTATCCCATCATCTCCATCGAAGACGGCCTTGCCGAGGAGGACTGGGACGGCTGGGTGAAGCTCACCAAGCGCATCGGTGACAAGGTCCAGCTCGTGGGCGATGACCTGTTCGTCACCAACACCGAGCGCCTGAAGAAGGGCATCGAGATGGGTGCCGCCAACGCCATCCTGGTGAAGGTGAACCAGATCGGCTCGCTCACCGAGTCCCTCGAGGCCATCGAGATGGCCAAGCGCGCCGGCTATGCGTGCATCGTGTCTCACCGTTCCGGCGAGACCGAGGACTCCACCATCGCCGACCTCGCCGTGGCCACCAACGCCGGCCAGATCAAGACCGGCGCGCCGTGCCGCTCCGACCGCATCGCCAAGTACAACCAGCTCATCCGCATCGAGGACGAGCTCTACACCAGCGCGACCTACGCCGGGCGCGACGCGTTCTACAACATCAAGTAGCGTGAAGGGAGCGGCAGCCTCTGCGCAGGGCTGAGCTGCTCGTTGAAGCGCACGTGCGGCACCGGACTCCCAGCGGGTTCGGTGCCGTTTTTCTGCCGTGCTCGTGCCCGCTGGCTGTTGTGTGCGCTTTTGGCCAATCCGCAGCAGTTCTGAGCGCTTTCGGCCAACGATTTTAGGATTATCCGGGATTTCATTGGCCAAAAGCGCTCACAACGGAGCCCGATTGGCCAGAAGCGCTCACAACGGGTGGAGAATTCCCTGTGCCTTTCCGCAAAGCGCGTATCCAGCGCGAACGTCGCCGCGCCGCCCATCGCGCCGCACCCGCGCAAAGCCTGCACAACTGAAAGCGCCGCGCGTGGTATAACTACTAGGCAACATCAGCGCACACGCACTCCAAACACCCAAGGCGCCCTATGGAACACTACCGCAACAATCCTGTCCCCCTCGCTTCGACGCGCATGCGTCGGTCGGTTGCTGCCGATTACGCGGGAACAGCGCCCTTGGGCTTTGCGGATTCCGGTGCCTCTGCCCGCAGGGGCATGCGTGAGCCGATGCGCGCCGCCGGACCTTCCCGCAGGGGAAACGACGGCTCCCGACGCGGTGGTTCCGCGTCCGCGGGTGCCAAGCGCGCAAGCGGATCGCGCCGCGGCGGAAGGGCATCCGGTTCCGGCGGCTTCATGAAGTACGCCACCGACAACGCGTTCGTGCGCCAGGTCTACGGCTTCATCTCCGGTCCGTTCCGTCCGCTGTTCATCGCGCTTGTGGTCATCGCGGTCGCTGTGGGGCTCTATTTCCCCCTGCGTAACTACTACGTGGCGTGGCGTACGGGCGACGTGTTGAGCCAGCAGCTCGAGCTGCGTACCGCCTACAACGACGGCCTGCAAGAAGAGGTCGACCAATACCTGTCGCAGGAAGGTATCGAGCAGTCGGCCCGCTCCGAGCTGGGCATGGTGCTGCCGGGTGAGACGCGCATCGACGTGGTCGGTGGCGACGACGATTCGAAGTCCGGCGAATCCGAGGTTCCCACGACGGCGAGCGAGGCCGAGAAGGCCGAATCCGCGATTATCGAAGACGCGCCGTGGTACATTAAGGTCTTGGACACGGTGTTCTTCTTCGGCGGGACCGAGGGCGAGACCGTGAGCTCCACAGGAGGTCAATAAAGGGAGGTCCGTATGCGCGTCGCGGCTATCGATTTGGGAACCGTGTCGTCTCGTTTGCTGACAGCGGTTGTCGAAGATGGATTGGTCGTGAGCTCCACGAAGCATACGGTCATAACGGACCTCGGCCAGGGCGTGGACGCGACGGGTCGCCTCAACGAGGCGGCAATCGAGCGCGTCGTCGAAGCTTGCGCGCAGTTCGTGCGCGAGATCGCGGACTTCGGTCCCGATGCCATCTGCACCACGCTTACCAGCGCTGCGCGCGACGCGGAAAACGGTGCCGTGCTGTTCGCTCGGCTGGAGAAGCTCGGCCTGCGCCCGCAGGTCATTCCTGGTGAGGTCGAGGCGCGCCTGACATTTTACGGTGTGGCGCACGATTTTCCCGGCCAGCGCATTGCGGTCGCCGATTCCGGCGGCGGGTCGACCGAGCTCGTTGTGGGCAGCTACGTGCCGGGGCAGCCGCTGGAGCTGGGTCGCCTGCAGTCGTTGGATATCGGCTGCCGACGCATCACCGATCGTTATCTCGTGGGAAACCCGCCCACGTCTGAGCAGATCAACGAGGGTTCTGCGTGGGCGCTCAAGCTCTTCGAGTCGTATTGGCACGAGGCAGGGGAGCATCCCGACCGGCTGGTCGCCGTGGGCGGCACCGTCACGACGCTCGTCGCCATGGCCAATGAGCTCGCGGTCTACGATTCCTCCTTCGTGCACCTGCACGAGCTCACCGGCGCCGACGTGGCGAAGTGCATCGGCCTCATGCGCGTGCGCACAGTCGACCAGATTGCCGAGCTGCCGGGTATCCAGCCGCAGCGCGCACCGGTGATGCTGGGCGGCGCCATCATCATCCGCGAACTCATGCGCGCCGCGGGCTACGAGTCGCTCACTGTGAGCGAGAACAGCCTGCTCGTGGGCATGGCCATCACGATGTACGAGACCCTTTCGAACATCGACCCCGCCATAGGCTGGATCCCCGAGCTGTCGTGGTAGACTACACCCTCACGGGGGCGTGGCGGAATTGGCATACGCAGGAGACTTAAAATCTTCGGCCGAAAGGATTGTGGGTTCGAGTCCCACCGCCCCTACCAGGTGATTTCGGGCCCCGGCGACGGGGTCCTTTCGCTTTTGTGCTGCTTGCGGGGACTCGAACCCGCGAGGGCGCGGGGCTGCGGGAACGCGCGAGCGTTCCCCAGCGAGCGCGCAAGGCGGCCCGGCCGCCGCAGCGCACCGCGCGCCGCCGGCGCGCGGAGTCCCACCGCCCCTACCAGGTGATTCTGGGCCCCGGCTGCGGGGCCCTTTCGTTTTTGCGCTTCGGCCTCCACAGCCCTCCCATACCGAATCGCGCACATCCGCTTACAGAAAAACGCAGCAACGCGGCATCGGCGCCGTGGCCTCGCGGGTATCCTGAAGCGGGAAACGACTTGCGTTGGGAGAGTCCTCATGAAAAAGATCGTCGTATCGTGCGGATCAGGCGTCGTCACGTCCGCCATCGTCGCTAAAAGCGTGACGCAGCTGCTTGACGACCACGGCTTTGCCGGTCAGTACGCCATCGAGCGCTGCAGCATGGCGGAGGCGCCGCGCGTGTGCGAAGATGCCGATTTCCTCATTGCCACAACCATCGCTCCGAAGGGAATCACCTGCGCGTACGTGAGTGGCGTGTCCTTTTTGACCGGTATGGGCAAGGCCGATACCGAAAAGCAAATCCTGGATGCTATGGCACAATAGATGCGGGGAGCGCGTCTGACGATTGCAAACGAGAGGATTGACCATGACGCAGAATGCCGAGAACCCTGTCGAGCTGTTCGACATGTACGTTGCCCACGTGGGCATCAATGCGAAGAATCCCGAGGAGGCCGCGCAGATTGCCGAGGACTTTTCGCTGCTGATGGGCTTGCCTGCCATCGAGACACCGAAGGCGGTGTTCTCTGCGACGCTTGTCGAGACCATGAAGCAGAACGGCCGCGGCACGAACGGCCACATCGGCTTCCATGTGAACGACATGCCGGCGGCGGAGAAGTGGTTCACCGAGCGTGGGTTTGAGCTCAACGAGGAGTCGCGCGCGCTCACGCCGGACGGCGCCACGCGCCTGATCTACTTCAAGCGCGAAATCGGCGGGTTCGCCATTCACCTGACGACCGACAAGTAGTGCGACCAGGGGCTCAGCCGCGCAGGCTGGGCCCCGTGCATGTGCGGCAAGATTCACGCAAAAAAATCCTTGCACTCGGCGCTCAGTTTGTTAAGATTGAACAGCACGCGGGCGTGGCGGAATTGGCAGACGCGTATGGTTCAGGTCCATATGGGGGCAACCCCGTGAAGGTTCAAGTCCTTTCGCCCGCACCATAAAGAACTAGAGGCTCCAGCGATGGAGCCTTTTTCATGTCGAAGCCCCTTGCAGGGACTTGAACCCATTAGGGTCGCGAGGCTGAGCAAACGCGTGAGCGTTTGCCAGCGAGCGTGCGAGGGCGGCGCAGCCGCCCGAAGCTGCGGACGCCGCAGGCGGACGCAAGTCCTTTCGCCCGCACCATAAAGAACTAGAGGCTCCAGCGATGGAGCCTTTTTCATGTCGAGGCCCCTAGCAGGGACTTGAACCTGAAAAGGCAGTCTTCCGTCTTACTGCGCCGCCCGAGCGGGTACAAGGCGGATAGACAGCCACCTTGGAGGCCGATCATGCCTACGTTGCTCGACTATCTCGAATCAGAATTCCGCACCTTCGACGAGATGCCCGTCTCCGAAGTCGATGCTGCCGTATTGTCGCAGGCCGCCATGCTCAACGGCCAAGGTATCGTTTCCAACCCTCCCGAGCTTCCCAAAGGCATTCTGGACAGGCTGTCGGCGTGGCTAGCCCCGCATGCATCGCCCGTGCGCTTCGCCGACTTCGCCCATGCCGAGCGCTTCGAGGGAATGTTCACCGGCCTGGTTGCCGCAGACATCAAGCGCTGCCTGTTCGCGCTCACGGCAAGCCCGCGCTTTCGCGATCTTGAGGTTCGCTACTTCCAGCGCGTGTACGACGAGGTGTCGTACACGCAGTTCATGGCGACCGCCTACGTGTGGCGCGATTCGTTCGCGTTCGTAT
Organism: uncultured Collinsella sp.; assembly: GCA_944321445.1. GTDB lineage: Bacteria > Actinomycetota > Coriobacteriia > Coriobacteriales > Coriobacteriaceae > Collinsella. The sequence goes on from CALULJ010000054.1 coordinate 5,738, forward strand.
CGTTTGCCGGCACGGACATCTCGCTTGCCGGATGGCGCGAGAACCTGGACATGACATACAAGCCGCGCATCGAGGCGCAGCGCCTCGCTCGGGAATTCCTCGAGGAGGTCGCGCCACTCGTCCCGAATCGCCTGTTCGTCGGCGGCCATTCAAAAGGTGGCAATTTGGCACTCTATGCTGCACTAGCTTGCACCGATGATGTGCGCAACCGCGTGGAGCGCGTATGGTGCTTCGATGCGCCGGGCTTTAACGCAACCACCTTCCGCCCCCAGGATTACGCGCGGCTGGGCGAGAAGGTAGTGCGCATTGTGCCGCAGGATTCCGTCATCGGTATGCTGCTCGACTGTCCCCTCGAGCCTGTCGCAGTGAAGAGCCACGCAGCGGGAATCGACCAGCACAGCATCTTTACCTGGGAAATCGAAGGCAACAGCTTCGTTCGCGCGGACCGCCTGAGCGATATGTCGCGCGCTGTGCGCGATATCGCAGCGGAATGGCTTTCCACCATGGACGAGGCGCAAACCGAGCGCGTGGTCGATGCCGTGTGCGCGGCAATCGTAGCCAGCGGCGCCAAGGACTTCACCGACGTGCTCGCGGGCGGCCAGCAGTCGTGGCGTCAGCTCGTCGAGGCGTCGCAGCGCATCGATCCCGCATCGAGCGAGATACTGAGCAAGGCGATCGGCGACGTCGTGAACATTGCGGTCAAGCGCGTGGGCAAAGACGTGCTGGTGTCGCTTGGCCTGCAAAAAGACAGATAAACCTGCACTCCCACGGCGCCTTCTTTCCATATGACGAAACTGTAAGGCGCAAACCTGCAGTTAACGGTTTGGCGCGCGCCAAGTCCGGAAACAATAGGCGCTAAGGGGGTGCACGATGAACGCGTTCGTCCGCATCGTAAAACGCTTGCTGCTGGTTGTATGTCTGGCGGCAGTCATCGCGTGCGCAGTGACGGTGTGGGAAGGCTACAGCATGTATCGCGACGCGCTTGCTGCCCACAGTATCGAGCAGGTCGTCGAGGATGCGCGCAACCAGCCGGGCTACACGCCTGCCGACGAGCTTCCGCAGCGCTACCTCGACGCGGTGGTGGCCGTCGAGGACCACCGCTTCTACTCCCACGGAGGCATCGATCTTATCGCCATCTGCCGCGCAGCTTTCAACGACCTGCGCACCTTGAGCCTGCGCGAAGGCGGCAGCACCATCACCCAGCAGCTGGCGAAAAACCTCCTGTTCACGCAGGACAAACGCTTTACGCGCAAAATCGCCGAGGTGTTTGCCGCCTTTGATTTGGAGGCCGCCTACACCAAGCGAGAAATTCTCGAGCTCTATGTGAACACGTCGTACTTCGGCGATGGCTACACGGGCATCGGCCAGGCTGCCCCGGGGCTGCTGGGCACGTCGCCCGCGCGGATGACCGATTTCGAGTGCACGCTCATGGCGGGCATTCCCAACGCGCCGAGCGTGTTCTCGGAGGATCCCGACGCCGCCCTGGCGCGCCAGCGCGTCGTGGTGCAGCAGATGGAGAAGTACGGCTTCGATCCTGGCGACGCCGGGTCCGCGGAAGGGGGTCAATAGTTTCTACTTGCCGTTTTGTTCACTAACTGGCCGGTTTTACCCGAGTTACCGAACGAAACGGCAAGTAGAAATGACAAGCCCCCTACATTTCCGCCGGCCAAAGAGTGCCGACCTGCCTGCAGCATCGAAAATCGGGTAAGAAGCAGAACGTAGGAGGCGCTGCCCTCGGCATCGGATATGTGGAAGTGGTCGCATGCATTCGTGGCATATCGAAGACGGCAAGCTTGCGCGCGGCACAGCAACCGCGGAAACGAGCGCAGACATGCAGCTCCAGCGCATCGAAGTCCTTACGCCCGACGAGGAGCAGCATCTGCAGCGAAACCGCACCATCGATGAGGTGTTCCGCCAGCTTCCGCATGCAGCGGCGCCGTTTGTCGAGCTGTACGCGGGCGGGGCGGCAGGCGTGCTCATCGTGCCGCACGACCAGGAGGAACGCAGTGCGCATGGCTCGGAAGGGCGCCTGTCGCGCACGGCGTTTGTGCTCGAGCCGAATACGCTGCATCTCATGGGCGACGTCGAGCTGTGCGAGCGCGCCCTCAGCTTCATCGAGCGCGAGGCCATTCCGGTCACGCACGCCGCGGCGGTGCTCTGCGAGCTCATGCGCTTCACGGTACGCGACCATCCGGCAGCGCTTTCGCTCGTTCGGCGCGATTTCGAGCAGCTGGAAGAGCGCCTTTTGGAGGGGCGCACGCGCATCGATCGCGCCAAGATGATGTCCGATGTCCGCAGGTTGCTCGGGCTCGATACGTTCTACCAGGGCATGTCGGATATCGCGGCAGAGCTAGCGGAGGGCGGGGGAGGCCTGGTGTCCGACGGCGGTCGCCTGCGCTTCCGCTCGCTGGAGCGGCAGCTCGATCGCTTGGCCACGCGCCTCGAGTCGCTGCAGGACTACAGCCTGCAGCTCCACAGCCTCTATGAGGAGGGTATCGACATTCGCCAGAACAGCATCATGCAGCTTCTGACGGTTATCGCGACGATCTTCATGCCGCTTACCTTCATCACGTCGTGGTACGGCATGAACTTCCACAACATGGCAATGATCCGTGCGTCATGGGGGTATCCGCTGGTTGTCGTCGTGTGCGTGTTGCTCGCGTTCGCCGAGGTGCTGTATTTCCATCGGCGCGGCTGGCTGGGATCACGGAGGAAGAAGCGCACAAAGCACCGGCGCGGCAAGCGCTAACCCCCGGCGCTCCGCGGTCCTAGGCCTCGCTGTACTCCCAGGCCATGGTGGTCTGGTTCACGACGCGCACGATATCCCACTTGCGCGCGCTGCGTGCGGGGCTATTGGGGTCATAGACCTCAACGTTCGCGTATTCGTCGATGCTCTTCAAAATGATGTAGTGCCCCAGGTCGGTAAAGTCGCCGCCCGGGCGCACGACGCAGATGACCGGGTGCCCTTGCTCAAGCGCGCTCTCGATGCTGTTGCGCGTCACGGTGATGCCCTCGCCGTAAAACCCGAAGTGCGCGGCGCCCTCCGTCATGAACGCCCACTCGGTCGCGCCGGTGGGGGCGTAGTTGTTCTCGTCGGCCCAGGCAGCCATCGACCCCGGATTCATGTCCGTGTTGCCGGTGAAGTACACGTAGAGCATGGTGAGCGTCGTGGGGCCGCATGCGTTGGCCGCGACGGTGCGCCCGCCGTAGGGCAGCGTCGCCCATGCGGCATCGCCTTGGTACAGGTGGGGCATCTCGCCGCGCTTCCATTCCGAGACGGGCGTCGAGACGTTGAACTCGGTGGGGCTGAGCGTGGGCAGGTCGAACATCGTCGCCTCGTCCTGGGGCGCCGTGCCCGCCGGGGATACCGAGACGAATGAAGAGATGACGAAGAAGAGCGCGGCGACGGCGGCGCAGGGCGCGATGAGCGAAGCGGGGCTGATAGATATCGCCGAACGCTGCCCGCGCATGGAGCGTCCGCTGCGGCCGCGCAGCGTGGGCATGCCCGTTGAACGCCCACGCCCATAGCGGTGCGAGTGGGGAAGCGGTTGCCCGATCACCGAGCTCGGCCCGCGCCCGAGCCGGCCCGCGCCGGAAGGGTGCCCCAGGCCGTTCATGCCGTCGCGCGTGCGCAGCGAGCTCGAAGTGGACGCCGCCGATCCGGAACGGAACGTGTTGTGCAGCTGCTGCGAGCCTCCACGGCCGCGCGCGGGCAGCTCGTAGCGGCGGCGCGGGCGGAAGAGGCTCGCGATTTTCTCGATCACCGCTGCGATGACGATGACCACGATGTTGGGCTGCTTGGGTGGGTACGAGCTGCGACGCCGGCTGCTGCGGGTGCCGCGTGTCCGCGCCGTCGTGCGGCTGCCGCCGGTCCTGCGGCTATGCGGCCGCGACGCCGAGTAGCCGTGGCGTGCGTTCATGTCGTCCGGCAGGTTCCGGACGGGTTGGCGCGTCGATACCAGGCGCACGCTTCCGCGCGTTCCCAGCGATCCCGTCGAATAGGGACTGGAGCTTGCGCCGCGGTCGGGGAGCCGGTCATGGGGGCGCTCGGGCCCGTAATCGTTCATGCCGCTCCCTCCCATCCACATGAGGCATCAATGCAGTATGTAACATAGTACCGCTACCAGCACACCTGCGAGAACCGGGTAGGTCTTGTATCGCCAAGCGGTTGTAACGGACAGCAGCCGGAAGCCGGCGACAAACGGCGCGCCGCACCCCCAAGCGGCCGCCCTGCGACCGCTCGTCGGAAAATCGCGTCCGTTCGTTTTCGCGTTCCTCCCCCAATCGGTTTGAGTGCGTCGCCGCGGCCCCGCGCCCGTATCGTGGATGCCGTGGAAAGCACGAAGGCTCGCGCGCAAGCCTTCGGCCAAGCGGAAAACAGCGACCTGCGCTTCGCACAAACCCGCTCAAACAAGTCGGGTGCCAGCGAAAACGGTAAGCATGTTTTCAGCAAAGAGGGGAGCGTCGGTGCGTTTCCGGCGCGAAATCGAAAATCGAAAGGAGGGCGATATGGCGGATACGAAGGCGGTTTCCACGGCCGAGCAGGGCGGCATGAAAAAGACTCTCTCGCTGTGGAACTTCTTCACCATTGGCTTCGGCGCCATCATCGGCACCGGCTGGGTGCTGCAGGTGGGCGACTGGATGGTCGTGGGCGGCGGCCCCGTCCCCGCGATGATCGCGTTTCTTCTGGGTGCTATCTTCCTCGTGCCCATCGGTGCGGTGTTTGGCGAGCTTACGGCAGCCATCCCCATCTCCGGCGGCATCGTCGAGTACGTCGACCGCAGCTTCGGACGTATCCCGTCCTACATTACCGGCTGGCTCCTTGCCCTGGGCAACGGCATTCTGTGCCCGTGGGAGGCCATTGCCATCTCGACGCTCGTGTCCGATATGTTCGGCAGCCTGCCCGGCCTTGAGTGGCTGCGCGCGTTCAAGCTCTACACCATCCTGGGCGCGGACGTCTACCTCATCCCGACCGTCATCGCGCTGGGCTTCGCGGCCTACGTGATTTACCTCAACCTGCGCGGCGCGCAGTCCGCGGCCAAGCTGCAGGCGTTCCTCACCAAGGCGCTGCTGTGCGGCATGCTGCTCGCCATGGGCATCTCGATTGTCACCGGTTCGCCGGAGAACGCCATGCCCGTGTTCTCGCAGGTGACCAATGCGGGCGGTAGCGAGCCCGCGACCTCTGCCGGCAACCTCTTCGCCGGCATCGTTTCGGTCCTCGTGCTCACGCCGTTCTTCTACGCGGGCTTCGACACCATTCCGCAGCAGGCGGAGGAGGCGGCCGAGGGCCTCAACTGGAACAAGTTCGGCAAGATCATCTCCCTGGCGCTTCTCGCGGCCGGCGGCTTCTACATCGTGTGCATCTACTCCTTCGGCACCATCCTGCCCTGGCATGAGTTCGTCGAGAGCCCGGTTCCCGCGCTGGCGTGCCTGAAGAACATCAACATGATCCTCTACATCATCATGCTGTGCATCGCCACGCTCGGCCCCATGGGCCCCATGAACTCCTTCTATGGCGCCACGAGCCGCATCATGCTCGCCATGGGCCGCAAGGGCCAGCTGCCCGAGCAGTTCGCCGAGGTCGATCCCAAGTCCGGCGCCCCGCGCCTGGCCTGCATGGTGCTCGCGGTCATCACGGTCATCGGCCCCTTCCTGGGCAAGAACATGCTCATCCCGCTGACCAACGTGAGTGCGCTCGCCTTCATCTTCTCCTGCACCATGGTCGCCTTCGCCTGCCTGCGTATGCGCTACACCGAGCCCGACCTGCCGCGCCCCTACAAGGTGCCCGGTGGCAAGTTCGGCATCGTGCTCGCCTGCCTCGCCGGCTGCATCATCATCGGTCTGCTGGTACTCCCGTTCAGCCCTGCGTCGCTGAACCTCGTCGAGTGGTCGATCGTCATCGGCTGGCTCGTCGTCGGCCTGATCCTCATGTTCGCTACCAAGGCCAAGAAGGCCTAGGAGCTGCGCGAACACGACGCACTTCTCCCCTGGGGAGAAGTGCGTCGGAGGAGCTGACGCGGCACGCTTGCATCTTAATGTGTCTGCAACTTCCTACATAAAGGAGGAAAACCATGTCCACCAAGTACGCCATCGTTCACGGTAAGCTCGTCGACGGCCTGGGCGGCACCCCGGTCGAGAACTCGCTCGTGCTCGTCGAGGACGGCAAGATCACCTATGCCGGCGCCTACGAGGACGCCCCCGAGGGCTTCGAGGTCATCGACGCCACCGGCAAGACCGTCATGCCCGGCCTCATCGATACCCACCTGCACTTCTCGGGCAACCTGACCGACGATGACACCGACTGGGTCATGCAGCCGCTTCTGGAGAAGCAGGCCGTCGCCGTCAAGCAGGCCTACGACTGCCTGACCCACGGCCTCACCACCGTCTGCGAGATCGGCCGCTTCGGCATCCACGTCCGCGACTGCATCAACAACGGCGTCTTCAAGGGCCCGCGCGTCTACGCCACCGGCCTGGGCTTCTGCCGCACCGCCGGCCACGGTGACTCGCATCACTGCAGCCAGCTCGAGAACAAAGAGTCCCACCCCTGGGGCGATCAGGTCGACGGTCCGTGGGATCTGCGCAAGGCCGTGCGTCGTCGCCTGCGCGAGAACCCCGACGCCATCAAGATCTGGGCGACCGGCGGCGGCATCTGGCGCTGGGACTCCGGCCGCGACCAGCACTACTGCGCTGACGAGATCAAGGCCGTGATTGACGAGGCCAAGATGGTCGGCATCCCCGTGTGGAGCCACTGCTACAACTCCCACTCCGCCGCCTACGATTCGGTCCGCTTCGGCTGCGAGCAGCTCATCCACGGCTTCGACATCGACGAGCGCACCATGGACCTCATGGCCGAGAACGGCACCTTCTTCACGCCCACCATCGGCTTCCTTCCCACCTGGTACTCCACCTATCCGCCGGTCTACGTGCCCGAAATCCACGACAAGTACGAGGGCACCCTGGTCGAGAAGGAGCTCCAGCGTAACTACGACTGCCTGCGTGAGGCCAAGAAGCGCGGCGTGATCTTCACCATCGGCTCCGACTCCTTCAGCTTCGTCACCCCGTACGGCTACGTCACCATCGACGAGATGTACGACTTCGTCGACAAGGTGGGCATCTCCCCGCTCGAGACCATCACCTGCGCCACCATCAACGGCGCCAAGATGGCCCACTGCGACGACGAGACCGGTTCGCTTGAGGTTGGCAAGTGCGCCGACCTGCTCATCGTCAACGGCGACCCGGCGACGAACATCCATGACCTCACCCCCGAGAACATGGACGTCATCATGAAGGACGGCTGGATCGTCGAGCCCGGCACCTTCGGCGAGCGCAACAAGTACTCTGCGTAGCGTCAACTGACCTGACCGGGCCCGCCCCGGGGTTTCCACGCGCGCGTCCTCGGCCTTCGGCCTGCGGGATTGCGCGCTTAGGAAGACCCCGGGGCGGGCCCTACCGGTTTGTTGCTGCGGGTGCTTCGGCGCCGGAGGTGACGGAGTCACGTCCAGAACCGTGGGCGCGGGGTCTTGGTCGGAACTCAACCAAAAGTGGCGGGCCACGTTTGGTTTTTGGCGATGTATAGTGAAAACGCAAAGTTCGGGACGAAATTTGGGTCACGTCTGCCCACCGGCGAAATACCCGTCGAGAAAACCCCAGTTGGATCCTGCGGCGTTGTCGAGGGGTATTTCCCGTACGGTGAAAAGAGACCGAAATTTCGTCCCGAACGGATTCGGTGAACTGAAGCGGCCCGCTCTGAGCGGATTTTTATGCATTGCGCGAATCGAATGCCCAGTTGCCAGAGACTGTTTATACACCGACCCTCTTCTTCACCAAAAGGGGGCAGGTTACTTTTGGCTGATGGCTGACCCCCTGGTTGGGGAGGCGGGGACGCTATAGTATGGATTCGTTTTGGGGCCGCACCGGCCCTTTTGGTGTTTGTTGAGGAGGTGCCGTGGGCGGAATTCCGCATCCTATCCGCTGGTCGCGGCGGTTGAATCCCACCAAGGTCATGCGGTCGAGCAAGGTCGCCATGACGGCGCTGCTGGGGCTTTGCGTCCCGCTGCTTCTGCTCATGCTCGTGTGGGACCTCATGGACAACCCGCATCCGGTGCCCGCAGTGGTCACCATCGCGGGTCTTGTGCTGCTGTGCTTCTTTTTCAGCTACGTGTTCGTCGTCCCGGATGATCTCACTTCCAGCGCTACGGACCGCACGCTGTCCATTGCGTCCAAGATCTTCGTTCACACGCGCCACGGCATGACGCCCGAGGCTGCGCTCGGCGCCTGCCAGATCATCCTGCCCGAGACGCTCGCCTCCGCCATCTGCATCACCGATGGCCGTCAGGTGCTTGCGTGCTGGGGCGAGGGCTCCGATCGCTGCCCTGCCGGCACGCCCGTCACGCTCGAAACGACGCGCCGCGTCATCGAGAGCGGCTCCATGAGCGTGTTTTCGCGCGACAGCGCTTCCACCGAGGAGATGCGCTACTTCCCGCGCCTGCGCGCCGGCGTGGTCGCGCCGCTCACGGTGCGCGGCCGCT
>CALULJ010000055.1 GCA_944321445.1 uncultured Collinsella sp.
TTGGAGATCATCTTGTTCTGGATGGGCTGATCGTCGGGCATGTCGTAGCGCACCATCATGGCGCTGACCTTGTCCATGCGATCGCCACCGAACAGACGCATGAGGTCGTCCTCGAGCGACAGGTAGAACTGGGTCTCGCCCGGGTCGCCCTGACGGCCGGAACGGCCGCGCAGCTGGTTGTCGATACGGCGGGACTCGTGGCGCTCGGTGCCGATGACCGTGAGGCCGCCGGTAGCCACGACCTGCTCGTGCTCCTTGGCGCAGATCTCGCGCGCACGGGCGTACTCGTCCTTATAGGCGCGCTCGAACTCCTCCGGACTCTCCAGCGGATCGATACCGCTGGCGATGACCTCCTCGCGGGCGAGCTCCTCGGGGTTGCCGCCCAGCATGATGTCCGTACCACGGCCGGCCATGTTCGTGGCGATGGTCACGGCGCCCAGGCGACCGGCCTGCGCGACGATGTGCGCCTCGCGCTCGTGGAATTTCGCGTTCAAGACCTCGTGCTTGATGCCGCGCTTGTTGAGCAGGCGGGACAGGCGCTCGGAGCTCTCGATGGAGACGGTGCCCACCAGGACCGGCTGGCCATTCGCGTGACGCTCGGCCACGTCGTCGGCCACCGCGTTGAACTTGGCATCGACGGTACGGTACACCAGGTCATCGTTGTCCTTGCGGATAACGGGCTTGTTGGGCGGAATCACCTGGACAGCGAGCTTGTAGATCTCACGGAACTCGGCGTCCTCGGTGAGTGCGGTACCGGTCATGCCGGAGAGCTTCTCGTACAGACGGAAGTAGTTCTGCAGGGTGATGGTCGCGAGCGTCTGGTTCTCCTCGCGGACGAGCACGCCCTCTTTGGCCTCGATGGCCTGGTGCAGGCCCTCGGAGTAGCGACGACCCTCCATGATGCGGCCCGTGAACTCGTCGACGATCTTGACCTCACCGTTGGTGACTACGTACTGCTTGTCGCGATGGAACATGTACTGCGCCTTGAGGGCCTGCTGCAGGTGGTTCACCAGCTGGCCGGACAGGTCGGCATAGATGTCGTCGATCCCTAAGCGCTGCTCGATCTTCTTCAGACCCTGCTCGGTGGCGGCGATGGTGTGCTTGGCCTCGTCCATGACGAAATCGCCGGTGGGCTCCGGACGCTCTCCGCCGCTCATCATGTCGAACTCGGGCTCCTCGCCGCGGGTGAGACCGCGGACGGCACGCGCGAAGTTCTTATAGGTGCTCGCGGACTTGGTGCCGGCGCCGGAGATGATAAGCGGGGTACGGGCCTCGTCGATCAGGATGGAGTCGACCTCGTCGACGATGGCGTAGGCGTGTCCGCGCTGCACGCGCTGCTGCGGGCGGACGACCATGTTGTCGCGCAGGTAGTCGAAGCCGAACTCGGAGTTGGTGCCGTAGGTGATATCGGCCTGGTAAGCAGGGCGCTTAAGGTCGAGCTGCATGCCGTTTTGCAACAGGCCGACGGTCATGCCCAAGAACTTATAGATGCGACCCATCTGCTCGGAGTCGCGCTTGGCCAGATAATCGTTGACGGTAACGATGTGCACGCCCTTGGCGGGAATCGCATTGAGGTAGCCGGCGAGCGTGGAGACGAGCGTCTTACCTTCGCCCGTCTTCATCTCGGCGATCTGGCCCTCATGCAGCGCCATGCCACCAATGAGCTGAACGTCGAAGTGGCGCATGCCGAGCGTGCGCTTGGACGCCTCGCGCACGGTGGCGAACGCCTCGGGCAGCATCGAATCGAGGCTCTCGCCGTTCGCGTAGCGCTCGCGGAAGACAACCGTCTGATGGGCAAGGTCCTCGTCGCTCATCTTCTCGAAGTCCGGCTCAAGATCGTTGATCTTGCCGACCATCTTCTGATAGCGCTTGAGGTCCTTGTCGGCTCCGAAAGAGAGCAGCTTTGAAACGAATCCCATATGGTTTCCTTCTCATATCTCGTGCGCGAGGCACGCGTATGCACAGTCGGGGATTACTCTAGCCAATTCGGACACCCGTAATGCGTAGGTTGCGTGCAGTCACAGGGAAACCACGGTAGACACCCCGCCGACCCGGCCCCGCGCCCCGCACATCGGCGCCTTCTCCGCAGGCCTATCGCGCTGTGCGCTCAAAACGACCTGCGGAGAAGGCGCCGATGTGCGGGGCGCGGGGCCTTGCAGGGGCCTACCGGTGCGTTTTGGCGGGGTTTGGGTTGAGGGGTTAGGCAAAAAAGTGAGTTTTGGATATTGAGAGTGTTGTTGTTGCATTTTAGCGATATGCGAGGTGTTATTGATTGATGCGTTGATCCTATAGCTATGGCTGCACTATTTTGTATTTGCATGGCTGGAAATGTTGTTGGACGGTGTCAATTACCAAAACTTGCGTTTTTGGTTTTTGGGGTGCTTTGTGGCGCGGGTTCGGTCGGATAGACTGGCTGCGATAGAGCGTTATTCGACACAAAGGAGCTTCTATGAAGGCGATGCGGCTGGCGAAGCGGGCAGTTAACGATGCTGCACGGGTCCTTGAGATCATTGAGGCGTGTCAGGTGCTGCGCATTGGGGCAGTTGACGATGAGGGGATGTTTATCGTCCCAGTAAATTATGGCTATGTGTGGGACGAGGATGCGTCGCTCCCCCACTTCTATGTGCACTCGGCTCGTGAGGGACGCAAGACCGATGCGTTCCGGCTGGGAGCACCCGTTGCCGTGGAGCTCGATTGGGATCGCGGGAACATTGAAGGCGATTACTCCTGTGCGTATTCGCGCAGCTATACGAGCATCATGGGGTCGGGCAACGTGTGCGAAGTGACCGATGAGGAAGAGCGGTTGCGGGCGCTCGAGCTCATCATGGCGCATGCGGCACCGGGAGCTTCCACGGCCTTCACGGCTGAGGGCATCGGCCGGGTTGCCATTTTCCGCATCGACGTCACACAACTTACCGCCAAAGAGCGCCTACCCAAATAACTCACTGTCAATTACTAAGACGCAAAAAGATCGGCCCCGCATGCGCGGGACCGATCTTTTCAGCTCGATTGCGATGTAGTCGAGACGCTACTCGGCAGCGGCCTCGGTGGCCTCGGCCTCAGCAGCGGGAGCCTCGACGGCCTCCTCCGCAGGAGCCTCAGCGGCCTTCTTGGCAGCCTCGGCAGCAGCCTTCTTCTCGAACTCAGCGGCACGCTTGGCCTTGGCAGCAGCCTTGGCCTCACGCTCGGCGGCACGCTTAGCGGCCTCCTCCTCGGCCTTCTTGGCGCGCTCGGCCTTCTTGGCGGCCTCGCGCTCGAGAGCGGCCTGAGCGGCACCGCCGAACTTGTCGGCGAAGCGCTGGACGCGTCCACCGGTGTCGACGAACTTCTGCTGGCCGGTGTAGAACGGGTGGCACTCGTTGCACAGCTCGACCTGGATCTCAGGCTTGGTCGAGCGGGTCTTGAAGGTGTTGCCGCAGCTGCAGCGCACCGTGCACTCGACGTACTCGGGATGGATACCAGACTTCATGGCAGGGCTCCTCTTCTTCGTTGTCCTGGTTACCAATCAGGACATAAGGGGTGTCTTGGTTTCCGACCAAGACAAAACAGCCTGCCTAGAATAGCACAGGGCACGCGCTCCCACAAAAGGTTCACGCTCTTGTACATATTGTGCGCCGCTCCACCCCGCGACGCGCGCCAATCGGTACAATGAGGGGCGTTCAGTACACGACTCCCAAGAGAAGGGTCCCCCATGGCCGAGACCGCATCCAATCGCATTGTCATCACCGTGCTGGGCAAGAACCGCCCCGGTATCGTCGCCGGCGTCACCCGCGTGCTCGGCGATGCCAATGTCGACATCCGCGACATCACGCAGTCCATCCTGGACGATATCTTCACCATGACCATGCTCGCCGACATCTCCGCCTCCAAGCTCGACTTCCACGAGCTGCAGGAGGCCCTCTCGCAGGCGGGCGAGCTCTCGGGCGTCACGGTGACCGTCCAGCGCGAGGACGTCTTCAACTTCATGTACCGTCTGTAAGGTACAATCCACAGCGAAACGCAAAACGGCCGGGCGATGCTCGGCCGTTCTCATTCTGGGGAAAAGGGATTCGTATGATTGTGTTTTCCGATATGGACGGGACGTTTCTCACCTCAACGAAAGAGGTGAGCCCACTCGCATGGCGCGCGCTCGACGAGATGGCGGCACATGGGTACGAATTCGTGCCCTGCACGGGAAGACCACTTGTGAGCGTGTACCCCGAGATTCTCGCTCATCCCGCTGTGCACTATGCCGTGTGCGCCAACGGTGCCTCGGTCTATCAGGTCTCCGATGACGGCGCGAACCCCGTCACGATCTACGAGGCCCCTCTCGCCCGTGACAAAGCGCTCCAGGTGCTCGAAATAGCCCGACCGCACGATGTCACCTTCGACGTATTCGCCGACGGCAACTGCTACACGAACCGCGCGATGTATGACCGCCTGGACGAATATGCGGGCGACCCGTTCATTCTGGAGTCGTTGCGCCGCAGTCGCACACCCGTCGACGAGCAACCTGAAGAGAGCATCGCGCGCGTGCACATGCTTGAACGCGTGTCTATGTATTGGTACGACCCGAACGACCGCGACGCCATTCTGGCGGGTCTGCGCGATGTCGACGACATCAACGTCACGCGCTCGTATTCCATGAACATCGAGGTCATGGGAGACGGCGTGTGTAAGGGAACGGCCCTGGCATGGCTGTGCAGCCACCTGGGCGTCGACGTCGCCGACGCGATCGCCTTTGGCGACAACATCAACGACATCGAGATGCTTCAGGTCTCCGGTTTGGGTGTAGCGGTTGCGAACGCTGAGCCCGAGGTCCGCGAGGCGGCCGACCTGGTGGCCGCAACCAACGACGAGGACGGCGTGGCGCATGTGATCCTCAACCAGCTGGCCACCAGGGAGCACGACCGCTAATCTTCCAGGCTCTCCAGCACGCGACGCAACTCCGCCTGTACGGCGTGATCGCGGTTGCAGCCCACCACGCGATCGGCGACCGCACGCAGCGCGGGACGGCCGTTTGCCATGGCGCAGCCATGTCCCACCAGGCGGATGATCTCGTAGTCGTTCATGGAATCGCCGAATGCCATCACCTCGTCGGCCGCGATGCCGTAGTGATCCATAAGCTGCTGGATGCCGGACGCCTTCGAAACGCCGCGCTGCATCGCGTCGATCCACGCGCTGCCCGAGGGCGCGAACACGAACTCGTCGCCCAGCTCGCGCTCGAGCACATAGGCGTAGTCCATCACCGCGCCGTCGCCGCAAAACACGCTCGCCTTGATGATGCTCACGTCGGCCCCGGGCAGCTCCCAGATGCGCTCGGCGTTGGGCAGGTCCTTGTCGACCTCGCGTACGAACTTGCTCTCATCGTCCAGCAGATACGACTTCGTGCGGTCGAACAGGGCCAGATGCAGGTTCTCGAACATGCCAACCGTGCGCGCAAGGCGCTTGATGGCAAGGTGCGAGTACACCTCGCGATCGACCAGCTTGCCCTCCGCATAGACCTGCGCGCCGTTGGAGGCGACGAAGTCCATGCGGTCCTTGATGGGCGCAAAGAACTCGCACAGGCGGTCGTAGCGACGGCCGGACGACGCCGCAAAGCGCACTCCGCGCTCGCGCAGGGCGAGGATGAGGTCGTAGGTCTCGGCCGGGACCTGGCTGTGCTCGTCGAGCAGGGTGCCGTCCATATCCGATGCGATGAGTTTGATCATGAAGCGTATGCCTCCTTGGATTGCCTAACAGTCCCCGAAAGCCTACCCGCTCGCCATCTGCGCCATACAGGCGAGGCGCCAGTCCTGACCGAATCCTGACATGAAAGTTTGGTACCTGTCCCCAAACTTTCAAGGGCCCCGCAGATGCAGGGCCCTTGCCATTACCAAAGTTGTACGTGCGGCACTACACCAGGCGTGCGTACTTGCGCTTGCCCACCTGCAGGACGACACCGGGATGCAGCAGGGCGGGCTCGATGTTGTAGCTCTTGGGAGCCACGGGCTGCTGGTCGATCTTGACACCGCCGCCGTCGATCAGGCGGCGCGCCTCGCCTGCGGAAGCAGCGAGACCGGCATCCTTGAGCAGGCCTGCCAAATAGACCATGCCCTCCTCGTTCACCGGGATCTCGACGTGTACCTCGGCGATGTCCTCGGGCAGCTGGGACTCCTTGAACACGCGGTCAAACGCAGCCTCGGCTTCCTCGGCCGCCTCGGCGCTGTGGTATGCCGTGATGATGTTCTTGGCCAGCGCGCGCTTGAGCGCATAGGGATCGGCAGAGCCGTCGGCGAGCGCGCGATCGATCTCGTCGACCTCGTCGACGGAAAGCGTCGAGGCAAGACGGTAGTACTTGCCGATCATCTCGTCGGGAATGGACATCGTCTTGCCGAACATGTCGGCCGGCTCGTCGGTAAGGCCGATGTAGTTGCCGTACGACTTGGACATCTTGCGAACGCCGTCGGTGCCCTCGAGCAGCGGCATGGTGAGTGCGACCTGCGGCTCCATGCCCATCTTCTCCATGAGCTCGCGGCCGGCGAGCAGGTTGAAAAGCTGGTCGGTGCCGCCCATCTCGACGTCGGCCTCGATCTTCACGGAGTCGAAGGCCTGCATCACGGGGTACAGGAACTCGTGCAGGGCGATGGGCGTCTGCGACTGGTAGCGCTTGGTGAAGTCGTCGCGCTCCAGGATGCGCGCCACGGTGAACTTGGAGCACAGCTCGAGCATGCCCTTGAGGTCGAGCGACAAGATCCAGTCGCCGTTGTGGACGATGGTCGTCTTCTCGGGGTCGAGGATCTTCATGGCCTGTGCCACGTAGGTGGCGGCGTTCGCCTCCACCTGCTCCTGCGTGAGCTGCGGGCGGGTGGAGTTCTTGCCGGACGGGTCGCCGATCATGGCAGTGCCGTTGCCGATGATGAGAGTCACCTTGTGGCCCAGGTCCTGGAACTGGCGCATCTTGCGCAGCGGGACGGCATGGCCCAGGTGCAGGTCGGGGCTCGTGGGGTCGACGCCCAGCTTGATGTTCAGCGGCACACCGCGCTCGAGCTTCTTCTTGAGGTCGGCCTCGGGCACGATCTGCGCGGCGCCCGAAGTGATGATGCGCATCTGCTCATCGACTGGAAGCATGTCTGCATCCTCCTTGACATCGTTAGCACCCTCGCCCGCATCCGGGCGGTGCTGGATAGCACGTAACCGTATCAGTGTAGCGGAGTTGGGCGCACGCGCCGCCGAAAACGCCAAGCGACCACAGGGTCTTTGCGGCTCGTGCAATCCCGCTCGGTGCGCACAGTCCCTCGCTCAAGCAATCGCTCCCAAGATTCCGCGGATTCTGTCAAAGCGATAAACGGTTTATCTGGGAAAACGTCACGCCAGTGCGACAGAATCCGCGGAATCTGCCGCAGAAGCAAGGCGGTAGAGGACGCGCAGCGCCGCGTCCTTCCCCAGCAGGTCCGCATCGATCATCAGCGCACCGACGCCGGCAGCGCACAGGGTGGAGACGTCGGACAAGCGGTCGAGCGGGCGTTCGTCGAAGATGCGCGCGCGGCCGTACGGGTCCACGTGTACGGACAGACGGTCGCCATCCGCCTCGACCAGAAAGCGCTTCGCGCGGCGGCGCGCGCACTGCCCGTGGTCGCCGTCGCAGGGCCCTTCCGCCGTGAGCAGGCAGTGTTCGCACACCATGAGCTGGGGTACGCCATAAACCTGAACGCCGCAAGCGCCCGCAGGGGCGGCCGCCATGGCATCACAGGCCTCTTTTGCCGTGAGTTCATCGGGCAGCCACACGCGCCGGGCGCCGAGCCCCACGAGCCAGCGAACCGTCTCGCTGTTGGTGGCAGAGACGGGCGCCGCCACCTCGAAGGCCGCACCCTCCTCGCGCGCGAGCTCGATGGCGCCCAGATTGCGGCACACGACAGAGGCCGCCTGCCGACACAGCTTCCTGGTCCGCTCTTCATCGGCGATGCGGCACGGCTCGTCCAAGATGACCGTCATCGACGACAGCGGCCACGCTACATCCGGCTCTTCGGGCAGCTGAGTCGCGCGCACGCAAACCGCCACGACGCGCTCGTCATCCAACAGTCTGCGCGCCATGGCAAGCGAGCTCACAATGACCGAAATCGCCGGCGGCATTGCGCACCCGCCCCTCTCGGAAGCGTTGGGGCGCACAGGCGCATCGCACGCGGTCGCGTCTGTCATGGGGACCTCGGACGTCGCATCGAGCCCTGCGCGAACCTTCGCCACGGCAGCATCCGCCTCGGCGCGCACCGCGGCGCTCGCCGTCAGGTACACGGGGCTTCCCGGCGCCACGCGGCGCTTGCAGCGCACGCGGATGCGCTCAGCGGGCGCGCCATCGACCTCGCAGGGCACAAGCGGCCAGCGGGCGGGCACGTCGGGTGCCGCATCGGCGGGCAGAATCGTGCGGATCTCGAGTGTGTCGCCCGCCGCCACCGCGCGGTCCAGCGCCACGACGACCTCGTGGTACCCGCGCTCGACCACGGTCCCCACGCGCACGCCCTGATTGATTGCCCGCTCGAAACTCATGAGCTCCGCGCCGGACTCCCCACGCAGGTAGGCGTCGGTGAATCCGCGATTGAACGAGCGGCCGAGCTGAACTCCGAGCTCCTCGGCATCACCCTCGAACCCCTTGTCACAGCACAGTGCATCGAGCGCCTCACGGTACGTGCGCACCACGTTGTAAACGTAGTCGGGATTCTTCATGCGGCCCTCGATCTTAAGGGCGGACACACCCGCGTGCACCAATTCCTCAAGGTGGTCGATGGAACAATAGTCGCGCGGACACAGCAAGCGATCGCCGGCAACCCGAGCGACGGGATGTCCCTCACCGTCCTCCAAGGAGTAGGCGAGGCGGCAGGGTTGCGTGCAGTCGCCTCGGTTGGCGGAGCGACCGCGCCGCAGGGCGGAAAACGCACATGCGCCCGAATAGCAGATGCAGATAGCCCCGTGACAGAACGCCTCGATGGGCACGCCTTCATTGCACAGTTCGGCCAGCTCGCCTAAGGAAAGCTCGCGCGCACAGGTCGCGCGCTCGACCCCCAGCTCGCGCGCCGCTAGGCGCGCGCCCGCGGCGGACATCACGCCCGCCTGCGTGGACAGGTGCAGCTCGGCCTCGGGAAATTGCCTGCGCACGAGCCGGGCAAACCCGGCATCTGCCACGATGAGCGCATTCGCACCGGCAGCGAGGGCGGCACCTGCAAGCGACAGGGCGCCGTCCAGCTCGTGCTCGCGCAGATAGACGTTTTCAGTCACATAGACGCGCGCGCCGTTCCGATGGGCCAGTGCGCAGGCACGTGAGAAATCGGACAGAGAAACAGGCTGGGCAGCGGCGCGCGCATTGAACGCCCCGAGCCCCACGTAAACGGCATCAGCGCCAGCAGCAAGGGCGGCGCAGAGCGCGTCGATGGACCCCGCGGGCGCGAGCAGCTCCGGCAGGTTCTTCATCATCTCGGTCACTCCCCCGTCGCAACGACTCTGCTGCCATGCCGCACGCCCGACACCCGCCGCACGGCACGCGCATCCCTCAACGAAACCTTACAGTAACCTCAATTCCGTATGCAGTAGGTCTGGAATTTGCAGCGGCACAGGATACATAGGCGATGCAGGCCAGGCGATGCGGTAATGTGTTCCTATCTATGCAAGGTCATGTGTGTAGGGCGGGCGGTACGGCGCCGTCCGCGCAACATACGGTTGGAGGTTATGCCAATGGGTCCTCGCGAGCGCAGCACACGCCATCGCGCCAAGACACATATCCTACCCGTCATCTTCGGATCGTTCTTCGGCTTCTTCATCATCTTCTGCGTCGCCTTCGGCGTGGGCATGGTCGGCAACGTGCAAAACTGGCTGTCCGACCTCCCCGACTACACCGACGTGGACAACTACATGGTGTCTGAGCCGACCTCGATCCTCGATGCCAACGGCAACACCATCGCGAGCCTGTTCATTCAGAATCGCGATGTCGTCGAGTACGACGAGATCTCGCCCTACGTACTCGAGGGTATGGTCGACGTCGAGGACGAGCGCTTCTACCAGCATCCGGGCGTCGACATCATCGGCATCGGCCGTGCCGTCATGAGCCAGCTTACCGGCGGCTCCGAGGGCGCGTCGACCATCACCCAGCAGCTCGTGCGCAACACGATCCTGTCTGAGGAGCAGTTCGACAACACGATCGAGCGCAAGGTGCGCGAGGCGTGGATCGCCCTGCAGATGGAGAAGATCTTCTCGAAGGAGGAGATCCTCACCATGTACCTCAACACCATCTATTTCGGCCACGGCGCCTACGGCATCCAGGCTGCCGCGGAGACCTACTTCTCCAAGAACGCGAGCGACCTGACCCTCGCCGAGTCCGCGCTGCTCATCGGCCTGCCCAACGCGCCGGACTACCTCGACCCCACCAAGAACCCCGACGCTGCGACCGATCGCCGCAACAAGGTTCTGGACAACATGCTGCGCCTGGGCACCATCACCCAGGAGGAGCATGACGCCGCGCAGGCCGAGACCATCACGCTGAACGTCACCGAGCAGCCCACCAACGGCACGCTCGCCTATCCCTATTTCGTCGACTACGTGAAGAGCTTGCTTTCGCAGGAGTTCTCCACCGACGTGCTGTTCGCCGGTGGCCTCACCATCAAGACCACCATCGACCCCACGATTCAGGCCAAGGCCGAAGAGGCTGCCGTGGGCTACATGAACGACCTGGGTGCCGACGACATCGAGGTCGGCATGACGGTCATTGACCCCAAGACCGGCTACATCAAGGCGATCGTGGGCGGCCGCGATTACAACAAGGATGACAAGCACATCAACCACGCCCTCGAGCGCCGTTCGGTGGGCTCGTCCTTCAAGACCATCACGCTCGCCGCGGCCATCCATGCCGGCATGAGCCCCAACACGATGCTCAACTGCAACTCGCCCATGAAGATCTACGACTGGTACACGGTCCAGAACTACGGCAACGGCAGCTACGGCACGCGCTCCCTCAAGCAGGCGACGGCGCTGTCTTCGAACACCGGCTACGTGCAGGTGGCGCTCGCCATCGGCAACGACAAGATCATCGACATGGCCGCTCAGCTGGGCATCGATACCGAGGCCGCGCAGATGGATGAGTCCTCTCCGCAGCTCACGCTCACCGGTGGCGCCGCGGGCTGCAGCACGCTCGAGATGGCCGAGGCCGTCTCCACCTTCGCCGCAGGCGGCCAGCACCGCGAGGCGACCGCCATCACCGAGATCCTGAACCGTGAGGGCGAGGTGCTCTACCAGCACGCCGACTCTCCCGAGCAGGTGCTCACCGCCGGCGAGGCCGCCGCTGTCACCGACTCGCTCGAGGCCGTCATGGTCGGTTCGGGCACCGGCGCTTCCGGCCGCCCGAACATCAACCAGCCCGTCGCGGGCAAGACCGGCACCGCCGGCACGGACAGCACGACGTCGGACCTGTGGTTCGTTGGCTACACGCCGCAGCTCACCTGCGCCATCTGGGTCGGCCGCTCCGGCACCAACGCCCCGATGCACGGCCTGCGCACGGCCAATACCGTCCTGCCCATCTTCCGCAACTTCATGACCTCCGCGCTCGCAGACGCCCCGCGCGAGGAGTTCCCCACCGGTGAAGCCCCGCAGTACAAGACCGGTTGGAATTTCAAGGGCGGCAGCTATGACTCCCGTCGCGACGATGATGACGATCGTCAGACCACCACGACGCGCGACGAGGACCTCATCACTGAGGGCTCGGATACCGAAGTCGTGGACGACGGTCCCACCACGCCGACGACGCCCACCGATCCCTCGACCGGCGGCAACACGGGTGGTAACACCGGTGGAAACACGGGTGGGAATACCGGCGGTAGCACTGGTGGCAATACTGGTGGCAACACGGACCCTGAGCCCACGCCGGATCCGGAGCCGACACCGGATCCCGAGCCCACGCCGGATCCGGAGCCGACACCGGATCCCGAGCCGACGCCCGATCCTGAGCCCACGCCGGACCCCGAGCCGACTCCCGAACCTACGCCGACAGAGTAGCGCGGCACATGAAAAGAGCCCCAAGTCATTCGGGGCTCTTTTTTGATGCATGTCCTATTTCTTAGCGAGAATCGCGCCAGCGAATGTAGTACCACGCGAGGAGCACGACGAGCGCGATGGGCAGCAGCGCGAGCAGCGCCAGCATCGCGATATGAAGCACCGCAATCATTACTTTCGCACACTCCTGAGCTTGGAGATCATCGTCTCGAGACGCTCCCCTTCCTCCGAGGTGGGCGCGATAACCAAAATCGTATCGTTACCGGCAAGGGAGCCCAACACGTCGGGCAGCTCGGCGGCGTCAATGGCCGCAGCGATACCGGAAGCCGTTCCCGGCTGCGCCTTCACCAGCACGAGGTTATCGGCCCGCACCACGTCGACGACGAGCTCGGACACCATGCGCTGAAGATGAAGGTCCTCGGCAAGCACGTAGACGCCTTCTGGAAGTTTGCGCAGCCCCATGTCCGCAATGTCGCGCGACACAGTGGCCTGGGTGCAGTCGTAGCCAAACGCCTTGAGCTCCTCGACCAACATGCGCTGCGTCCGCACGTCCTTGCTGCGCACGATCTCGCGGATCGCATCTTGGCGTCCGTTGCGTTTCTTTGCCATGGGATTCAACCCTTCTCCGTGGATATGCGCACCCTACTTTACCGTCCTGCAGTAAGCCGTACACACAGGCCAACACAATTTAACAGATATGACTCAATAGTTTGGTATTGGACGGTTTTATCGCCATCTACTGCATAGATTGGCCAAAAAGCAGCCACTTTTCGCATACTCGCAGCATACGCCAGCGAAGACGCAGAGCATCTGTATGGGGTTCAAAAGTGACGAAACCGGCGCGCGACGGCCTACAGCAGCGAGCCCAGCGGTATGCGGGACAGGCGCAGCAGCGCGCGCAGGCGCGATCCCATGCAGCAACCCGCCGCATTGCGCTTGACCATGGGCTTGAACATGATGCCGAACTCATGCGCAGAAGGCTGAACGGCTGTAAGCGAGGCGCGCGCGTCCTCGGCATCGATGAGTTTCTGAACGCGGCCGACACGCTCAACCGAGGAGATGCGGCTCGATCCCATGCTCGTGTTGTCGATGCAGGAGATAAGGCGGCGAACGTGCCTGCGATGCACCGGAGCCGTCGCATCCGCGTCTCCAGAGAGCCCCCAACGCTCGATGCAGGCCATCATGCACGCATGCTCAGCGGCGCAGCGTTCGGCAAGCGCCGGATCGAGCGGACCGGCATCTGGAGAACCGAACGATACGCTGTGATAGAACGGGCCGTCCCACACGACCAAACCATCGGTACGGTCGAGGCAGGCCAGCA
This sequence comes from uncultured Collinsella sp., assembly GCA_944321445.1. Lineage (GTDB taxonomy): Bacteria > Actinomycetota > Coriobacteriia > Coriobacteriales > Coriobacteriaceae > Collinsella. The sequence continues at coordinate 13,310 of CALULJ010000055.1, forward strand.
CGTATCCCAAACCATCGGTCGCCTCATCGAACGCGCCCAGAGCCTCACCGGCGATCTCGCGCGCCACCAGCATGCCGTACGCCGAAAGCAATTCCGCTTCGTACAGCGCCCCGCAATCGCGGCGCAGCTCCGACGCATCCGACCACGTATGGGTTTCCGCATGCCTCACGCACGAGCTCTGCGGCTCACCGTCATCGCCCCACACGTCCTCGGAGCGCGCGGGAATCACCATGCGCGCGCCCTCGTCTTCAGAAAGCGCATCCATGCCCTCAAGAACTCCCGGCGCAAGCCAGTCGTCTTGACGCATGAGCATGACCATCGAGCCACGCGCGTGGCGCATGCCGCGCGCAAGCGCCTCCGCGGGGTCGTCTCCGGAATACGACACGACCTCGACGCGGATATCGCGCTCGCGGAAGCGTTCAAGCGACGCCGCCGTGCGCTCCTGCACGCTGCAGGAGACAAGCACGAGCTCAATTTGGGAAAACGATTGGTTGAGCACGCTGTCGACTGCGCGCACCAAATGCCCAGCACCATCCTGGACCGCCATGACGACGGAAATTCGAGGACGTATAGGGGCATGGTGGGCCACGTCAACCTCCTAGGGTCGCGCTCTTCAAGCGAAATGGTAGCACCGCGCCATATCCCCTAAGCGCTTTGAGTTTTCGCTGGATAT
>CALULJ010000056.1 GCA_944321445.1 uncultured Collinsella sp.
ATTGCCATAGGCGCGGCTGTTGTCGCCCTTGTGGCAATCGTTGCCGCGGCTGCTTTCATGCCGTCGCTGTTCGGCCAGCCCGACGTTGCCGCCGTCACCGAAGTCCTCGAGTCCGACGCCGACTTCATGGACGGATTCGCTGCCAACGACTACGTTGAGCCGAGTGCCTACGCCTTGTCCGACGTTGCCATCACCGCATGCGAGCAGGATGATGACGGGTCGATGATCGTGGATGCCACCGCCATGCTCGAAAATGCCAGCTTCGAGAGCGCCTGCACGGTGTCGCTCAAATTCGCGCGCGACGGCCAGCAAGAACGCTATCCCGACCTTCAGGGTGCAGATGCTGGCGCGACCGGTTGGGTCGGCGCGGTGCTGCAGGCGACCGCCGATACTCGCGCCATCGCAGGCGTCACCGTTGACCCGGAATTTCCCGAAGGCTTTGCTCCTGCATTCGATGATGCGGCGCAAACCTGCACCTATACCGCCGAGCAGTCCTATGAGTTCTGGTTTGGTTCCAATAAGGTTCAAACCGTGTACACCTATGTGTTCAACGGGGAAGCGTGGACGAGGTCCGCAGGTGTCCCGTCAGCGGCTGTGGCGTACGATTCCGCTGCGATTTTGGGCGATTACGTGCCCCACGCCGGTGACGCCGCAAGTCTCGAGGCGTTTCGCATCACGAACTTCGATGCCGGCTCCGGGGCTTTTGCCGTGGAGTATCGTGCCACCGCTCCCGGCTTCGTGAACGATTCCGTGAGCGGCGTATTCCAGTGCACGCTTGTCCAAAGCGATCCGACCGATGCGACACGTGCGTACCAGCAGACCGACGGAAGCGTATATGCGTTTTCAGGCGAGGGGTCGAGCTCCGGCGGTGCGGGCACCGCTTCGATCGAGGGGTCGTTCGGTCTTGATGGAACGATCTTCGTAGCGTTGAGTATCGACTATACGCATACCCCCTTGCTGTTTGGCACGCCGACCGACGAAACTATGACGCTTGAGGGTACGCTCGCCCATATGTCCTAACGCCAATTTACATTCGAGCCTTTTGTCTTTTCCATGCCGGGGCGGTGCGATGTGTTGTCGCGCCGCCCCGCTTTTTGATTGGTATCGGATGTGCGGATGGGCACATATGCGGATGAAATGAGTTGTAGCGCGGGCGTTGATTAATGCTTTAATTGACCTCGATATACCTAAATGCGACTAAAATTTTTCTCGATATATTCCACTATGTAACCAATATCTATATAGAAGCACAAAAAGATAAATAATCGTAAAACTGTAAGCTATCGTATACAGGTAATATGCCTAAGAGAACAACAATGCATATTAATAACTGACACGAGCGTATTGAACGAGTCGGGGTGTTCAATGAAACTGTCGGGATGTGCGAGAAGGTTCTCCATGGCTGGAGTTCCTGTGGTTGGGAATATCGCGACGGGCGCGATCGTAGGGCTCACATCTGAAGGCGCCGAGCTCTGCGACCGCATGCTCGGAAGCGATGTTGCGAAGCAAGATATACCCGCTTCCTGTGGCCCCCTTGTTTCCTATTTGGATAGCGCGGGCTTTATCGACAAAGGTGCGCAGGAGCATTCTGCATATACATCGGCATATTTGCATGTGACGAATAGGTGCAACCTGGCTTGCACGGGATGCTATTCCGCAAATGCCGCACGCAATGTCGCAAGTGATCCGACGCTCAAAGATCTGTTTCACGCTTTGGATACGTTGGCACAACTCGGCGTGAATCGGCTCGTTATTTCTGGTGGCGAACCATTTGCACGCGATGATCTGGCCGATGTGCTGGGCGCTGCGCGTGAGGCGGGGTTTTCCCGTATCACCGTTATCACCAATGGAGTTCTGTGTACGCCCGATAGGGTGGGTAGCCTAAGCGGTCTGGTCGATTTGATCGCCGTATCGTTTGACGGTGCGTCCGCGCAGGCACGCGCCTGGTTGCGCGGCTCGCAGCTATTTGACGTGCTTGCTGAAGCGGTCCGCACATGCAAGGACGCGTCGATTCCTGTTCAGGTGCTTCCCACGCTTCACGCACACAACATCGATGATGTGCCGGCATACATCGAGCTCGCTGATTCTATGGGAGCAACCCTGGGATTCAGCTTGTTGTCCGGCGACCCCGATGTACTGGGCGAGCTTATGCCGAGCGAGCATGACGTGCGGCATCTCGCCGAGGTCATGGCGGCTGCCGTTCGGCAAAGCCCCAGTATCTCGGGACACGATTCTACAGGCCCATCCTCTCAGCTCGCGGCGCGCATATCGTGCGGAGCCTCTCGCTGCGGCTGCAGCGTTGCCGCTGACGGTGCGTTGTATCCATGCCATATGCTCATGATGTCGCCTTTTGCGCTGGGCAACGTGTTTACCGATAGCGTCGATGACGTGCGGCGCGCGTTGGATTCTTTCCGTCTTCCCTGCGTGGAAGACCTCGCTTCGTGTTCCTCGTGCGATGTGTGCTACCTGTGCGGTGGCGGTTGCCGGGCACGCGCATTCATGGCTTCCGGCGCACTTGACGGTCCTGACCCGTATTGCGGGTATTACCGTCGTGCGCTCGAGATAGCGATCGATGAATTTCTCTCTGGAGTCGGGGGAGGAGGTGGCGAACATGCTGTTTAACATTGCCGATGATCTCCAGGCGGGCGTGGTGTGCGTGCTCATTTTTGGAATCAAGGTCGGTGTCTAGCACGCCCATGGGCGAATGGGACGGACCGGGTGTTGGCCGCGTTGCGTTCTCGGTAGTGCGCGGAACAACCGATCTGCCCTGTCCGTTGCATTCGCCCACTCGGCTACATGAGCACATATGAAAGGATTTCCATGGTTCTTGAGACATCAACCGAAGCGCCGCGCATAGAGGCGCATGCCAGCAAGGTGCGTTTTCCTCGTCGCAGGCTTGTGATTACGACGCTGTATGCGCTGTGCGTGCTCTTCGGCATCGGTATCGCGGTCAATGCCATCGCCCTTGCAGGCATGGTTCCTGGGCTGCTGAACACAGGCGTTACCGCCGTGGCGGTGCGCTATCTGCTGGTCGGAGCGCTGGTTATCGTGTTGGATGCGACGACGCTGGTGCTGTTCCTCTCGTTCGTATTGACGGTGGGGCGCAAGGCGGAATTTTTCTCAAAGCGCCAAACGGCGCGCTTGCTCGTGCTTGGTGCGGTAAACGCGGCATGCGCATTTGCGGGCCTGCTCATGCCGACATTCACCCCTCCCGCTGCTTTAGGAGGATCCCTCACGCCGATTTCGGTGGTGCCAGAACTGGATTTAAGGTCTCTTGTGCTTTCTATGATGTTTTTTGCACTTGCGGGTGTATTCGAATACGGTAGAATCCTTCAGGAAGATACCGAGAACATTCTGTAGGTGATGTCTATGCCCATTGTGATGCGTCTGGACCGCGTGATGGCGGACAGGAAGATGACTTCGCTTGAGCTCGCGGAGAAGATCGGCATCTCGCCGGTCAATGTTTCGCGCATCAAGACGGGTAGGCTGAAGGGGATCCGCTTCTCCACGCTGACCGCCATGTGCGAAACCCTGCACTGCAAGCCTGGTGACATTATCGATTGGATGGATGACGACGAGTACATCCAGGCTTTTGGCAAGCTGCCGGAGGAGTAGGTCGCTCGCTCACAGTATCCCGTGGTCCCGATGAGGTTCCCTTGTCGGGACCTGACTCATGTCGCTCGTGTGTATTCGAGACACCACGAGCCCTCCACCGACGTGCATTCTCTGTGCATGCCGGTGGCCCCTGTTAAAATACGGTCTCGTATGTAGTTCAATCGCACGACACGAAGGAGCTTCTAGTGGGTAACCACTTCCGTAAGCCCAGCGATGAGCAGACAGCGCCCCAGGTGGGGGATCCGACGACGAGCCAGCACTTCGCGACTCCGGCCCCCGCTCAGGACGCAAACGATCTGCTTACGCAGGCACCCGCGCCGCAGCCGGCGCAGCAGCCCGTGGCGGACCCCTTTACCTACACTCCGGCGCAACCGCAGGTTGAGGCCTCGCAGGTTCCCGCCATCGACGCCATTCCGTCTCCGGATGCGGCGCCCGTCGAGGCGACCCCGCTGGTCAACATCCCGTCTCCGGCAGAGCCCGCCTCCATCGACGTGTTCATGACGCAGGCCGGTCCCGCGACCGCATCGACCGACGAGTCCGAGCAGCGTCAGATCGCCGATGTCGACGAGGCTCTCGCGAGTCCCGACTTCACGTCGGTGTTCGCCCCGGTTCAGGAGTCGCGCAAGGAGATGGCCCGCGAGGCGGGCGTCGAGCCCGTCATCCTCATGGAGCATCTCACCAAGATCTACGCGGCGCAGCCCAACAAGCCGGCGCTCGACGACGTGAACCTCGAGATCTATCCCGGTGAGTTCGTCTTCCTCGTCGGCCATTCCGGTTCGGGCAAGACCACACTGCTCTCCACGATGATTCGCGACGTCAAGCCCACGAGCGGCCGCATTCTCGTTGCCGGTCAGGACCTCATGCGCATCAAGAACCGCAAGGTTCCCTTCCTGCGCCGCCAGATCGGTGCGGTGTTCCAGGACTTCCGCCTGCTGCCCAACAAGACCGCGTACGAGAACGTCGCGTTCGCGCTCGAGTGCATCGGCAAGCCCAAGGCGGTCATCCGCAGCCAGGTTCCCGAGGTGCTTCGCCTCGTCGGCCTGGCAGACCAGATGGACTCCATGCCCGATCAGCTCTCTGGCGGCGAGCAGCAGCGCGTTGCCGTGGCCCGCGCCATGGTCAACCGTCCGCCGCTGCTCATCTGCGACGAGCCCACGGGTAACCTCGACCCGGCCATCTCGCTGGGCATCATGAAGCTGCTCGAGCGCATCAACCGCACGGGCACCACCGTCATCGTGGCCACGCACGACCGTGAGATGGTCGACTCCATGCACCGTCGCGTCATCGCGCTCGAGGCTGGTCACATCGTTCGCGACCAGGAGAGGGGAGGCTACGGCAACTATGGCGCCTAGCAACTTTGGGTATTCGCTGCGCGAGGCGGGCAGCCATTTTGTCCGCAACCTCGGCACTTCGATCGGCGCGGTCATCACGATCTTCCTGTCGCTGTTCATCATCGGTCTGTTCATCTTGGGTTCCGCTATGGTCAACTCGGTGATCGGTACGGTCGAGCAGCAGGTGACCATCAACGCCTTCATTTCCGATGAGGCCACCGACGAGCAGATCGAGGCCTTCCGCTCCAAGCTCGAGAGCTGGGAGAATGTGAAGAGCGTCGACTTTAAGACGAAGGACGACGCGCTCGAGGAGTACATGGGCAACATCTCGAACAACGCCGACGCGACGCTTGCCGCGCTCGACGGCGAGAATCCGCTGCCCCGCTCCTTCACCATCGAGATGAACGACCCCTCCGAGGTCCAGGATATGGCCGAGCGCATCAAGGCCGACGAGGACTTCCGCGAGATCGTTGACGACGACAACCCCGACGAGGACAACGTCGAGGCCGATGTCAACGCGAGCGTCATCTACGGCCAGGAGGAGGTCGGCCGCCTGTTCCAGGTGACCACCTACATCCGCATCGGCGCCGTGGTGCTCGTGGGCCTGCTCACCTTCATCGCGTTCATCTTCATCAACAACACTATTCGCCTGTCCATCACCGCGCGCCGTCGCGAGATCGGCATCATGCGTCTGGTGGGTGCTTCCAACAGTTTCATTCGCGGGCCGTTCATTACGGAGGGCGTCATCCAGGCGCTGCTGGGTTCGCTGCTGGCCATCGTCGTGCTCGAGCTCATCCGTAACATCGGTATGCCCGCGCTGCAGCATGCGATCCAGTTCCTTTCGTTCGACCTGTCGCTGCGCATGTACCTCGTGACGTACGCGGCGCTGGTGCTGGTCGGCATCATCATCGGCCTGTTCGGCTCCGCCATCGCCATGAGGCGCTACCTCAAGGTGTAGCCGAAACACTCGACAGCTTGCTTGCATTCGCCCGGGTCGCTCGGTTTGAGCGGCCCGGGCTTTTTCTGACAGCAGTCGTCGTTTTGACACGGTGAGGCATTCGCGGGCGTTTGTACGCTTGGATACGGGTATACGGGAGACGTGAGGGAAAGGGGGCGTCCATGGGACGAAAGCATAGGGGCGGCCGGCGCAAGGCTCCCACGCGCCCGCGGCATGCGGCGCGGCTCACTGGCACCGTGCGCGTCACGGACGCCGGAGCATTTGTCGAAACCGCCGAGGGCATGATTCGCCTGACGCAGCGCGGCATGCGCGAAGCCATGAACGGCGATACCGTGACGGTGAGCCTGCACCGGGGACCCGGCGGCACGCCGCGTGCGGTCGTCGAGGGCACCATCTCGCGCGCTGCGTCGGTCATCGTGGGCACGTATTCCCAAGCGGGCCCCTTGGGCGTGGTTCGCCCGCTCGACCCGAGGCAGCATCAGGACTTCTTCGTGCTCCCGCGCGACACCTCCGCTGCCGATCACGGCGTGGAGCTGGGGGACGTGGTCATGGCGCGCGTGGTGAGCTATCCCACGCGCTACGAGAGCGGCGTGGCGACTATCGAGCAGCGCATCGGCGGGGCGGATGCCCCCGACGCGGGCATTCGCTGCGTGGTGGCACGCTACGATCTGGAGGACGGGTATCCTGTCGAGGCGATCGCGGAGGCGCAGGGCTGCACGCTGGATATCGAGGCGGCGCTTGCAGATCCCTTGCGCCGCGATATACGCGACCGATTCCTCATCACTATCGACCCCATCGATGCGCGCGATTTCGACGACGCCATCTCCATCGAGCGCGATGTTTCCGGCGGATGGAGGCTGGGTGTCCATATCGCCGACGTTTCGCACTATGTTGCCTGGGAATCGCAGGTGGACTTCGAGGCGCGCCGCCGCGCGACATCGGTGTATCTCGCCGACCGCGTGCTTCCCATGCTGCCCGAAGCGCTTTCGAACGACCTGTGCTCGCTGCGTCCCGGCGTCGACCGGCTTGCGTTCACGGTCGATATGGACCTCGACCGCCGTGGGCGGGTACGCGGCTTCACGGCGTACCCCAGCGTCATACGCTCGCGCGTGCGCATGGACTACGACGCCGCGGATGCGCTGCTTGCGCAAGGGGAGGGAAACCCCGCCGATCCGTCCAGTTTCGAGAGGGCGCAGCGGGCGTGCTCCGAGGCGCGGGCAGAAGGCGTTGACCTCGGTGCGTTTTTACGCGAGGCAGATCGCCTGGCCGATGCCCGCCGCCATATTCGGCGGGCGCGCGGGGCCATTGACTTCGAAACAGTAGAGGTACACGCCCTGCTCGATGATGAGGGTTGGCCGGAGCACATCGTGACGCGTGAGCGCACGCGGGCAACGTCGTTGGTGGAGGAGGCCATGCTGCTCGCCAACGAGTGCGTTGCGTCATGGTTGGCCGATCGTGGGCTCGATGCTGCGTTTCGCGTGCATGAGCCGCCGTCGCCGGACGACCTGTCCGCCGCTGCGACTACGCTGGTGGAAATCGGTGCGATCGACCGTACCCAGGCAGCTCACATCAAGGCAGGCGACGCTGCGGCAATCGAGGATGCCGTGGAGGCAGCGCACGGCACCGGGTATGCTTCCCTGGTGAACGCCCTGCTTCTGCGGGCGATGCAGCGTGCGGTATACCGTCCGCACAATCTGGGACATTACGCGTTGGGGGCGCCGGCGTACTGCCACTTCACGAGCCCCATACGCCGTTACCCCGACTTGCTGGTGCACCGCGAACTCAAACGTGCTCTCGCATCGGAGCGGCTGGGAAAGTCCGCGGCGCGCGAGCGCGTCCCGTGGCTGACCGGCACGGGAGATCAGGGGCTCGTTCGCATCCTGCCCCAGCTGTGCCGCCATGCGAGCTCGCGTGAGCGCATCGCCGATGCCGCCGCTCATGCGTCGCAGAAAGTGAAAGTCGCTCAGTACTACGCCGAGCGCGTGGGCGAGCGGTTCTCGGGTGCCGTTTCGTGGATCGACAGCATGGGCGCCTTCGTGCGCCTGGACGATACCGGAGCGGAAGGCCTCGTGCGCATGGCGGATTTGGGCGGCGACGAATGGTGGGACTTCGACGAGGACCTGCTTGTGCTCACGGGCGCGTCGAGCGGGCGTACCATCGCACTCGGTACGCGCGTGGTGGTTGAGGTCGCCCGCACCAACCCGGTGCGCGGACATCTCGATTTCAAGCTGATCCACGCAAGCCGTGCGCTACACTGATACGACACGTTATGCGATTGGGGGAACCTGTGGACCTTCCCATTTCTGAATATGACATCGCTCAGGCCAAGAGCTATCTGGCTGCGGGCGACCTGGCCTCTGCCACGCCGCTGCTCGAGCGCTTGGTCGAGCTTGCCGAGGAGTATATCGACGCCGAGTGTCAGTCGACCGACAAGCGGCAGTACTTCAGCTTCGCCGATGCCTTCGAGCGCCTGGCCTATCGTCGTGTGGAGCGCGATCCGCGCGGGCTCGTGCAGGTGGAGGCTCCGTTCGACCGCCTGTACTCTGCGCTCGCTTTTGCCTACATCACGCAGCAGGACTACGTGAGCGCCAAGAACGCGCTGTCGCAGGCGGTGCGCTGGAACCCCATGAACTGCGCGTATCGCCTCGACTTGGCCGAGCTGTTCCGTGCGCTTGGCAACATGCAGGAATGGGCAGCGCTGAGCAACTCGGTGCTGGAGCGCGCCTCCGATGCCCGCTTCGCTGCGCGCGCCTACGCGAACCTGGGCGCATTTTTCCTGGAGTCCCATAATTCCCTGGCGGCTTCCGGCTGCCTTCGTTTGGCCCAACGCTTTGCGCCCGATGATGCGCGCGTGGAGGCACTTGCCGGGCGCATGGCGGCAGAGCGCCCCGAGGCTGCCGAGTCTTCCGAGGAAGAGGCGCTTGCCGAGCTCGCCGATCAAGGCATCGATACCAATCCGTCGGCCGACATGGCGATCTGCTTGCTCATGTGCGCGTCGGATGCGGCGCAGGCGGGTGATCGCAACGAGGCGACGCGTCTTACGGTGCGTGCCCGCGGGCTCATCGGTGAGGAGGCGTGCCGTGCGCTCGTGAAGCTCATCCGCGAGTCGGATGCCGAGCTTGCCGAGGAGCGCAGCGCGACTGACGGCGAGGAGGCAAGCCATGCCCAGCCGTAAGGAGCGCAAGACCATCGCCAAGAACCGCTCGGCGCACCACGAGTACTTCATCGAGGAAACCTTCGAGTGCGGCGTGGTGCTTGCGGGTACGGAGGTTCGCAGCCTGCGCGAGCGCGCCTGTCAGATCACCGACACCTTCGCTCTCATCCGTGGGGGAGAGTGCTGGCTCGTGGGCGTGCACATTCATCCGTACAGCCATGGCTCCATCTTCAATCGCGATCCCGATCGTCGACGCAAGCTGCTGTTGCATCGCAAGCAGATCGACTATCTGGACGCCAAGCTGCGCAACCGCGGATACGCATTGGTGCCGCTCGAGCTGTATTTTGATGACAACGGCCGCGTGAAGCTCACGCTGGGTCTCGGTCGCGGCAAGAAGCTCTACGACAAGCGGGAAGACATGGCCAAGCGCGACATGCAGCGTGAGATCGACCGCGCCCTCAAGGCCCGCAGCCGCTAAGTTTCCAACTTGCCTATCGATGCCTATTGCCTCGCCATTTGGTCAGGATAGCCCCTCGTGACGATAGATTGAGCACAAAAGGGGTTACATATTGCAAAAACCGGGGACTTTGGGCGGATTTTTAGCCCCGGGTCTATACAACCGCCTCTCTGACCTCGCGTTTCCGCAGGCAGAAAAGGCGCCGATACGGACCCGGACTGAAAAATCCGCCCAAAGTCCCCGGTTTTTGCAGCGGATGACTTGTGCGCGGCAACTTTCCGTCTGTATAGTCAATAGGGCCGTCTGCGGGCGCCTGGGAAACGTGTCGGGTGCGCTGTGGTATGCTTTCAAAAAGGTGACAAAACAAGCAACGTTTGCACCTGACGATGAGGGGAGCCTCCATGGACCTGACAGCATTTTTCAAGATGAGCTACGGCCTGTACGTCGTGTCGGCGGAAGCCGACGGGCAGAAGGCGGGTTGCGTCATCAACACCGCCACCCAAGTGACCGCCGAACCGCCGCGCATGATGGTCGCTGTGCATAAAGACAACGTCACGACCGGTGTCATCAGTGCCGCCGGCGCCTTTACGGTGACTGCGATCGACATGACGGCCGATATGCCCTATATCGGAAACTTCGGGTTCCGCACGAGCGCGAACTACGACAAGTTCGAGAAGTACGGCTGCGAGACCTCTGCCGTGGGAAGTCCGTACTCTCCACAGCATGCCTGCGCGGTGTTTGCCTGCAAGGTGGTCGAGACCGTTGACGTGGGCTCGCATCTGCTGTTTGTCGGCGATGTCGTGGATGCTCAGAAGCTCTCCGACGAGGCGCCGCTCACGTACAGCTACTATCATTCGACGCTCAAGGGCAAGACCCCTCCCAAGGCCTCGAGCTATCAAGGGTAAACGTAGGACGTGGGACGAAGCAGCCTGTCTGCTCCGTCCCATAATTGTTATTAGGATTGTGTCCTATTTGCGAAGATGTTGCGTTGGCAGAATTGACGGAAAGATTTCCCTCCGGCTGGATACACTAGCAATACCATCATCGCCAACGAAAGGATGTCATCATGGCTAACGAGAAGAAGTATAAGTTCGTGTGCGTCGTGTGCGGCTACGAGGTCGAGGTCGACACTCCCGAGCTGCCCGAGGATTACGTCTGCCCCGTCTGCGGCGTCGGCCCGGATCAGTTCGAGCCCGTCGAGGAGTAGCGAACGCCTCATCGCATCTATGGCGCCCCGACCGCATGCGGCCGGGGCGTTTTGTTGTTATGGGGTTGCGCAATGCAGGCCTCGCCAGCCGAGCGCGCCGACGTTCCGGTGCGGCGGTGCCTCGCAAGTCATTTCGCGCCGCGAGCGGGGTGTTCGTGCCCTGATAGACGTGCGGGACGCAAGGATCCCGTCCGACTTTGCTAGAATGCAGCCACCCAACGAGAGGAGAACATCGTGAACAGTCTCCAGCGCCGGACAATACCGGTCCAAACGGAATCGAGTGCGTCGTTCATCAGCGCGCGCCTGTTCAACCTGATCATGGCAGGCCTCATCTTCTTGGGGTTCTGCGTCATGGGGTTGGGCGTGGGCATCGTTACGAACACCGGCTTCATGGCGTGGTTCGATGCCAACGGCCTGCTCGGCCTTATCTTGCTTATCGGCGTGCCCATCGTCGGCATCGTGCTCATGTCGAGCGCAGTCAAACGCCAGTCCGTGCCCCTGTCGCTTGTGGGCTACGCTCTGTTCGTGTCGACGTTCGGCCTGTTCTGCTCTGCCGCCCTCGCGCAGTACGACCTGCCCACCATCAACGCCGCCTTTATGGCAACGGCGGCCATCACGCTGGTGTTCGGTGTGCTCGGCCTGACGTTCCCGCATGTGTTCCAGCGCATCATCGGCGTGCTGGTCGTGGCGCTTATCGCGCTGTGCGTCGTGCAGATCGCGATGGCGCTGCTGGGCGTGGACCAGAGCTGGCTCGATATCGCCGTCATCGTGGTATTCTGCGGGTTCATCGGCTATGACATGCACCAGGCATCCATCATCGAGCCGACGCTTCCCAACGCGGTCTTCATGGCGTCCAACCTGTTCTTGGATATCATGAACATCTTCATTCGCATGCTCGATGTCATGGATCGTCGATAGGCCTTTCAAGTTCCATGTGCTTTCTCACTGATTGCCGCCCAGCGGGGTTTCCTCGCCGGGCGGTTTTCGTTATACGTCGCAATGTGTGCCGGCAGGCATCTCGGCGCTTGTCGCCGCCTGTGCGTGCGTATAGCATGGGGTGCGTTTCCAGATAGAGGGGCAGGGGGAGATATGGATAACGGGATTCGCATCGAGACGCCGCGGCTCGTGCTGCGCCGCATGATGCTTGATGATGCGCCCGCGCTGTTGGACATGCTCTCCGATGAGCGCGTGATCAAGTTTCTCCCCATGTTTGCCTTGGCTGATGCGCAGGAGGCACGCGCCTTCATCGAGCGCAAGTTCCTTGTTCGTTACGCTCGGGCGGACGCGGGGGAGCGCGACGCCTCTGGGTGCCCGCTCGATTTGCGGTATGCGGTTTGCCTGAAGGGCGATGCGGGCGCTGCGGGACGCCTGATTGGCTACATCCAGATCGGTGAGGACGAAGCCCATGATTTTGGGTACGCCTATGTACGCGACGCCTGGGGTCACGGCTACGCGTCGGAGGCTGCCCGCGCTGTGGTCGCACATGCACGCGAGGCGGGGATGCCGTTTCTCACGGCTACGCACGACGAGCTCAACCCCGCGAGCGGGCACGTCATGCGCGCATGTGGCATGGAGTATCGCTATTCATACCGTGAGCGTTGGATGCCCAAGGACTACGATGTCGTCTTCCGCATGTATCAAATCGACTTCGCACCCGATGTTCCCACCTATCGGGGTTACTGGGACCGCTATACCGAACATTGGGTGTAGGGGTTTCGCATTGAGCTTTCCGCGCGCATCCATCTGTTAAGAACGATTGATGTTTGATACGTTCGCGTAAAAGAGCGCGTCGTTGTTCGTAAGTCAACGGTCAGGGACCGTCATCGCTGTGAAAGGCTTGGCCTCCCTGCGGCCGATGTTTCCAGTTCCAATCCTATAGTCGAACGCGTTGAACGCGCGGCCCCACGAAGCGGTGCCGCGAACCGCATTTCGACGAAGAGATTGGAACATCAATGGACAAGAGCTCGATTGTTCGCGCCGCCATGGAGCGCGGTATGTCGCGCAGGCAGTTTTTCGCCATGCTCGCCGGTGCGGCGGGTATGGCCACTATGGCCAGCATGGGCCTGACCGGCTGCGATGACGGAGCCGCTGCTACCGCCGAGCCCGCAGTCGACTACAACGAGATGTCGCTTGAGGATATCATCGCCCAGGCCAAGGAGGAGGGCGAGGTGAACTCCGTCGGCATGCCCGACACCTGGGCTAACTGGGTGCAGACCTGGGACGACTTGGAGGCCGAGTACGGCATCGTTCAGGCCGACCAGGACATGTCCTCCGCCGAAGAGATCGCCATGTTCAAGGAGGAGGGTACCGACGGCACCAAGGACATCGGCGACGTGGGCCAGCAGTGGGGTCCGACCGCCGAGGAGGAAGGCGTCACCCTCAAGTACAAGACCAGCTATTGGGATGAGATTCCCGATTGGGCCAAGGATGACGACGGCGACTGGATTGTGGGCTACTACGGCACCATCGCCTTCATCTCGAGCGACGACCAGGTTGCGCAGGCGCCCACGAGCTTCGCCGACATCCTCGAGGGCGACTACAAGGTGACCTTTGGCGACATCACCGCCGCTGCTCAGGCCCAGCACGCGGTGCTCGCTTGCGCGTACGCCATGGGTGGCAGCATCGACGATATGCAGCCCGCATACGACTTCCTGCAGCAGCTCGCTGAGGCGGATCGCCTCGATGTTTCCGACCCCTCGATCGCTCGCCTCGAGAGTGGCGAGGTCGCTGTCGGCCTCAACTGGGACTACAACGCGCTCAACTACCGCGCGCAGATCGTCGATTCCAACCCCAACGCCAAGTTCACGGTGAGCATCCCGACCGACGGCTCCGTTCAGTCGGGCTACGCCACCATCATCAACAAGAACGCTCCGCATCCGGCGGCCGCCTGTCTCGCACGTGAGTACATCCTGTCCGATGCCGGCCAGATCAACCTCGCTCGTGGCTATGCGACTCCGATCCGCGATGTCGAGCTGCCCGAGGACGTCCTCGCGATGCGCCTGCCGAGCGAGCAGTACGGCGATCAGGTC
>CALULJ010000057.1 GCA_944321445.1 uncultured Collinsella sp.
GCAGAGAGATATATTGCCAGCCTCCCGGGCCCCGCGCAAGGGGGAAGATGAGGTTCATATTTCCTACACATTTGGCGCAATCTGTACGAACTTCTGATTGCTTCTATACGTATGGTCTCCTACGTATGCGACACGGCCCCATTCCTTCCTCTTCGCACTCCCCTTTCCTTACAGAGGGAAGAACGACTGCTGACCGACGTCTGCGTCTGCGAGGCTTCTCGTTCGCACGTCACGGCGCCGCACTGAAACGCAAAACGGGGCGCACATGGCTCCCCGTTTCAATGCGTGTATATCCAAGCAAACTGCTTTAGGCCTCAAGCGCCTTCTTGGCGATGGCGGCAAGCTCGTTGAAGGACTCGATGTCCTCATAGGCCATCTGGGAAAGAACCTTGCGGTCCAGCTCGATGCCGGCGAGCTTCAGGCCGTGCATGAACTTGGAGTAGGACAGGCCGTTCAGACGCGCAGCGGCGTTGATACGGGTAATCCAGAGGCTGCGGATGTCGCGCTTCTTGTTGCGACGATCGCGGTACTGGTACTGCAGGGAGTGCTGGACCTGCTCCTTGGCATGCTTATACGTACGCGAAGCGGCACCGTAGTAACCCTTCGCACGGCTCATAACGGTACGGCGCTTCTTCTTGGCGCTCACAGCGCGCTTCACACGTGCCATATCTAATCAACTCCTAGTCTGTTGGCAATGGGAAATATCGAATACAGGGTTGGTCGAATCTTAGCGACCAGCGAGACGAGCGTTGACGACCTTCTTGTCGGCAGCGGCGATCTCGCCCTCCTGGCGGAAGTTGCGCTTGCGCTTGGTGGTCTTCTTGGTGAGGATATGGCTCTTGAAGGCCTTAGCGCGCATGAGCTTACCCGTGCCGGTGCGGCGGAAACGCTTCTTGGTGCCGCTGTGGGACTTCATCTTAGGCATGAATTTCTCCTTAATCGGTTGCTACTACACTAGTTCTTGGCTGCAGCCTCGTCGCCTTCGGGCTTATCGAAAGCGCCCTTGATGGGAGCGAGGAGCATAAGCATGTTGCGGCCCTCGAGCTTGGGGGCGGACTCCACCGTGGCATACGGCTTGAGGTCCGCGGCCAGACGCTCCAACACGTTCAGGCCCTGCTCGGGGTGAGCCATCTCGCGACCACGGAACATGATCGTGATCTTGACGCGCGCGCCCTTCTTGAGGAAGCGCATCACATGGCCCTTCTTGGTCTCGTAATCACCCACGTCGATCTTGGGACGGAACTTCATCTCCTTGACCTCGACGCGCGACTGGTTCTTGCGAGCCTGCTTGGCCTTCATGGCCTGCTGGTACTTGAACTTGCCGTAATCCATGACCCTGCACACCGGGGGCTCCGCGTTGGGCGCGATCTCCACCAGGTCGAGGCCCTGCTCGTCGGCGACGCGCTGGGCGTCACGGATGCCGAACAGGCCGAGCTGAGAACCATCGACACCGATAAGACGGCACGTGGTCGCGGTGATCTCCCCATTGATGCGGGTGGCATCAGACTTAGCTATTGTCCCAACCTCCTTCGTAGTTGAGCAAAAGAAAACCCGAAAGCCTCAAAGGTTGCTTTCGGGTCACACGAATCATGAGCTGCGGTCATACCGCATGCTGATGTGTTGTTGTGAGACCAGACAGCTACCTCGTAGGCGCCGAAAGGTGGGGGCGGTGGCCCCGCTTTCAAAAACGCTGCAAAACAGCGCTTGACGAATCATAGCATAGACCTTGACGCTCCACGCTTTCACCATAGGGAAAGATGCGAAAGCAGCGGAGGCTCGATGCAATCGCCTCGGAGCTACTCCCACGTCTTCCAGACATCCGGCTCGTAGCCGACCGTGGCCTTCTTACCGTTGCGCACGATGGGCTCGCGCAGGACCTGTTGGTTCTCGAGAAGTTTGTCGAACTTCTGGCTCTCGGCGAGATAGGTGATGAGCGCCACGGTGTCCTGGTCTTTCGCCTTGGGATCGATGAGCGCATCGATACCTCCCGCTGCCTGCATGACGCTCTGGAGCTCGCCTTTGCTCATCTCCTTCTCCTTGAGGTCGATGAACTGGAACTTGATGCGGCGCTCCTTGAAGTAGCGCTGGGCCTTCTTGGTGTCGAAGCTTTTCTTGGTGCCGAAGATCTGGATGTTCATGGGTCCTCACCTGCGCCGTGGGAAATAAGTGCCTGTCCCTATTTTCCCATGGGAAAATAGGGACAGGCACTTATTTCCCACTATGAAAAGGGCCCCTAAAATGGGGCCCTTTGCTGTTCTGTATGGTGCCCGAGAAGAGACTCGAACTCTTACGGTATCGCTACCGGTGGATTTTGAGTCCACTGCGTCTGCCAATTCCGCCACTCGGGCACAGCACGCGAAATATAGTAGCATACGACGGCGCGGTTACAGCTCACGCATTTCGATGAGCTCGATGCTGCGGCGCATCTCCGCCTCGTCGCAACCACGGCCCTCCACGGTGGCCTCACCCATCTGGTTGTCGAACGGGTCCCAGCGCACACCGTTGGAAGCCGGGGTCAACTCGGCCTGGTACTGGGAATTCGCCACCATGCGCCACGGATCGAGATTGCCGAAGTAATGCAGCCGACGAGCCTCGTTGCCCTCTCGACGCGCCGAGGAGCCAAACGAGCAGTCCGCCCACAGCCAGCCGAACTCATCGGTATAGAACATAGCCCAATCATGCGGACCCACGTAGTCGGGCGACACGTACAGGCCAGACTGCCAACGTGCGGGAATGCCCGCAATGCGGCACATCGTGATGAACGTGAGCGCCATGACGCCGCAGTCGCCGCGAAGCGACTTCGCGCAGCCATCGGGAATGCAGTCGAGCTGCGCATACGAGGGCTGATAGCGATAATCCACGTTCTTGGTGATGTAATCGTAGATGGCGCGCGCTTGGTCGATGGGGCGCTCGACCTCCCCCACCACGCGCTCGGTCAGCGCGATGAGATACGGCGTGAACATGATGTGCGGAGCGAGCTGGGACAGATCGTCCTCGGTGACCGTGTCGTCGGCCACAACGTGCTCGGCCGGAGCGGGAGCGAGTGTGTCGACATAGGGAGCGTGGATGCGGTAGCGGTAGCTCGCTTCGAAGGAGTGGTTTTCCCGCGAGCCCCAAAACGCCGTGCGAGCGGGCGCGTCTTCCTTTGCAACGAGTACGCCCGGCGTCCAGTCATACACGTCGATATCGGATTGCTGGGGGCAAGCGGCGGGAATGGGCAGCCATGCGCGCAGCATCTCGCCGGGCGTGGCACCGGGGATGTCGATGGCCGCTTTAAGGTTGATTTCGCAGGTAAGGCCGCCCTTTTCATGCATACGCTCGAGCATGGCGTCACGCGCCTCGATGTCGCGGGGCTCCTCCTTCTTAAGGCCGGGCACCTCATGCGGGTACACGCGAAGCGAGTCAAGGAAGTTGTCGAGGAAGCGCTGCTCGCCGTCGATGAAGCGCCAATCGATGCGCTTGCGCGCCACGAGGTCGTCAAGCTGCTCCTCGGTGAACTCAGGCCACTCGGTGCGGATGGCAGCAAGGGCGGCTTCGCGCGTCACGCAGAACTGCTGCGCCAGCCTGCCCATACGATGGCGCTCCACGCGCAGGCACGCCGCCAGCTCCGGCGTAACGCCCTCGGCCAGCAGCTCATCGCACGCCTTCATGGCCGCATCCAGATACCCGGCCTGCTTTAGCCGCTCGACCTCCGCCGGCAGGCCCACGGCCAAGAACCGATAGTCGTCGTTGGACACCTCATCGGCGCACCCAACCGGTCCGTTCACCACGAGCTTGCCCTCCTCGGGCCACTCAGTCTTAACCGCCATTGCTCCCCCTTTTGCATTCGTCACGTATATCCGGCAACCCAAGCGGCGCCGAGCCACACCGATTCTACCGCTGAACCCCATCGGACGCGAAGCGCACGGCCGCGCCCCGACCCGAAATTCCGCCAACGTTCGCCCGCTCTTCCACCAAGGTTCCTAACGCCCAGCAAGACAAACGCAGGGAGACCCCGGAGGGATTCCGAGCAAACCGTTTGAGCGCCGCAGGCGCGATCGGTTCGTGAGGAACCCTCCGGGGCCTCCCGGACAGGTCGATAAGCTCAGGCGTTAGGCCTTGTTCACAGAGCCGAACTCCTCCATGAGTTCCTTGGTGCGGGCGACGATGGCGTCGCGGCCGGGCTTGAGGAGCTTGCGGGGGTCGTAACCCTTGCCCTGCTGGTCCTTGCCCTCCTCGATGTAGCCACGAGTGGCAGCAGCGAAGACGAGCTGCAGGTCGGTGTTGACGTTGATCTTGGAAACGCCCATGGAAATGGCCTTCTGGATCTGATCAACGGGGATGCCGGTGCCGCCGTGGAGGACGAGCGGCAGGTCGCCGACCTCGGCCTTGATCTCGGCCAGGCGGTCGAAGGACAGGCCGGCCCAGTCAGCCGGATACACGCCGTGAATGTTGCCGATGCCGCAGGCGAGGAAGTCGACGCCCAGGTCGGCGATCTGCTTGCACTCAGCGGGGTCAGCGAGCTCGCCGTTGGAGGCAACGCCATCCTCGACGCCGCCGATACCGCCGACCTCGGCCTCGATGGAGATGCCCTTGGAATGGGCGAGCTCCACGAGCTCCTTGGTGCGGTCGAGGTTGATCTGGAAGGTCTCCTCGTGGGAGCCGTCATACATGATGGAGGTGAAGCCAGCCTCGATGCACTTGAAGCAGTCCTCATAGGAACCGTGATCGAGGTGCAGAGCGACGGGGACAGTGATGTTGAGGGCCTCGACAGCGGCCTTGACCATGTCGGCGCAGACCTTGTAGCCGCCCATCCACTTGGCGGCACCGCCGGTGCACTGCATGATCAGCGGGGACTTTGCCTCTTCAGCTGCCTGAAGGATGGACAGCGTCCACTCGAGGTTGTTGGTGTTGAACGCACCGAGGGCGTAATGACCGGCCTCAGCGTTCTTGAGCATTTCTGCTGCATTGACGAGCATAGAAAACCTCCCTGTAGGTTTGCTCCGATACTTCGAGTAAGTTTACCACTGTCCGTTGAGGCCACATATCGCAAATGGAACACGATACGAGTACGCGAACATCTATTTTTGCGACAAGCAGGCGCGGCGCAACCAAAGCGCTCTGAGCCCGAGGACCCGCTTGCGGAAAACGTTTAGTGCATTTGCTCGCCACGTTCCCTCAAGAACGACAATCCCCGGGACGTAAGGCGCGGCTTACAGATACTTGCATCCGTGCGATTTGCTCCCCTGAAAACCGGAGCAAATCGCACGAATGCTTGAAACGTTTTGGAGGACGGCTCCGTCCGCAACGTAAGGCAGCCGATGCTACGCCGCCACCTCGCGCAGACGGGCGCTTTCGTGATAGCGGCCCTCGATGCCGAAGGTGTCGCGCAACATGCGCATGTAAAAGCCCATGAACTCAGCCTCCGGCTTGATGAGGTAGTCTTCGGGATGCATCTCGCCGGGACCGTCCACGGCATCGCTCTGAACAGGCGCGACATCGTAGAGGTACACCTGCCCCACCGCTTGCCACGCCCCCTCAGCGCGCGCGATGCGCATGGCGATGGAGCCGCGATGCCACCGTTCGTTATTGCAAACTCGAGGAGTGAAGACGTCGTAGCGGCAATCGGTCCTGACATCTCGCAAGACGGCGATATGCGATTGCGCATCTTTGTCGAGAATCGCGAACCGTGAGAAAAACTGCGTAGCGATGACCTGCCGCAAAAGCTCAACGGTTCTCGCGTCGGTACCGACAGGAGGCGTGTCGACGAACACCTCGAGCGGCGTCAGGCCGCGGCGTAGGGGCCGCTCGAACAGCGCCCATTCGGAAAAGCACATGTTGACCATAGCGACATCGTTTTCCTGCAAACAATCCTTGTAGCAGACCGCTGGATCGACGAACGTCATGAACTCCTCGTTTGCCTGGTTCAAAAACGCCCATTTCCTAGCGATCCAATACGTTGCGGCCTCGTTGACCGCCCGATCCACCTCGTTGTATGCGCTCATGCCGTCTCCTTTCGCTGCGCACCGAACCATCACCCGAAGCGTAGCAGCGATATACAACACAGCGCATATGATTAGTATTTTATTGTTTTTCTAGCTTACTATTATTCGAAGGTATCTAACAAAACCCTGTCAGGATTCCAACAGGAATCCAACACGCGCAGCTCAGGGCGCTGCCGCAACGTGCGCATGCCTACGCAGGGTGCGGCCCGTGCAAACAATCCCCACAGATACCGGGAGACAGAATGTGAAGGATGTGTGACGCAAAGCAAAGGGGCCGGCCCGAACTGAGCGGACCGGCCCCGATTTAGCCTCGATTTAATAGCCCATATGAAGGGCGCGACGCACGAAGATGTTCTCCTCCAGCTCGTCTGCCGCAGTCGTTGAGCCGTTGTGGCCACACAGGCACAGTGTATCTTCCGGCAGCAGGCGGAACAGATGCGCGAGCGAGTGCATAATCGTCGTCTCGTCACCACCCTCAAGGTCGGTGCGACCATGGCTGCCTGGGAACAGTGTGTCGCCGCAAAACGCGATATTGCCCTCGTCAGTAGCAGCAAACAAGACAATGCCGCCCGGCGTGTGGCCCGGCGTTTCGATGACCTGCAGGCACACATCGCCGAATTCAATTGTATCTCCCTCAGCGAGCAGGCGATCGGGCTCCGGCGGCTGCTCGGTATCGATGCCCCACATGGCGTGAAGGGACGCCGGATGCGTCCGCGCCGTATAGGCATCCTTGCCGCACAACAGGAAGGGAACGTCATCGCCCAAAGCACGGCGCAGCCCGGCAAGACCGCCGGTATGGTCGGCGTGACCATGCGTGCAAACCAGCGATTTGATGCGCGCATCCGGGTGTCGAACGGCAAAATGGCGCGCAAGGTCCTCGCCCTTCCATGCAGGATCGACAATCACGGCCTCATCACCCGAAACAACGAAATACGTATTGGTCTGGATGGGCCCGTTCACAAGACACTCGACAGACAGCGAGCCCCGAGCCTCAAGATCAAGCGAAAACGCCTCAGTATCCATGCACCGATCCTTCCAGAAGATTGCAAAACGTGAAGTGACCTCTAACGAGTTATTTCCTTGAGCGCCCGGCCAAAACAGACCCTAGGCCTTCCCAGGTGCCGCAGGTTGCCCCGAAAGCCGAGGGTACCGCGCCTTGCGTGCGGCGCCCGAAGGCTTGAGGGGCAAGATGCGGTGCCCAAGCGGACCCGACCCTATGGCTTCTCAGGTGCCCGAGGTTGCCGAGAAAGAGGAGCGAGCACGCCTTGCGTGCGGCGAGCGACGATTGAACGGCAAGATCGGGTGCCTGAGAAGCCATAGGCCTAGGAGCGGCGCTTCATGGTGATATTGCCCTCTCCCGGCATCAGGCGGCGCACGTCGTAGACGCTCTCGACCGCCGAAATCGCGGAAAACAGCGGCTCCAGACCACTCGCGTCCGAAATCTCGACCATGAAGCGCAGGGTCGCGATGCCCTCGCGATCGGTCGCGGTCGCGGCGGACAGAATGTTGCCGCCGGTATCGCCGATAGCGATGGTGACATCTTTCAGCAGGCCCATACGATCGAGGCACTCAACCACGATCTCGACCTGGAACAGCGCATCGGCGTCGCTATCCCACGAGACGTCAATCATGCGCTCGGGATGCTCCATGAGACCCTTCACGTTGGGACAGTTGGCGCGATGCACCGAGACGCCGCGGCCGCGGGTGATGAAGCCCACGATGTCGTCGCCGGCAACGGGGTTGCAGCAGTGCGCCAGGCGCACGAGCAGGCCGCTATCGCGCTCGCCCTTGACGAGTACGCCGCTGTTGGACTTCCCGCCCCCGCGCGGCTTGCGATTCGACCCGCGCGGCGGCTGCTCGACGGTCTTGGCGATGGCCTCCGCCTTGGTGGCGGGCTCGTCGGGTTTGGGATCAAGGATCTGCTCGACCTTGTTGCCCACCATGCGCACAGCGAGCTTGCCGGCACCGATGGCGGCGAAGATATCCTCGGGGCGGCGGAAGTTAAGCTGCTCGGCAACAGCGTTCAGCGCGCGCGTGGTGCGCTGCGTCGAGATGCCGTACCCGCGCTTGCGCAGATCCTTTGCAAGCATATCACGCCCGGACGCCGCATCGTCGTCCTTGGTGACCGCCGCGAAGTAGCGACGGATCTTGGAGCGCGCGGACGGGGTCTTGACGATGTTGAACCAGTCGCGCGAGGGCTTAGCCGCCTTGTTGGTCATGATCTCGACGCGGTCGCCGGTCACGAGTTCGTGCGACAGCGGCGCCACCACGCCGTTCACCTTGGCGCCCACACAGTGGTTACCCACCTCGGTGTGGACGGCATAGGCGAAATCGAGCGGCGTGGACCCCGCGCGCAGGCTCATAACCTCGCCCTTCGGGGTGAACACGAAGATCTCTTGGTCGTACAGGTCGGCCTTGAGCGTGTGGAGGAACTCCTTGGCGTCATCGATCTCGTCGGACGCCGCCCAGTCGAGCGAATGGCGCAGCTGGTTGATCTGATCGTCCAGGCGCTGAGCCTCGCCGGACTTCGAAGCGCTCGAGCCACCGGAGCGCTTGTAGAGCCAGTGCGCAGCGATGCCGTATTCGGCCTGCTCGTGCATCTCGTACGTGCGAATCTGAATCTCGAGCGGGCGCGCCGTGGGGCCGATGACCGTGGTGTGCAGCGACTGGTAGTTGTTGAGCTTGGGCATGGCGATGTAGTCCTTGAAGCGCCCCGGCATGGGATGCCACAGGGTGTGGACCGCGCCCAGCGCGGAATAGCAATCGCCCACGGAATTGGTGATGACGCGTAGCGCCACCAGGTCGTAGATCTCGGAGAACTCCTTGCCCTTGCGCTTCATCTTCTGATAGATGGACCAGTAGTGCTTGGAGCGGCCGTTGATTTGATAGCCGGTGAGACCGACGCGCTTGAGCTCGTCGTCGAGGGTCTTGATGGTATCGGCCAAGAAACGCTCGCGCACCTCACGACTCTCGGCGACCATGCGCGCGATACGCTGGTAGGCCTCGGGCTCCAGGTAGAAGAACGAGAGGTCCTCGAGTTCCCACTTGATTGACGAGATACCCAGGCGGTCGGCGAGCGGCGCGTAGACGTCCATGGTCTCGCGCGCCTTGAACAGGCGGCGGTCTTCGCGCAGCGCCGCCAGCGTGCGCATGTTGTGCAGGCGGTCGGCGAGCTTCACGATCACCACGCGGATATCGTGCGACATGGCGAGGAACATCTTGCGCAGGTTGAGCGCCTGCTTCTCGTCCATGGTGTCGACGTCGATGTTCGTGAGCTTGGTGACGCCATCGACGAGCTCGGCAACCGTATCGCCGAAGATGCCCGCCACGTCCGTCAGCGAGGTCTCGGTGTCCTCGACCGTGTCATGCAGCAGGGCGGCGCACACCACGTCGCAATCCATCTTGAGCTCCGCCAAGATGATGGCAACCTCGACGGGATGATTGATGTACATCTCGCCGCTGCGGCGCTTCTGCTTGGCGTGCTTCTCGGCAGCAAAGCAGTAGGCGCGCTCGACCTTGGCGCGATCGTCCTCCCCCATGTACTTGCGGGCAAGTGATGCGAGCTTGTCGTAGTTGTCCGCCATGATCGCATAGGGCAGATCGTCCGCATGGATATAGTGGACCAGCTTGGAAGTGGGCTGCAACGAACCCTGCTGGTTGGTGTGCTCTACCGGGCGCGCGCCCGTTGCCGGTTTGTTCGCAGAGGCGTCCATGGAAGCGTTCCCCTCTTATCGAGACTGTGGCGTGATGGGTCGGTTTACGCGGTCAAGCATATCAGATGCCGGGGCCGTCAACGCCCAGCTCTTGAATGCCGCGAACTCCATGCGGGCATGGAGGCCTTCGAGGTAGCGGATGGACGAGGTGAGATCGACGCGACCGGGGTGCTCGACCATCTGGATGCGACGCCGATCGTCCGACCCGATGACACGCGCAAACCCAAGTTCCTCGAAGACCGCGATGCCGCAGGAGACCGCACGCTCCTCGATGGGGAAGCGCGCGTCGATGGCCAGGCACATCTGCGAGATATCCAAGTCGCTCGCCGCGAAGCTCTCCTGCCCCGTGCGCGAGCGGTTGGCGCGCCACATGGTTTGCAGCGCGCGGTACAGTGTCACGAGCTCCTCGCGCTCTGGCGCAGCGGTATCGAGCAAGCGCTCGTTGATGCGCGCGTCGCGCGTGGAATAGAGCAGGTGGATGCTCGCCGGCTTACCGTCGCGCCCGGCGCGGCCGCTCATCTGGTTGAACTCGATGGAACCGAACGGCATGTGATAGAGCACCACATGGCGGATGTCGGGCAGGTTGATCCCCTCCCCGAACGCCGACGTGGAAACGATGCACGTGAGCGCGCCCGAACGGAACGCCTCCTCCACGCGCGCACGGTCGGCGCGCGCGAGGCCTGCGTGGTAGAACGCGATGGCGCCGGCAAACTCCGGCACGCGGCGGCGCAGGGTGCGGGCAAGCGCCATGGACTGCTCGCGCGAGTTGACGTACACCACGCACTTCTGCCCCGTGGCGACAATCGACACCAGGCGGTTCTCGCGGCTCGCCAGGTCGCGCTCGTCCTCGAGCTGCAGGTTCTCGCGCACCGCATCGTCCACCACCGTGTGGGAAAGCGGCAGCAGGCGGCGAATCTCCGCACAGACGCGCTCGTCGGCCGTGGCCGTGGTGGCGAGCACCGTCGGTGCGCCCAGCGCCGCGATGACCTCGGGCAGGTCCAGATATGCGCTCCGCTCTCCTCCCTTGGCAAGACCCGCGTGGTGCGCCTCGTCGACGACCAAAAATCCGATGCGCCCCGCGCGGGCGAAGCGCTCGCGATTGATGGCGAGGAACTCGGGCGTCGTGAGGATGATGTCGACCTCGCCCGACGCCAGGCGCGCAAACGTTGCATCGCGCGCGGGCATGAGCGTCTCGCCGGTGAGGACCGCGACGCGCAGACCCAGGTCCGCCAGCGACGAGATGAGGTGGAACGACTGGTCGGCCACCAAGGCGCGCAGTGGGTAGACAAACACGCTCGCACGGTGATTCAAAATCGCCTCACGCGCCGCATGAACGTGGAAAATGAGCGATTTGCCGCGCCCGGTGCCCATCACCGCGAGCACGCCCTCGCCCCGCGCCAGTGCATCGAGGGCCTCGGTTTGCGCGGCATGCGGGCGCGCGGCACCGATGAACGCATGGACAAGGGAGCGCGTGAGCTCACCGTAGGGAAGCCGGGCCAGCATGGCGCGGCGATCGCTCGATACCGTTTGGGGAAGATTATCCTCGGCGACGTCGCAGGAAACGCCTTCCTCCCCTTCCTCCTCTTCCGGCGTAGTAGCGTCAGCGTCATCGCACGCGTGGCACAGGATGTCTTTCACCATGAGCTTGGGCTTCACGCGGCCCTGCCAGTGCTCCGCCACCGCCTCGAACACGAGGTCGACCACGGAATCGCAACAGGCGCGCTGCTCGATGTCGGGAACGCGGAACATGATCGCCGGGACGCTCGAGGCGCCGTCGGTCGCCACAAAGCGCATGTGCTCGCCGCTTTTGCCCACCACGGCGCGGTCGCACATGGTGACGCCCGTCGCCGCCAGCAGGGGCACCTTGTTGCCCTGCCCAAAGGGCTCGAGCAGCGAGATCTGTTCGATCGTATCGATATCGAGCTCGGAGAGGGAAACCATCGCGGCCACTTCGCGCGTATCGACGAAGTCTTCCTCGGGAAATTCGCCCAGTACCTCGGACAGGCGTGCACGCAGATCGTCGAGCCGGTCGGCCTCGAGGGTCACGCCCACAGCGCCCGCATGGCCTCCGAAGCGAATGAGCAGATCGGAGCACTGTTCGACTGCGTTGAACAGATTGACGGAACCCACCGAGCGGCCCGATCCGCGCGCGATGCCGTCCGAGATGGAGAACAGCAGCGTGGGAACGTGATAGCGGTTGGTAAGACGGCTCGCCACGATGCCCTTAACGCCCTCGTGCCAACCCTCGCCGCCAACGACGATGACGCGGCCGCCATCGTAGGTGCGCTCTACGAGCTTCATGGCCTCGTCGGCAAGCTCCGCCTCGATATCGCGGCGTTCCTGGTTGATGCGCTCGAGCTCCGCGGCGAGCCGTCCCGCCTCGATGGGGTCGGTGGCGAGCAAAAGGTCGAGAGCGAGCGTGGGGTCTGCCATGCGCCCCGCGGAATTGAGACGCGGAATGAGTGAGAACGAAAGGCTGTCCGCGGTGATGGTCGACAGGTCGGTGCGCGCGAGGGCCGCAAGCGCCGTGTAGCCCGGACGGGTGGTGGCGCGCATATGCGCAATGCCGTCAGCGACAAGGGCGCGGTTCTCGGGCGTGAGGGTCATCATGTCGGACACGGTGCCGAGCGCCGCCACCTCGGTGTAGGCGCGCCAAAGATCGGGGCGGCCGCGGCGCTCGCCTAACATCTGGACGAGCTTGAGGGCAACGCCCGCACCCGCGAGCTCGCGGCTGGGGCTCTCGCGCACAAGCTTGGGATCGGCGACGGGAATGCCCTGCGGGACCTGGTCGGACGGCTCGTGATGATCGGTGACCGCGATGTCGACGCCACGTGCAACCAGGGCCGCGACCTCGTCTTTTGCCGCGATGCCGTTATCGACGGTTACGATGAGCGAGGGGTGGCACTCCTCGGCGACGCGCGTGAGGGCGGCAGAGGTGAGACCGTAACCCTCGTCGAACCGGTGCGGAATGAACGGGTGGACCGTTGCTCCCAGCACGCGCAGTGCCTCGGTGAGCAGGCATGTCGACGTGATGCCGTCGACATCGAAATCGCCAAATACCGCAATGGACTCCCCCGCATCGAGAGCACGCTCGATGCGGTCGGCGACATCTGAAAGCCCCGGGATAATCGCCGGGTCCGCCCAGTCGCGATTGAGCGAGGGGGTGAGGAACAGACGGCCTTCCTCCACCGACACGATTCCGTGCGCGACCATGATACGGGCGACCAACGGCGCCACGCCCAGGCCATCTGCCAGGGCTCGCTCAAGATCGGGGTCGTTGTGGGCAACCGTCCAACGATGGGTCGTTTTAAGCGATGCCATGGCGCACCGCCTTACTGCGGGCGCTTCGAGCAGTACGGTTAAACCGGCGGCGGCAGGCGCGCGCGCCGTGCGTAGTGAGCATGCAGAACATGGGTGCACGTCCTTGAAAGGGGGCCCGCTGCGGCGGGCCGAGCTGTTGAACCCCTCCATTATACGCACGGTACAGACAATGCGGACAGCTGTACCG
>CALULJ010000058.1 GCA_944321445.1 uncultured Collinsella sp.
CCGCCATGTCGATCGTCGTGGCGCGGTTGTCGCTCGTGGCGGTGATGTCCAGGAAAATGACCTCGTCCGCGCCCTCGCGGTCATAGGCCGTCGCAAGCTCGACGGGGTCGCCGGCGTCGCGCAAGGACACGAAGTTCACGCCCTTCACCACGCGGCCGTCCTTCACGTCCAAACAGGGAATCACGCGTTTGGTCAGCATGCGGCCTCCTTTGCGGCGGCAAGCGCCTCGGCGAGGGTGAAGTTGCCCTCGTACAGCGCACGGCCGATGATGCAGCCCTCGATGACGTCGTCGCCCGCCGCGGCGAGCGCACGGATGTCGCCGAGCGTCGACACGCCGCCCGAGGCCACCACGGGAAAGCCCGCGCAGGCGGCGATGCGCCGGTAGGCGTCGACGTCGATGCCGGTCTGCATGCCGTCGCGCGCGATGTCGGTGAAAACCAGGTGACGGAAGCCGAGCTCGGTGAGCTGGCCCACCACGTCCTCGACGCTCGCCGCGATGCCGTCGCGCCAGCCGTTGATCTTCACCTGGCCGTCGCGCGCGGCAACGTCGGCCACGAGCAGGTTGCCGAAACCGCGCGCCGCGACCTCGGCAAATCCGGGCTCGGTCACAAGCACGGTCCCCAGCGCGATGCGGCGGGCGCCGTACCCGGCGAGCTCGTCGATGCGCGCGAGCGAGCGCACGCCGCCGCCCACGTCGATCGACAGGCCGTCGACCTGGCAGATCGCCTTGATGGCAGCAGAGTTGGCCGCGCGGGCCTCCTCGTCCTCCTCAAGCGCGGCGGACAGGTCCACCACATGCAGCCACGTGGCGCCCTGCTCCACAAACGCACGCGCCTGGGCGACGGGGTCGTCGGAGTACACCTTCATGCGCGAGCGGTCGCCGCGCTCCAAGCGCACGACCTTGCCGGCGATGAGGTCGATAGCAGGAAAAACGATCATGCGCGCACCTCCTTGGCGTGCGCGTCCACGATGCGCACGAAGTTTTCGAGAATCTGGTGCCCATGTGCCGAGGATTTCTCGGGATGGAACTGACAGCCGAAGACGCCGCCGTGGGCGACGACGCCCGGGAAGCTCCGGCCGTAGTGCGTGCGGGCGGCAACGTCGACCGGATCCGCATCGTCATCGACCGCAAACGAGTGTGTGTAGTACACGTTGGCGCCCTCAGCCACATCGGCAAGCAGCGGGCAGGTGCGGCCGACGTCGGTCACGTGCAGCTGGTCCCAGCCCACATGGGGCACCTTGAGCCGGCGGCTGGGCAGCACCGTGCACGAGCCGTGCAGCACGCCCAGGCCGCGCACCCAGCGCGAACCGTCCTCGCGCGTGAACACGGCTCCCGGCGCCAGGCCCGTCCCGCATGGGTCCGCCGCGGCGTCGACAGCTGCGGCATCGTCCGGCACGCCTTCGTCTCCGCAATCGAACAGCAGCTGCGTGCCCAGGCAGATGCCCAAAAACGGCTTGCCAGCGGCGATGGCATCCAGCACGGCGGCATCCTGGCCCGACTCGTGCATGAAGGCGATTGCGTCGTAAAACGAGCCGACGCCCGGGATCACCGCGCCGTCCGCCGCGCGGATCTGTTCCGGATCGTCGGTCACGAGCGCCTCCGCCCCCGCGCGCGCCAGGCCGCGCGCCACACTGGACAGGTTGCCCTTGTGGTAGTCGATGACGGCTATGGTCGCCATGCCGCTTCCTCCCCCGTATCAACGCGGGGCAGGTTGCCCTGCCCCAGTTGTGTTCGTACAAAACCGTCGTTTCCGGCACAGCGGCAGCGGGGCTCAGCCCGACCGCCGTCCGGCCCACGCGCCTAGAGGCTGCCCTTGGTGGAAGGGATGCCCTGCACGCGCGGGTCGCACTCGCAGGCGTAGCGCATGCAGCGACCCACGGCCTTGAACGCGGCCTCGATGATGTGATGGCTGTTCTCCCCCGCCAGCTCGCGCACGTGCAGGGTGAGCCGCGCGTCGCGCGCGAAGGCGTAGAAGAACTCGACCGCGAGCTCGGTGTCGAAGGCACCCACGCGCTCAGTGGGAAGCGGCAGGTCGCAGTAGGCCTGCCCGCGGCCGGAGATGTCGACCGCCGCCATGACCAGCGTCTCGTCCATGGGAATGGCGCAGTCGGCAAAGCGCGTGATGCCCGCCTTGTCGCCCAGCGCCTCCGCAAAGGCCTGACCCAGCACGATGCCCATGTCCTCCACCGTATGGTGCGCGTCGACCTCGACGTCGCCGACGGCGTGCACGCACAGGTCGAACAGGCCGTGCCGTCCGAAGGCGTTCAGCATGTGATCGAAAAACGGAACGCCCGTGTCGATGTCGCAGACGCCCGAGCCGTCGAGCTCGAGCTTCACGGTGATGTCGGTCTCGCCCGTCGTGCGGGTCACTTCGGCCTTGCGTGCCATGGGACCTCTACGCC
Source organism: uncultured Collinsella sp. (assembly GCA_944321445.1). Lineage (GTDB taxonomy): Bacteria > Actinomycetota > Coriobacteriia > Coriobacteriales > Coriobacteriaceae > Collinsella. The sequence goes on from CALULJ010000058.1 coordinate 2,404, forward strand.
TCCTCGTCCAGCAATACGGCAAGCACCGCAAGCAGCTCATCGTTTTCCTCCGGGGTGCCCACGGTGATGCGCAGGCAATCATTCAGGCTAGGCACGTCGGAGAAGTCGCGCACCAGGATGGAATACTCGTCGCGCAGGCGCTGGCGGATGGTGCTCGCCTCGTCCATGCGCACGAGCAGGAAGTTGCCCTGGCTGGGCCACACGGTGAGGCGCTCGTCCTCCTCAAGCTTGCGCGCCAGGCGCTCGCGCTCGGAGCGGATCTGGGCCACCACGGGCTCAAAGGCATCGCGCTCGCTCACCAAAGCGCCCGCCGCCGCCTGCGTGAGCACGTTGACGGAATAGATCTGGCGCACGGCCCCGAAGACATCGATGATGTCCGGCGCCGCGATCACGTAGCCGCAGCGGATGCCCGCCGCGCCGAACGCCTTCGACAGCGTATGCAGAATCACCAGGTTGGGGCAGCTGGAAAGCAGGCTTTGCATCGACTTCCCCTGGTCGGCGAACTCGATATAGGCCTCATCGATCATGACGGGGCCGCCGCACTGGCGGCACAGCTGCGCCACGAAGGCCGGGTCGGCGACGTCGCCCGTGGGGTTGTTGGGCGAGGTGAGGATGGCGAGGCTCGCCTGCGGGGCCGCGGCCAGCGTGGCGCGTTCGTCGATGGCGAACGTCTTGCGGTCGCGGCGGACGTTGCGCACGCTCGTCTTGGTGAGCGAGGCGAAGAACTCATATTCCGAGAAGCTCGGCGGGAAGTTGAGCATACGACGCCCTTCGCCGCCGAATGCCAACAAAAAGTTGAAGAGAAGCTCGTCGCCGCCGTTTCCAACGCAAATATTCTCGCGCTCCACGCCGTGAAGCGCCGCGAGCTTGTCGCGCAGATCGTTCGCCATGGGGTCGGGATAGCGGTTGAGCGGGGTCGCCGCGAGCGCTTTGTCCACGGCCGCGCGCACGCCTTTGGGCAGCGGATAGGTGTTCTCGTTGGCCGAGAGATTGATGCGCGTAGGCGTAAAGCTGGGATCATACGGCTTGATGCCGGTCAGATGCGGCTGGACCTTTGCGCGCGTGTATTTGGAAAGCTCTGCCATGATGGTGCCCTTCTGTGCGACGGCGGGTGCGGACGGATGGGACGATGCCACCCTCCATTCTCTCACTGAAACGGTGTGTTTCGCTGCACGTTAGCTGTCCTGCCTCGCACCGCCCGTCACCGTCGCGGCGTCATCGCCGGGCCAGGCGATGGCAGTGAGGTCCGCCTGCGCCAGGCTGTCCGTTGCGACGGCGCCCTCGCCGCATTCGAGCACGCGCCGGCGGAGCGCCGCGGACAGGGCGTGCGCCCACAGGCCTTCCGCCTGCGCCAGGCGCTGCGTTGCCGGGGCGTCGGCCAAAAGACCCTCGGGGGTGTAGCAGATGACCGAGGACTTCTTGACGAAATCCTCCACCGAAAGCGGATTGGAGAACATCGCCGTGCCGCCCGTGGGCAGCGTGTGGTTGGGGCCGGCGACGTAATCGCCCAGAGGCTCGGAGCTCCAGGCGCCCACGAAGATGGCACCCGCGTTGCGGATGGCGCCCAGCAGGCCCAGGGCGTCCGCGCAGTGGAGCTCGAGGTGCTCGGGTGCGATGGTGTTCACCGCCGCCACAGCCGTGGGCATGTCGGGCGCGATCACGATGGTGCCCTGGTCGTCGAGCGAGGTGCGCGTGATGTCCTCGCGCGGGCTCGCGGGAAGCAGCAGGGCGAGTGCGCGCTCGACCTCCTGCGCGAACGCGGCGTCACAGGTCACGAGGTAGCAGGCGGCAAGCGGATCGTGCTCGGCCTGGGCCATGAGGTCGGCCGCGACCACGGCGGGCTTGGCCGTGGCATCCGCCAGCACACAGACCTCGGAGGGGCCGGCGACCATATCGATTCCCACATCGCCCGATACCAGGCGCTTTGCCGCCGCGACGTAGGCGTTGCCGGGGCCGGTGATCTTCTCGACGCGCGGGATGGACTCGGTGCCGTAGGCGAGCGCCGCCACAGCCTGGGCGCCGCCGACGGTGTAGATCTCGTCCACGCCGCCCACCTTGGCCGCCGCCAGCGTGTAGGGCGAGATGGGGCACGCGCCCGGTGCGACATCGCGCTGCGGGGGCGTGACCATGACCACGCGCTCGACACCCGCGACCTTGGCGGGGACGGCGTTCATGAGGACGGTGGAAGGGTACTGCGCGCGGCCGCCGGGCACGTAGATGCCCGCTGCAGCCACCGGGGTCACCTTGACGCCGAGCATGGTGCCGTCGGCGCGCGTGGTGAACCAGGACTGCTGGACCTCACGCTCGTGGAAGTCGCGGATCTGCGCTGCGGCCTTCTCGAGCGCCGCGAGGAACGCGGGGTCGAGGCCCTCGAGTGCGGCGTCGACCTGCTCCTGCGGCAACCGGAAGCTTTCGAGCTCAACGCCGTCGAACTCGCGGCAATAGCGGCGCACGGCGGCGTCGCCCTCGGCGCGCACCGTGTCGATGATCTGCTGCGCCGCTGCGGTGATGTCTGCCGGCAGCACGCCCTCGCGCGTGAGCATGGACGCGTCCAGGAGCTCACCTGGCTTCAGCGTGATGGTTCTCATATCGCATCGTCTCCCTTACCGGGGCGTCGCCCGAAAAGCTTGCATAAAGAGGAGAAGGGCGCGCAACGCGATGCTGCGCGCCCGGGGTATCCAACGGTTCGTACTTTAGCACGATAAAGTCAACGCCACAAGCAGCGGTATTGTTGCGCGACAACGGTTACGCGCTTGCAACATTGGGACGGCCGCAGCGCCACCGAGTGGGCGCTACCCCACCACGGCCGCAAGGCGCTCGGCGAGCCGGCGCACGCGGGCGTCAAGGCGCGCGCGGCCCGGGTTCACGAAGAAGCGCGCGGCGCATTCCATGATCTCGCCGGTGATGACCAGGTCGTTCTCGCGCAGCGTGGTGCCCGTGGCCGTGATGTCGACGATGCGGTCGGTCATGCCCACGATGGGCCCGAGCTCGATGTTGCCGTGAAGCGAAACGATATCCGCATTCACGCCGCGCGCCTGGTACCAAGCGCTTGCGATGCGCGGGTACTTCGTCGCCACGCGCAGGCTTCCGCGGCGGGCGTAGGCACGCTCGGCCTCGCCGGCGCGCCAGGCGGGTTCTGCCTCGATGAAGCGGCAGGCGCCGAACTTGAGGTCCACCAACTGCAGCAGGTTGAGGTCCGCCTCGATGAGCGAGTCGCGCCCGCAGATGCCGCAGTCCGCGCCGCCGCAGGCCACGAACGCCGGGGCGTCGGTGGGACGCACGATGATGTATTCCACCTCGCCGATTGCATCCGCGCCTTCGCGCAGGTCACGCGCGCGGAAGATGAGATGGCGCCCCGGGTCGCGCAGCGCCGACACGTCAAGGCCGGCTTCCTCCAGCACGCGCAGGGCATCCTTGTTGAGGGAACCCTTGGGCACGGCGATGCGCAGGGGCGCCTCCGCCGCGCGGGCGACGGCGCAGTCACCGGCAGCCGAGCGGACCGCGGGCGCTTCTTCCGCAGCTGACGGACGGGCGATTTCCAGGCGCTCGAGCGAGAAGGCGAGGCCCGCCGCCGGCACGTGCGGGGCGCTTGCGAACGCGCCGTCGAGCACGGCGTCGTAGCGGCCGCCGGAGCCCACGGAGTCGGGCATGCCGGCCGCGTAGACCTTGAACACCAGGCCCGTGTAGTAGTCAAACGAGTTCATGATGGAGAAGTCGAAGGACAGGCGCGCTTCGCGGTCGTCCTCGCCGAAGTCGAGCGCGGCGCACAGGGCGCGGAGCTCGGAGGTCGCCTCCGCACCGACGCCTGCCGCCGCGAGCAGCGCGTCCGCCGCATCCAGGACCTCCGGGCCGCCGCAGAGGCGCGGAAGCTCGCAAATTGCACGCTTGAGCGCGTCGTCGATGTCAGCCTGGGCCATGCGCGCGTCGAGGTCCACGAAGTTGTTCTCGTGTACAAAGCCGATCACCTCTGCGGCCAGACTGGCGTCTTCGCAGCGCGCGAGCAGCTCCTTGAAGGGGCGGACGCTGCCGCACACGACGCGCCAGGCGGGCAGGTCGAGCGCGCGAGCGGCCTCGATGGCGAGCGAGACGACCTCGGCGTCGCCTTCCGCCCCGCCCACGCCGATGAGCTCATAGCCCAGCTGCGTGAACTGGCGCGACGCACCGGTGTTGCGCGAGGCTGCGCGCACGACGGGCGCCTCGTAGCGCAGGCGCAGCGGCAGATCGTCGGCGCGCATGCGGGTCGACACCAGACGCACGATGGGCAGCGTGTTGTCGGGACGCACCACGAGGAAGCGCCCGTCGTCGTCGAAGAGCTTGAAGGGCGTGTCGGCCAGACGGCCGCCCTCTTCGAGCGCCGCCTTGTCCTCGAGCAGCGGCGTTTCGATGGGGAGATATCCGTGCTGCTTGAAGCACTGGCGCACCGTGAGCGCGATGTCCTCACGCGCCTGTGCCTCTTCAGGAAGGATGTCTCTGAATCCCCACGGCGTTGCTGTCATACCGAGCACCGTCCTTCATGCCTGTTAGTGAATCCGTACCTTGATTGCCGGATTACTTTAGCATACTAGAGTGCACGCACGGCGAGATATGTCGTTCATTACGGAACGATAACGAACCGGGGATGGGATGGGAAAATGGGGACAGGCACTTTTTTCCCACCGGTGGGAAAAAAGTGCCTGTCCCCATTTTCCCATTGGCGAGTTGAACAAAGGCGCCCCGGGGGTTCCGGGGCGCCTTTGTTGGTAGCTTGGTGCTACTGGCTGGCTGTTACTCGTTGTCGCCAGCGGTCATCTGGGTCGCGGAGAGCTCGCCGTCGGTCGCAGCGGCAGCGTCGGGCCACACCCAGTTGGTGAAGTCGGGGTGATCGAAGCCCTCGTCCACGGCGAAGTGGAACGCCTCCTCGCGGAAGTCCTCCCACTTCTGGATCTGGTCGGCGAACTTGTCGGCGTCGACCAGGCGCAGCGCGTCGGCACCCAGGGCCCAGCGGTCCATGTTGTTGAGGCGCAGCATGTCGAACGGGGTGGTCGTGGAGCCCTTCTCCTCGTAGCCGTGCACGCGGAAGGACTTGACGCCCGGACGATCCCACAGGATGCGGTGGATGGTGCCCTCGTAGGCGTGGAAGCAGAAGAGCACGGGCTTGTTCTCGTCACCGAAGAACTCGACGAAGCGCTCGTCGGAGATGGCCTGGTCGTTGTCGGCGAGGCTCTGGATCTTCAGCAGGTCGACGACGTTCACGAACCAAACCTTGATGCCGAGCTGCTTGAGCAGGTCGGTCGCGGCCAAGGCCTCCATGGTGGGCACGTCGCCGCAGGAAGCGATGACGAGGTCGGCGTCCTCGAGGCTGTCGGCAGTGCAGGCCCAATCCCACACGGCCAGGCCCTCCTCGAGCTCAGCCTTGGCGTCGTCGACGGTGATGAAGGTCGGGGCCGGCTGCTTGCCGCAGAAGATGGCGTTCACGCAGTTGGTGGACTGGTACACGCGCTCAGCCACGGCCAGTGCCATGTTGGCGTCGCACGGATAGTAGGCGTTCACGACGTGCGTGTCGTTGGCCTTGTTGAGCAGCAGGTCGATGAAACCGGGGTCCTGGTGCGAGAAGCCGTTGTGGTCCTGACGCCACACGTGGCTCGTGAGCAGGATGTTCAGGCCGGCGATGGGCTCGCGCCACGGAATCTCGCGGACGGTCGCCTCGAGCCACTTGCAGTGCTGGTTGACCATGGAGTCGACCACGTGCACGAAGGACTCGTAGGTGCTCCACACGCCGTGACGGCCGGTGAGCAGGTAGGCCTCGAGGAAGCCCTCGCACTGGTGCTCGGACAGCTGCTCGATGACCTTACCGGAGGTGGACAGCAGCTCGTCGTTGTCGGCGTCGGCGTGGAAACCGGCCTCCCACTGCTTCTTGGTCACCTTGTAGGCGTCCTGCAGGCGGTTGGAAGCGGTCTCGTCGGGGCCGAAGATGCGGAAGTCGTCGTTGGCGGCCAGGACGTCGGCGGTGTAGGCGCCGAAGACGCGCGCGGCCTCGGTGGAGCCCCAGCCGTGGCCCTTCTCGGCAACCGGCACCTCATGGGCGTGGATGTCGGGCAGCACGAGGTCGGTGCGGATCTTGCCGCCGTTGGCGTTGGGGTTGGCGCCGATGCGCAAGTCGCCCTTGGGCATGAAGGCGGTCACCTCGGGACGGACCTGGCCCTCCGGGGTGAAGAGCTCCTCGGGCATGTAGGAGCGCAGCCAGGCGCGCAGCACGCGGAAGTGCTCGTGGGTGTCGTTGGCGCTCGCCAGCGGCACCTGGTGGGCACGCCAGGAGTCCTCGGTCTTCTTGCCGTCGATGTGCTTGGGGCACGTCCAGCCCTTGGGGGTGCGGAAGATGATCATCGGGTAGACCGGGCGGGTCTCGACGCCGGTTTCGGCGCGGGTCTTGATGTCGCAGATCTCGTTGAAGACGTCCTCGAGCAGGTTGGCGAAGCGCGCGTGGATGGACATGTGCGGCTCGTTGTCGAAGCCAGCCATGAAGAAGTGCGGCTTGTAGCCCATGCCCTCGAAGAACTTGGTGAGCTCCTCATCGGAGATGCGGGCGAGGATGGTCGGGTTGGCGATCTTGTAGCCGTTGAGGTGCAGGATCGGCAGCACGATACCGTCGGTCTTGGGGTTCACGAGCTTGTTGGACTGCCAAGAGGTGGCCAGGGCAGCCGTCTCGGCCTCGCCGTCGCCCACGACGGCGACCGCGAGCAGGCTTGGGTTGTCCATAACGGCGCCGAAGGCGTGGGACAGGGTGTAGCCCAGCTCGCCGCCCTCGTGGATGGAGCCGGGGGTCTCGGGAGCGAAGTGGCTCGGGATGCCGCCGGGGTAGGAGAACTGACGGAAGAACTTCTGGAGGCCGGCCTCGTCATCGGTGATGTCGGGACGGATCTCGCGGTAGGTGCCGTCGAGCAGGGACTGCGCGGTGCCCGCGGGGCCACCGTGACCAGGGCCCATGAGGAACACGGTGTTCTGCTGGTGGTCGGCGATGAGGCGGTTCACATGGCCGAACAGGAAGTTGATGCCCGGCGTGGTGCCCCAGTGGCCAACGAGGCGGTGCTTGACGTCCTTGCGGCCGAAGTCGCGGGTCTCGCCGGTCTTCTCGTCAACCCAGTCCTTCTTCATGAGGGGGTTGGAACGCAGGTAGATCTGGCCGACGGAGAGGTAGTTGGCGCAGCGCCAGTACTTCTCGACACCGGAGAGAGCCTCAGCGCTCACGGGAGCGTTGAGCTTCTTCCACGGGGTTCCGATCACAGGGTTGGACATGTGCTCCTCCTTTTTCCACACACCGGACGGGATGCCCGGTAACAAGGTCCCAAACCTTATGGATGCGGACAGGCGCGGACCGCTTAGGCCGACTCGCGGGCAGGGGTTCCGCTTCTCGGCAGCTCCGGAGCGCGTGGATGAAACGCTCGGGGGTGCCGGTCCGCCACCTGTCAATCGCATCAACACCAGTATAGATGGTAAAACGTTTTATCAATATGAGAAATCCGGGAGTGTTTTGTCTTTTTGTATGCCAAAACGCGAGGATAGCAGCCGAGTGTTTAGCAGTGTTTGTCCGTTTTGGCGAATGACTTGTAAACATTCACTAAACACCACATTTGAGCTGGGATGTTGGCGCTTTAGTTTTCTAAAGTATAGCGATTTTTCCACCCCTCGTTGGGGAGGGTTCTGTAGCTATTTGCGTTTCGTTTTGAAAACCGCTGGATGCATTCACAATTTCACCATATGGCAAAACCGCTCACCGCCGAAAGGCTACCGTTCGGCTCGGGAGGCGTGAAGCGGGCGCGGGCGCGGCCCCATGTGAAAAACCTCTGTCCTGATTTCACGCAAAGCGTTGCCGCGCGGTGTCGCCCAATGTTGCGCAACAGATTTCGCGATTTTTGGAGGATGCTGTAGCCACAACATCGCGTTCTCCAGAAAGGAGCCCTCATGTTCTGTCCCAAGTGCGGAACGGAATGCGCCGACGGGGCGAAGTTCTGCCCCTCGTGCGGAGCGCCCATCCCCTCGTCCGGGGCGCAGCCCAGCCAGGCCGCACCCGCCGCGAGCGCCCAGCCTCAGGCCGCCGCGCCGAAGCGCAGGCACATCCTCCCCATCGCCATCGGCATCGGCGCCATCGCCGTCGTGGCAATCGTCGGCTTTGCGATATACCAAATGATGTTTGCCCCGTGGAGCATCGACAACAAGACCTTCCCCGACCCGTCCGTGCGTGCCGCCGTCATGACGCTCGACGAGGACGGCGACGGCAAGATCGAGCGCGAGGCCGCCAGCGAGGTCCAAACGTTAACGATCAGCAATCCGAGTGAAGTGAGCGGGCTGGGGCGCATGTTCCCCGAGCTCACGACGCTCTACATCGATGGTGATAGCGAGGTGACGAAGCTCGACGTGAGCGACCTTGCGCACCTGAGCACGCTGCAGGTGGCGAGTTCCGTGAAGCTCGAGACGGTCGATTTGTCGCACAACGCCGAGCTCACGACGCTGTCGCTTCCCGACGCCACAACCGCGAGCGGTCTGGAGGCCGCCGGACTCGCGGAGCATTGGTATTTGACGGACATCGATAGCGCGCTGCCGCTGGGCGATGAGTCTTACTCGGTTGAGTGGGATTTTGAGACCGGACGCGTCAACAGCGTCGATGTCGATGGCACCCCTTACGTACTGGAATACGATGACACAGGGCGCATGACGGCCTACGCCATCAGATATGGCGGCGGAAGCAGCGGGGCTCGTGTAGATTTCACCTACGATGATGCCGGACGAATCGCAACGGCGTCTCCCAAGGGATTCATGGACTGGAAGGATCCGTGGAACTTCGCTTACAACGATGCGGGGAGCCTCGTGTCGCAGCTGAGCGCGCTCAACGGAGGAGGTTACACCTGGACCTACGACGACGAAGGTAGACCGACGCAGGTGGCATATTACGACCGCCCCACGCAGCGCTGGACCTACGACGACGAGGGCCGCGTGACGCACTATGAGCGTCTGGAAGACGGATACCAGATGAGCGCTGAGGGCAACTCGAGCACCTACGATTTCACCTACGACGACGAGGGCCGCGTGACGCAGGTCGCCTATGCGACGGGCTATAACGACGGCATGGATATGGACAACCTGCAGCCCGGATCGGATGTCGAGCACGCGACGATTACCTACACCTACGACGACGAGGGCCGCTTGGTGCAGGCGTCCACCGATTCGGGCGCTACGGCAACGTGCTCCTACGACACCGCGGGAAACCTTATCGGCGTGGCGACCAGCGGCATCGCCATGGGCGGAATGGCCGGCGACACGTCGTACGACATGGCGTATGTGCGCCGCTTCGTGAGCGACGATGTTGAGGCAGCAACCTCTCCCCTGATCGTGGCGCCGAGCTATGACGGGCGCATGTTCCGCTGCTACTTCGCGTCGCTTGACGTGCCGCAGACCAGTGGCCTCGCACCGGCAATCGACAACTATTCGTATCGCCTCAGCAGCAGCGTCTAGCCGACTAATCGAAGCCCCTCCCCCCTTACGTGCCGCCCAGGGCTATCCCCCGCCCTGGGCGGCCTTTTGTTGGGACGGGGTGCGAGGCAAAATCCTGGTGCTTATATTTCTTGACCCCGCTACAGACTTTGCTCTTTTCCACAGCTGGACTTTGCGATCTGGTTCCAGATGTGGAAAGGAGCAAAGTCTGCAGGGGGTTGAGAATTATATGCCGGAGAGGGCAGACGCTCGAACGTGCGACAAGTTTGGACTCGTCACGACCTTGTCGTTGCAAAAAGTCGGGACTTTGGGCGGATTTTTGGCACCGGGTCGAGACAAGCGCCCTTTTGACCTCGACGTTTGTGCAGGTCCAGAGGACGCCGATACGGACCCGGTGCCGAAAATCCGCCCAAAGTCCCGACTTTTTGCAGCGCGGTGAATTCGTGCCCTATCCGCCTTGTCATTTTTGGGAGAGAACGGCGGGGACGAGGGCCGAAAGAGCGGCGAGGGCGGCACCGAGGAGGGCGGCGGGAAGCACAACCCACGCCGGCACCGAGAACAGGCCACTTGCGCCGATGGCCTGTGTCACGATGGGGTCCAGTGCGCCGGCAACGACAACCGCGAGCACGCCGCCAACAAGACCGGCAAACAGCCCGACGATGGCGTTGCCACCCACCAGCAGGACAACCGCGTCGCGCCGGGATGCGCCCAGCGCGCTGAGGATCGCCAGTTCGTCGCGGCGCTCCATCGCAGCGATAACGGTAACCGACGCCACAAGCGCGACGGACAGCGCGGCGACCGCGACCGTCACGCCACCCAACGCAAAACGCACCGCGTCGATGGCGCCCGCCACCTGGTTGGTCCATTGCTGGATATCGTTTGCGCACGTCACCGCACGCACGCCCTCTCCTTGCAGCTCGTTGAACGCCGTGACGACCTCCTGCGCCAGACGGTACCCGTCGATGTCGCGGGGATAAATCTTAAGCCCGGAGGGAGGCAGATCGGAAATTACGCCGAGCCAGCGCATATTCTGCTCGTAGGTCGCGTTGAGACAA
>CALULJ010000059.1 GCA_944321445.1 uncultured Collinsella sp.
TCGCGAGCACGGCAGCGTCGACGGGCGCGGTCCCGGCGCGCGCGGCCGGCCACCCTGGGGCGGGGGCGGGACCCGCCGACTTGTCCTGTGCGGGGACGGGTTCGCGAACCCGTCCCCGCACAGGACAAGTTGGCGTCTCCCGCCCCCGTCCCAGGGAGGCCAGCGAGTTCTTTCGTTCACAAAGGAGTTCATATGGAGCATATCGATATCAACCGCGCGAACGGACGTGCTGCCAATGCGCTACGTCCGGTAAAGCTCACGCGCGACGTCATGAAAAACGCGCTGGGCTCCTGCCTGGTGGAATTCGGCGACACGCGCGTGCTGTGTGCCGCCACCATCGAGGAGGGCCTGCCCGCATGGCGTCGTGCCAGCCGTCAGGGCTGGGTCACGGCAGAATATGCCATGCTGCCTGCGGCAACCAATCGCCGCAGCCCGCGTGAGCGCGCCAACCGCAAGGGTCGCTCCATGGAAATCGAGCGCCTCATCGGCCGCAGCCTGCGCACCGTCACCAACCTGCGCGCGCTGGGCGAGCATACGGTCACGGTCGACTGCGATGTGCTCCAGGCCGACGGCGGCACCCGCACCGCAAGCGTCACCGGCGCGTGGGTCGCGCTGCACGATGCTCTCATGACGTGGGTCGAGGCAGGTAAGATTCCCCGCCTGCCGCTCACCGGTCAGGTTGCAGCGGTGTCTATGGGTGTCGTCAACGGTGCCGAGCTGCTCGACCTCGATTATTCCGAGGATTCCCATGCCGAGATCGATATGAACCTTGTGGCAACGGACGCCGGAGAAATCGTCGAGATCCAGGGCACGGGGGAGCGCACGCCCTTTGACCGCGCGCGCCTGAACCGCCTGCTCGACCTGGGCGAGGCCGGCATCACCCAGCTCATCGACCTGCAAAATCAAGTCACGCTGTTCCGCGACAACGACTAAGGCCGCACGCGCATCACCGCCTGTACGAAAGGAGCCATCATGGCGCTCGAGAAGATCGATATCGAGGAATTGGACCCGGCGCGCACCATCGTCGTCGCGACCGGTAACATGCACAAGCTCGTTGAGATCGAGGACATCCTCTCCCGCGTGCTGCCCGACGTGCGCTTCGTGGCGCTCGGTCAGCTCGGTGAGTTCGAAGATCCGGAGGAGACCGGGACCACGTTTCTCGATAACGCACTGATTAAAGCTGAGGCAGCGGTCGAGGCAACGGGTCTGCCCGCCATCGCAGACGATTCCGGTCTCGTGGTCGACGCGCTTGACGGCGAGCCCGGTGTGTATTCCGCCCGCTATGCTGGCGTTCACGGCGACGACGCTGCGAACAACGCAAAGCTGCTCGCGAACCTCGTCGATGTGCCGGATGCAAAGCGCACCGCGCGCTTCATGAGCGTTGTTGCGCTCATCGACACCGACGGCCTGGTTACGTATGGCGTGGGCGCATGCGAGGGCATGGTCGGCCATGAGGAGCGCGGCGAGTTCGGCTTCGGCTACGATCCGCTCTTTTTGCCCGATGACACGCCCGGCAAAACCATGGCAGAGCTCACGCCGGACGAGAAGAACGCCATCAGCCATCGTTTTCATGCGCTGCAAGACCTTTCCGCCAAGCTTGCGGGAGAGGACGCATGAGGGCGGTCGTTCAGCGCGTCACGCGCGCGAGCGTAACCATCGACGGCCAGGTAACCGGGTCCATCGGGCGCGGCTACCTGGTCTTGCTCGGCGTTGGGGCACATGATTCGCGCGCCGAGGCCGATAAGCTGTGGGGCAAGCTCCGCGGTCTGCGCATCAACGAGGACGAAAACGGCAAAACGAACCTCTCGCTTGCCGATACAAAAGGCGAGGTCCTGGTGGTTTCGCAGTTCACGCTGTACGCCAACTGTCGCCGCGGCCGCCGTCCCTCATTCACAGACGCCGCCGACCCCGCGCTCGCAACGGAGCTGTACGAGTACTTTGTTGACCTGGTCCGCACAGACGTCGAGCACGTGGCTACCGGCACGTTTGCCGCGTACATGCAGGTCGAGCTCGTGAACGACGGCCCGTTCACCATCGTGCTCGACACCGTCGATCTGTAGCGCATTCCGCCTGGATTAACTTCTCGCGAAGCGGTTGTGTATGGGTTTTCGCCGACCCTTCAAGTAGAGTCGCGCGTTGCGCCAGAAAACCCGCAGGTAATCGATGCCAGCCTTTGAGAGGCTACTCGGCCGGAGTCCCAAAACCCATACACAACCGCTTCGCGAGAAGTCAATCCAGGCATTTTGCTGCCGCTGGGACGCCGTCTCGACGATTTCGACGCTCGTTTTCCCTGAGGAACATAGGCCATAACGTTTTACGAAGACCTCGTGTGCAGGTTTTTGGCTATCGGCTGAGTAGACCAAGTAATTCCGTCCTTTGTTACCTGCGATTTCCTTGAAGGCACCTCACACTCTACTCAAAAGACCGCCCAAAACCTGCACACGAGGTCTTCGTAAAACGTTATGCCGCTTCAGGACGCCCTCACATCGCGGTGCAGCGGCCGGTTTCCAGACAAAACCGGCGCCGTCTGTCCCCAATTGTTCCATACTCCACCGCGCTGACGTGCACGTTCATGTTCAGCCTGCTATACTCTGTGCGTTTGTTTGCTAAGTTGGGGCCATTCTGTGCATTTGCTCTTGGCCCATAGGAGGCGTAATGGAAGAGCTGGAAGTCAATCACGTCGAGGACATCCACGCAAAGCTGACCGACATGATCGGCCAGCGCGTCAAGGTCAAGGCGAACATGGGCCGTACCCGCGTGGTCGAGCGCATGGGAACCATCAAGACGGTCCACCCCTCGGTCTTCATCGTCGAGGTCGATGAGCGCCGCGGCCGCAAGTCGCGCCAGTCGTACCAGTACGTCGACGTCCTTACGGGCACGGTCGAGCTGTTCGACCCCGAGTCCGGCGAGCACATCTTCACCCCGTTGGGAAATCAGCTCGAGGAGCACTAATCATGCCGGGAGCACAATTCATCCTGGTTACAGCGCCCGCGAAGATCAATCTGTACCTGGGCGTTCACGCGCGGAAAGACGAGCGAGGCTACCATCGGGTCGACTCGGTCATGTCGACCATCGACCTCACGGACACGCTGGCCATCGCCCCGTCCAACCACCTTATGGTCAAGGTCGTCCCGGACGCGGACATCCCCCAGGAGCAGAACACGGCATACAAAGCCGCGCGCGCCATGGGGGAGGCGTTCGACCGCGAACCCAATTTCGCGATCCTCATCGACAAGCACATCCCCATCAAGAGCGGCTTGGGCGGCCCGTCCGCCGATGCCGCCGCGACCATCATGGGCATCTGCCACTACTGGCATCTCGACCCCACCGATCCGCGCATCGATGCCGTCGCCCGTTCGATCGGTGCCGACGTCCCGTTTTTCCTGTATGGCCCGCCGGCGTACTTCTCCGGCGCGGGCGATGTGATGGAAGAGATCTATCGTCCGCTCACCGGTACGCCCGTCGCGCTCGTCAAGCCGCGCGAAGGCGGCGTGTCCGCGCGCGACGCCTACATCCGCTTCGATGAGGATCCCGTCGAGCCGGCAGACCTGGAGCCCATGCTCGAGGCCATGCGCGCACACAACGAGACTGCCATCTTCGCAAATGTGTCCAACAACCTCGCTCCTGCCGCCTGCAAGATTATGCCGCAGATCACCGAGGTCCTGGACTGGATTCGCACGCAGCCCGGTGTCCGCGCCGCCGATGTTTCCGGCTCGGGCTCGGTGGTGTTCGCCATCTGCGACACGCAGATGGCCGCCGACGCCATCGCGCTTGCCGCGTTGAACGAGCACGATTGGTGGGCGCAATCCGCCAAGCTCGCCAAAACCGGGCCCACCATCGTCGTCGGCTAAGCTCGCGCGCGGCCGCTTCGTTTTTGCACATTTTCGCTCTAGCATTCGCGGAAAGAGTGTGATAGGATAATCGAGCTTTCGGGTTGTGGCTCAGTTTGGTAGAGCACCGCGTTCGGGACGCGGGGGTCGCTGGTTCAAATCCAGTCAACCCGACCAGTGAATATGAACAGGCTAGGATTTCGGTCCTAGCCTGTTTTGCTTTGTTTCGATTTCGTCGCCATGCGCTTCCGCGGCATTCAAACTCGCGTGTAAAATATGGGTTTGTTGTCCGTGCCGCATGGGCGCGGTATACTCATTCGAGCCGGAAACGCCGAACATCCCATTCAGGCGCGTTTCCGCATCGAACGTGCCATGTATCGTGGGAGGAAAAATATGTTCCCTAAGGGTATGGAATGGATCATCATCCTGGTCATCGCGCTGCTGATCTTCGGCCCCAAGAACCTGCCGAAGCTCGGTGCCTCGCTGGGCAAGACGGTGAAGAACATCCGCGAGGGTATGTCCGGTGACGACGCTGCCGAGGAAGAGCCCGAGAGCGAAGAGGACAAGGAGATCCGCGAGCTCGAGGCCAAGCTGGCAGCTGCCAAGGAGGCCAAGGCTTCCAAGGACGAGAGCCCCATCGACGAGCAGTAAATCCACCTCGGACAACGGGGTGAGCGATGACCGGCCCGCCCACGAGGGCAGCCGGTCATTTCCATGTTTGTGAGTGACGCCGCCATCGAGCGCGGCGCGAGCGGTAAGAGTGCAAGGAGAAGCCCGCATGGATGCAAGCGAGATCGTACTGACAGCCGACGGTCGCCAGAAGCTCATCGAGGAGCTCGAGTGGCGCGAGGGCGAGAAGAACAAGGAGATCATCGAGCACATCAAGGAAGCCCGTGCCTTCGGTGACCTTTCCGAGAACGCCGAGTACGACGCCGCCAAGGAAGAGCAGGCCAAAAACGCCGCCCGTATCGCCGAGATCCAGTCCATCCTGGCCAACGCACGCGATGCCGGCGATACCGACCACAACCTGATGGTCTCCATCGGCTGCACCGTGTCCCTCGTCGACGGCGACGGCGTTGCCACCGACGTCACGCTCGTGGGTACCACCGAGACCAACTCCTTGGAGCACAAGATCTCCAACGAGTCCCCGGTCGGCCGCGCCATCATCGGCCACGGTTCCGGCGACACGGTCGAGGTCGTCCTGCCCTCCGGCAAGACCCGCGTGTACACCATCACCAAGATCACGCGCTAGACCTCGGTCCCGCGCGCAACGAATCGCTCGCTCCCTGGGACCGCCTGGCCTCAGGGAGCGTTTTTAGTTTGAGGAGGAAATCCATGGAAGAGACCCAGAACGCGGCCTCCACGCTCAACGACGAGCGCGCCCGTCGTCTGGCCGACCGCGCGGCGCTCTACGCCGCCGGCACCAATCCGTACCCCGAGCACTCCGAGGTGGAGAACTACGTCGCCGACATCGAGGCCGCCTATGCGGAGCTCGAGGCGGGCGCGGACACCGCCGACGTCGTGAAGATCGGCGGCCGCATCGTGGCCAAGCGCGGCCAGGGCAAGATCATGTTCGTGGTTCTGCGCGATCCCACCGGCGACATCCAGCTGTTCTGCCGTATCAACGATATGCCCGCCGACGCCTGGGAGCTCCTCGGTGAGCTCGACCTGGGCGACATCATCGGCGCCGAGGGCGTCGTGGTCCGCACCAAGCGCGGTCAGCTCTCCGTCGCGCCCACCAAGCTCATGCTGCTCTCCAAGGCTGTGCGCCCGCTGCCCGAGAAGTTCCACGGCCTCTCCGACAAGGAGACTCGCTACCGTCAGCGCTACGTCGACCTCATCGTGAACGCCGACGTCCGCGAGACCTTCGCCAAGCGCTCGCGCATCGTCTCGGCCTTCCGTCGCTACATGGAGGACAACGGCTACATGGAGGTCGAGACCCCCATCCTCCAGACCATCCAGGGTGGCGCCACCGCCAAGCCGTTCATCACGCACTTCAACGCACTCAACCAGGAAAACTACCTGCGCATCGCCACCGAGCTGCACCTGAAGCGCCTGCTCGTGGGCGGCTACGAGCGCGTGTTCGAGCTCGGTCGCATCTTCCGCAACGAGGGCATGGACCGCACGCACAACCCCGAGTTCACCACCATGGAAGCCTACCGCGCCTTCTCTGACCTCGAGGGCATGAAGGAGCTCGCCGAGGGTGTCATCAAGGCTGCGAACGCCGCCGTGAACGATACCGAGCAGATCGAGTACCAGGGCACGACCATCGACCTTTCCGGCACCTGGCCGAGCCGGCCCATGACCGAGATCGTCAGCGAGGTCATGGGCCGCGAGCTCAACCTCGACACGCCCATCGACGAGCTACGCGCCGCCGCCACCGAGTGCGGCATCGAGGTCAATCCCGCATGGGGCCCCGGCAAGCTCATCGCCGAGATTTACGACGAGAAGGGCGAGCCCTCCATCGTGAACCCCACCTTCGTGTGCGACTATCCTGTCGAGGTCAGCCCGCTCGCTAAGCGCTTCGAGGACGATCCGCGCCTCACGCACCGCTTCGAGCTTGTCATTGCCGGCCACGAGTACGCCAACGCGTTCAGCGAGCTCAACGACCCGGTCGATCAGGCCGAGCGCTTCGCTAAGCAGATGGAGGAGAAGGCCGGCGGCGACGACGAGGCCATGGAGTACGACGAGGACTACGTGCGCGCACTTGAGTACGGCATGCCACCGGCGGGCGGCATCGGCATCGGCATCGACCGTGTGGTCATGCTGCTCACCGATTCCGCGTCCATCCGCGACGTGCTGCTCTTCCCGCACATGAAGCCCGAGAAGAAGCAGAACGCCGGCATCGCTGCCGCTAAGGCCAAGCAGGATGCCGAGGCCGCCGAGGCGAGCGCAGCCGAGGCGTCCCCCTCGAGCATCAACAAGAAGCCGACCATCGACGTCTCGAAGATCGTCGTCGAGCCGCTGTTCGCCGACTCCGTGGATTTCGAGACCTTCAGCCGCTCCGACTTCCGCGTGGTGAAGGTCGTCGACTGCGTGGTGCCGCCCAAGAGCAAGAAGCTTCTGCAGTTCACGCTCGATGACGGCTCCGGCACGCCCCGCACCATCCTGTCGGGCATCCACGACTACTATGAGCCCGAGGACCTGGTGGGCAAGACCTGCGTGGCCATCACCAACCTGCCGCCGCGCAAGCTCATGGGCATCGAGAGCTGCGGCATGCTCATCAGCGCCATCCACAAGGAGGGTGACGACGAGCGCCTGAACCTGCTCATGCTCGACAGCAGCATTCCGGCAGGCGCCAAGCTGTACTAAACGCTTGGTCGACAAGCGACGCATCAAGGCGGCGCGGGGGAGATGGCCCTCGCGCCGCCTTTTTCTATCGCGCGCGCACATCACAATAGGGGGTTCGTAGTTTCTACTTGCCGCTTCGTTCGGTAACTGGCCGAATTTGCCCTAGTTACCGAACGAAACGGCAAGTAGAAACGACTGACCCCCTACCTGCTGCTATGCGAGAGCGCCGTGCTGCCGCTACGCCCGCTCGCCCGCCGGCGTGCGGTTGACGATGATGATGCCCGCGGTGATGAGCGCGAGCGCCACGAGCGTCTGCAGCCAGGGCAGCGCTCCCGCCTCGCCCAGCAGCACGCTCGAGAGCACTACGCCGAAGATGGGGTTCATGAAGCCGAAGATCGCCACGCGCGACGTGGGGTTGTGCTTGAGCAGGATGGACCACAGCGAATACGCGATGCCCGACACGCATGCCAGGTAGAAGAGCATGCCCAGACCCGCGGGCGTCACCTGGGCAAAGCGCCCGCCCAGTGCGAAGCCCGCAGCGGCTAGCACCGCTCCGCCCAGCAAAAACTGGTAGCCGGAGAGCGCCACCGGGTTCTCGTGCTGCGAGTACACGCGGATGAGCGAGGAGGACACGGCGTAGGAGAGCGAGGCGATGAGGATGAAGCCCTCGCCGGTTACGCTCATGGCGCCGCCCAGGTCGCCCGTGAGGTTCACCAGGATCACGCCGGCAAACCCGACGAGACAGCCTACAAGCTTGCGGCCGGTGAGCCGTTCCTGGCGAAAGATGAGCGTGGCCACCAGGATGGTCAGAAACGTGCTCGACGCGTTGACGATAGTGCCCTTCACGCCCGATGCGTGCGACACGCCGATGTAGAAAAACGCGTACTGCACGATCGTCTGAGCGAGCGAGAGCCGCACCACCATGCCTGCCGAACTGGGCTTCACGCAGATGAAGCGCCGCTCTGCCACCGATGCCGCCGCGATGGCGATGATGCCGGCGAGCATGAAGCGCAGGCCCGCGAAGAGCAGCTCCGACGGCACGTCGGCCGATGCGATACCCAGCAGCTCGTAGCCGATCTTGATGCACGGGATGGCGCTGCCCCACAGCCCACAGCTCACCATGGCAAGCAGTGCCACGCACCAGGTGCGGGTAAGAAGCGGACGTTCGGTGGTTGCGGTGCTCGGTGCCATTGTTGATCCTTGCGACGGGAATATGCCGCAAGGCATGGTAGCACCGTGCGGTGCTCTGTTTGTAGCAAAAGCGGCAAGATGTGCTTGCTCCCGCTCTGCTTGAAGGGATTATTCCCGCCGCACCGTTTAGCCGTCAGGGCACTTGCGTATCGTTGGCATCCGGGTAGCATATGAGCTTATCGGCCTATGTGAGCAGATGTCTGGGGGAGTGGCGCATCATGGCGGAGGGCAAGCCAAGTAGGGGAGAAGCGGCGTCCGGCGGCCCGGGCCTCACGCCTGAGCAGCTGCGCATCGTCGTGACGTTGGGCTTTTGCGGCTTGGTGTCCGCCGCGGACAACTGGTTCGTGTCGCCTGCGCTGCCCGCCATCGCCAACACGCTCGCCATCGCGCCGGCTGCGGCGACGGTGGTGCTCACGGCCTACATGCTGCCTTACGGCCTGCTGCAACCGGTAAGCGGCTCTGCGGCGGATGCGTTGGGCCGCCTGCGCATGCTGCGCATCATCGTGTTGGGGCTTGGCGTCGGCACCGTGCTCTGCGCGCTCGTGACCAGTCTGCCCGCGCTTGTGCTCGCTCGCGTCGTCACCGGATGCTTCGCCGCGGGTATCATCGCCGTGGCTCAGGCCTTCATCAACGATACGGTCGACCCGCACAACCGTGCCGCGGCCGTCTCCATCCTCATGGGCGTGACGTTCACCGGGCAGGGTCTTTCGGCCGGCTTGGGCGGCATCCTCACCGATATCGTGGGCTGGCGCGCGGCGTTCTGGGCGTTCGGGGCCCTGGCGCTCATCGCGTTTCTGCTGCTCCTCACGCTGAAAGAACCGCCGCGCCGCACGGCGACGCCATCGGGCGCCACCACGGCGGCGCCCGATTCCAAGACGTCGAGCAACCCCGTTTCCAGCTTCCTGCGCAACGCCGTTCGCGTCTTCCTCGGTCACCGCCGCGGGGTCTACATCCTTGCGTTGGCGACCGGCGTGCTGTTCCTGGGCACCTACGGCCTTATGGGCACGTTTTTGGCGCAGGTCTGCGGACTCAGTTCCACGCACAGCGGCTTGCTCATGATGTTTTACGGCATCGCCTGCATGGTGGGCGGACCGCTTTCCAGCCGCGTCAACGCGCAACGCAGCCTGCCCGATGTCATCCGCATCGGTGCGGCTCTGGGTGCCGAAGCCGCGCTCGCGCTCGTGGTCTCGACCATAACCGGGTCGTGGGTCCCCGCTCTCATCGCGGCGTTGTGCCTGGGCTTCGGCTACATCTTCGTGCAGCCCTCGCTTGCCACCATGGCCATGGATGCCGATCCTGAGCGCGTAGGCCTCAGCACGGGTCTCATCGGCTTCGGCGTGTTCGTGGGCGGCGGCATCGGCTCGTCGCTCGGCGGCGTGCTGCTGTCTTCCGGCGGCTACTTCGTGCTTTGGGGCGCGGCACTTGCCGGTCTCGTTCTCCAGCTCTTCGCCGCTCGCGCTCTGCTGCGCTAGGAGCGTGCGGACATCCCCGCACGTCCGATGCGCTACGATGACACATGACCGCGTGAAGGGTGCAGATATGCAGAACGGCCAGCTTCATTACCGCTACGAGAACGCCAATGCGAACCTCAAGCTCGAGCATTACGTGTACCGCATCGGCTCGTACCACTACAACTGGCACGCCGACTTCGAGCTGCTCATGGTTGTGCGCGGCTCGATCGAGATGTGCGTGAGCGGCCAGCGCCACATCCTCGACGAGGACGACCTGATTCTCATCAATCCCAACGAGGGACACGCCACGCTCGGCTTGGGCCAGGGGAACATCGCCATGGTCCTCCACATCGATCCGGCGTTTTTCAAGGGGTATTACGACGAGGTCATCCGCCTGCAGCTCGTGTCCACCGAGCGGACGCGGCATGACCCCCGCTTTGCCGTGATTCGCCGCTGCCTCGCGCAAATGATGGTGCTGGGCACGAGGAGCGATCCTGCATCTCGCCTGCGCTACGATGCCCTGTTCTATCGACTCGTTTCGGCGATTGTGCCCACCGATGCCGTGTTCGATTGCCAGACGACGGCCTATCGCATCGATCGACGTGGCAAGGATGCCATCAGCCGGTTGGTGTCCTACATCGAGGACAACTATCAAGAGCGCATCACCTTGGCCGACTTGGCGCATCGCACGGGCTATAATGCGAGCTACATCTCGCAGTTGTTCAAAGGGAAGCTCGGCATCAACTTTTCGGAATACCTGCTGCGCGTGCGCCTCACGGCGGCGACGGCCGAGCTGAGCACAAGCGATGCGCGCATCAGCGATATCGCCGCGGCGCACGGTTTTTCCGACTTGAAGTCGTTCAACACCGCTTTTCGCAAGACGTTTGGCAAGACGCCCGCCGAGTACCGCAAGCTCATCACCGATGACAACCGCTCAAGCGACACGTCCTTCAAGCAGGAGTTCGTTTCTGCAGACGATGCGTACGTGGGCACCAAGCTCGCGCGCTATGTCGTGGAGGGCGCGGGGCAAAACATCTACGAGGGCGTGGAGCGTGCCTCCACCGATTCCGCAGAGTCGCTGCGCCAGATGGCCAAGGCAATTCGCGGCGCCCAGGCTTTGCTTGCCGAAGCACTCGACGCGGTAGAGGGTCAGTAAATTCTACTTGCCGTTTCGTTCACTAACAGCGATAAATCGTGCTTGTTAGCGAACGAAACGGCAAGTAGAAATGAATAACCCCCTCAGCTCAATCGACAACGTGGTGCGCGAGTTGCAAGGTGCGGTCATGCGCAAACCGTTCGCCGGCCGTGAGCGGCCGTTCGCGGCGTGCGGTCTGAGCGGCACAAAAACTCATGTTCTAAAGCATCGCCATGGGGCAAATCTTTAGGTCCCTCGCAGGGCACATTGCCTTCCGTCGCTCGGGTATTTCGCAAAAAACTCGCTGGATGCCGCTGCGCTGTATCGCTTCCACAGCTTTATATCGCAAAGCGGCACGATATCCGTCGCATGTTCCGCATACCACAAGCAACGGCGCTGCGGCACCTTGATAAACGGAAAGCGCCCCGCCGCCCCGCCTCCTATAGTTCCAAGTGTCGAAAGCGCAGGCACCCAACGTGACCTGCAGAAACACAGGTAAAGGGAGGTTGAGTCAAGGTGGAGATGAACGAGAACCTGGAGCGGCTGACAAACATCGTCGCCGACTTCACGAGCCTGGTGGGCAAGCGCCTGCCCGACGACGTCACGGCCAAACTCAAGGAGCTGGCCGAGACGGAGACCACGCCCATGGCGCAGATGATCTACAAGACCATGGCGGCCAACCAGGAGAAGGCATGGGAGCTGAACCGCCCGTCGTGCCAGGACACGGGCCTCATCCAGATGTTCGTGAGCGTGGGCAGCAAGTTCCCCTACATCGACGAGCTGGCCGACGTGCTCAAGGAGGCCGTCTTCCGCGCCACGCAGAAGGCCCCGCTGCGCCACAACACCGTCGAGACGTTCGACGAGAAGAACACCTACACCAACGTGGGCACGAAGTCCCCATGGCTGTATTGGGACATCGTTCCCGGTGACGACAAGGTCAAGATCCACGTGTACATGGCCGGCGGCGGCTGCTCGCTGCCCGGCTCCGGCAAGACCTTCATGCCCGGCGAGGGCTACGAGGCAGTTGTGAAGTTCGTGCTTGACCTCATGACGTCCTACGGCCTGAACGCCTGTCCGCCGCTCATGGTCGGCATCGGCATCGGCACCTCGATTGACTCCGCGGCCTATATGTCCAAGCTCGCGCTCATGCGTCCGGTCGGCAGCCGCAACGCCAACCCGCTCGCTGCGCAGCTCGAGGAGGAGCTCATTGAGGGCATCGACAAGGTCGGCCTCGGCCCGCAGGGTCTCGGAGGTTCCAAGTCCGTCATGGACGTGCATATCGAGAATTCCGCGCGCCATCCGTCCGTTCTGTCCTGCGCGGTCAACGTGGGCTGCTGGTCGCATCGCCGCGGCACCATCGTCATCGATTCCGACCTGAACTACGAGCTGCTTACGCACAAGGGGGTTGAGCTGTGAAAAAGGTACTCCACACGCCGGTTTCCGCAGAAGATCTGAAAGACATCCACGTCGGTGACGTCGTCTATCTGACCGGTCACATCACCACTTGCCGCGACGTCGCGCACCGTCGCCTGATCGAACTCGGCCGCGAGCTGCCCATCGACCTCAACGGCGGCGCCATCTTCCATGCGGGCCCCATCGTTTTTAGCTCCAAGAACGAGGACGGCACCGAGACCCACGAGATGATCTCGCTCGGACCCACCACCTCGATGCGCATGGAGAAGGTCGAGAAGGAGTTCGTCGACCAGGCCGGCGTCCAGCTCATCGCCGGCGCGGGCGGCATGGGC
>CALULJ010000060.1 GCA_944321445.1 uncultured Collinsella sp.
CCCTACATACCCGAGCAATCGAAGGAGTGCAACCCATGTCAAGACCCATGACCGTGGCCGAGAAGATCCTCGCAGCCCACGCAGGCCTCGAAGAGGTCCGTCCCGGCCAGCTCGTCGAGTGCGATTTGGACATCGTGCTGGCAAACGACATCACCGCGCCGATCGCCATCGACGTGTTCCACGAGTTGGGCGCCATCGAGGTTTTCGACCGCGACCGCGTGTGCCTCGTGCCCGACCACTATGCGCCCAACAAGGACATCAAGAGCGCCGAGCAGACCAAGAAGATGCGCGATTTTGCCCACGAGCAGCATGTGACCCATTATTGGGAGCAGGGCTGCGCGGGCATCGAGCATGCGCTGCTGCCCGAGACCGGCACCGTCGTGCCGGGTGACCTCATCATTGGCGCCGACTCGCACACCTGCACCTACGGTGCCCTGGGCGCCTTCTCGACCGGCGTGGGTTCCACCGATGCCGGCGTGGGCCTTGCCACCGGCCGCGCCTGGTTCAAGGTCCCGCCCACCATCAAGTTCGAGATCGAGGGCAACCTCGTCGACGGCGCTTCTGCCAAGGACGTCATCCTGCACATCATTGGCCTCATCGGCGTCGACGGCGCACTGTACCAGGCTATGGAGTTCACCGGCTCCACCATTCGCAACATGTCGATGGAGGGTCGCATGACCATCTCCAACATGGCCATCGAGGCCGGCGGCAAGGCGGGCATCATGGAGGTCGACGACGTGGCGCGCGCCTGGCTTGAAGGCCGCTGCCAGCGCGAATACGTCGAGTACCACGCCGATGCAGACGCAGAGTATGCGCAGGTCATCCGCATCGACGCTGCCGACATCAAGCCCTGCGTGTCCTGGCCGCACCTGCCGTCCAACACGCATCCGGTGAGCGAGTCCACGCACATCGCCATCGACCAGGCGGTCATCGGCAGCTGCACCAACGGTCGCATCGAGGACATGCGCGCCGCCGCCGAGGTGCTGCGCGGCCGCACGGTGAACCCCAACGTTCGCTGCATCGTCATCCCCGCGACGCAGGCCGTGTTCAAGCAGTGCATGGCCGAGGGCCTGGCCGATGTGTTCATCGATGCCGGCTGCGTGTTCTCCACGCCCACCTGCGGCCCCTGCCTGGGCGGCTACATGGGCATCCTCGCTGCGGGCGAGCGCTGCGTATCCACCACCAACCGCAACTTCGTCGGCCGCATGGGCGACCCGACCTCCGAGGTCTATCTGGCGAGCCCGGCCGTGGCCGCCGCCAGCGCTGTCGCCGGCCACATCGCCGCCCCGTCCGATATCCAGTAAGGAGATTCAACCATGCACTTCGAAGGCACCGTTTTCCGCTATGGGCGCGATGTCGACACCGACGTCATCATTCCTGCCCGCTACCTCAACAGCTCCGACCATGCGCACCTCGCGGCGCACGCCATGGAGGACCTCGATCCCACGTTCGCCACGCGCGTGAAGCCAGGTGACATCATCGTGGCCGAGGAGAACTTCGGCTGCGGTTCGTCGCGCGAGCACGCACCGGTGGCCATCAAGGCGGCGGGCGTGTCCTGCGTCATAGCCAAGAGCTTTGCGCGCATCTTCTATCGCAATGCCATCAACGTGGGCCTCGCGATCCTCGAGTGCCCCGAGGCCGTGGACGCCATCGCCGACGGCGCGAAGGTGGCTGTCGATACCGAGACCGGCACCATCACCAATCTCGACACCGGCGCGACGTTCACCGCCGAGCCGTTCCCGCCGTTCATCGCCGAGATCATCGAGGCCGGCGGCCTGGTCGAGCGCACCAAGAAGAACCTGGGAAAATAGGGACAGGCACTTTTTTCCCATGGGGAAGGAGGGCGCATGTCGCTCGATAACCCGTTTGCATCTGGACCCAGCTCGATCAATTGGAGTTGCAACGTCATGAAGACCTATAAGATTTGCTGTCTGCCCGGAGACGGCATCGGCCCGGAGATTCTCGCCGAGGGCAAGAAGGTGCTCGAGGCCGTGGGCAAGAAGTTCGGCGTCGCATTTGCCTGCGAGGATGCCCTCATCGGCGGTGCCGCCATCGACGCCACCGGTACCGCGCTTCCCGATGAGACGCTCGACGCCGCCAAGGCGTCGGATGCCGTGCTGCTCGCCGCCGTCGGCGGCCCCAAGTGGGACACGACGGACCCCGCCGCGCCGCGCCCGGAGCAGGGCCTGCTCAAGATCCGCAAGGAGCTCGGCCTGTACACCAACCTGCGCCCTGTGCAGATCTTCTCTGCGCTCGCCGGTGCCTCGACCCTGAAGCCCGAGGTCATCGATGGTGTGGATATGATGATCGTCCGCGAGCTCACCGGTGGCCTGTACTTCGGAAAGCGTGAGCGCTTCTATGACGAAGAAGGTGCAGGTACGGATGGTAAGCCCGGCCAGCGCGCCTACGACACGCTCGAGTACCGCGAGTACGAGATCGAGCGTATCGCCCGCCAGGCGTTTGAGGCCGCTCGTAAGCGCCGCGGCAAGGTGGCGAGCGTGGACAAGGCCAACGTGCTTGAGACGAGCCGTATGTGGCGCGAAATCGTCCACCGCATCGGCGAGGCCGAATACCCGGACGTGGCGCTTGAGGACGTGCTCGTGGACAACGCTGCCATGCAGCTCATCAATCGCCCGGCCGATTTCGACGTCGTGGTGACCGAGAACATGTTCGGCGATATCCTGTCCGACGAGGCTGCCCAGATTACCGGCTCGCTCGGCATGCTCGCCTCCGCGAGCTTGGGTGACGGCGTGGTGCTCTACGAGCCGAGCCACGGTTCCGCGCCCGATATCGCCGGCAAGGGCATCGCCAACCCGCTCGCGCAGATCCTGTCCGTCGAGATGATGCTGCGCTACAGCTTCGACATGGGCGACGCCGCCGACGCCATCCGCGCCGCCGTGACCGCCGTGCTCGACGACGGCCTGCGCACGGCCGATATCGCCGATGCCGCCACGCCCAAGGAGAACATCCTGGGCACCGCCGCCATGGGTGATGCCGTCGTGGCACGGCTGTAGCCCTCTTGAAGAGCATTTCTTTTTAGGGAATTAGTCGGCCCGAAGGTTCGCCTTCGGGCCGATCGCGTTTCAAAGCATTTGGAGCGATTACGATAATTGAAGCGCGCGGCTAGGTTTTATAGCTCCCGTTCGGCAGCGGCGAGACGGGAGCTGATATCCGCTTTTCCATAGAGGACACGCGCGACCGTAACGACTTTGCGCTGCTCTTCAATCCAGTAGAAGGCGACGTAGTTGCCGTAGCGAATCGTTCGGTATTCCCGGTTGAACGTTTTAATGGGGATGTAGACCGCTCTCCGGTAGGGCATGTTCGCAAGGCTATCGACGGCATCGACGATTCCTTCTGCGACCCGTTGGGCAGCGAAGGGGCTGCCAAGTTCTTGGGTGATGTGGCGAGCGATATCCTGGAGATCATGAAGAGCGACAGGAAGATATTCGATGCTATACACGGGCGATAACCTGGTTTACGGAAGCGAGAACTTCGTCGGATGTGTAGCGCGTGGCTGTTTCCGTTGCTTGACGTTCTGCCTCTTTCAGTTTGTGGTAAACCTCGCTGTCAAATTCGAGTGCGCGGAACGCTTCCATGCTCATGACAACCATATCAGCCGAGCCGTTTCTGGTAAGAATAACCGGTTCGTTGCTGCCGTGGACGTCACGGGAAATCTCAGTGAACTTGTTTCGTAGGTCCGATATGGGGCGAATACTCAGCATGGTAACCTCCTCGTTCGAAGGTGCTATCATAATTATGATAGCACCTTTATTGCTTCTCGACGTATAGGTTGAGCCGGTTGTGCCTATGACGCTCTATACAGGTAAGATTGAAGTAAAACCTCCGCACTTAATATTTGAGGTCTACTGCAGGAAGGACCTTTCATGCCGAATGCAGATTTGGACGACATCCAGGTTATCGAGATTCCCGACGATGCCGTTATCGTGACGCACGAAAGCGCGCTGGTGCCCGCGGCGGACCCGGCGCCGAGCCCGATGGATACCATCATGCGCTTCAAGTTCTTCGTGATCGCACTGCTGGTCATCGCGGGCATCGTGTCGGGGTGGCCCTTGCGCCAGGTCTTCTCGTCTCCCGATACGTATGCGGCGACCATCGCCACGCTCGATGAAAAGAAGGCCAATGTGCTCGCCATGGTCGTCGCCTCAACGACGGCGTCGGTTGCCATCACGGCGGTGCCCGACGATGTCGACACGCCCATCGCCGAGAAGCTCATGGACCTCAGCTCCAATCTCATGCTCATCACCGCCGTTATCTACCTGGAGAAATACCTGCTCACCATTTTCGGGTTCACGACATTTGGTATCTTCATCCCGTTGGCGGTGCTCTGCTTCATCCTGTCGATCCTGCTGCACGACCGCTCCGTTGCCAGTGGGTCGTTCGCGCGCCTCGCGCGCAAGCTGATCGTGCTCGGCGCGGTGCTGGTCGCCACCGTGCCCGCGGGCGTGTTCGTCACAAACATGATCGACCGCACCTACGAGGTCTCCTATGCCGTCGATGCTGCGCAGGAGGAGTCGACAGGGGCGAAGGCCGAGGGAGGCGAATCTTCCGACAATCCGCTCGACTTCATCCTGAGCATCCCAGAGACCATCGTAGATGCTGCCAGCGATATCAGCGAAGAGCTGCTCGCCCAGGTCAACCGCCTCATCGAGGGCGTTGCGGTCATGCTCGTGACGTCCTGCGTCATCCCGGTGCTCGTTCTGCTGTTCTTCCTCTGGATGGCGAACCTTTTGCTGGGCATCAACATCGATGCGCCCGCGCGTGCGCTGTCCGCCCGGGCAAGCCGCATGAAAATCAGCAGGCAGGATATCGCTTCTGCGAAAAACGCACCGGGAAAGGCTCGCAGGCGGGAAGAGTAGACTCCGTCGGGTCCCGAAACGCCTCGCCTTGGGCTCACAGCAGCTCGAACCGATTCTTTCTGAAGCGAATCAGCCCGTCGCGCTGCATCTTGGAGAGCTCGTTTGATAGGGCGCTGCGGTCCACGCTCAAATAGTTCGCCATCTCTTCGCGCGAGAAGGGGATGGTAAAACTGCGGCTTCCGTGCTCCATCTCCTGCTCGGCTAGGTACGAAAGCACGCGCTCGCGGATGGTCTTGGGCGCAGTATGCATCATGCGTCGCGACAGGGCGGCGTTTTTCAGCGCGGCGATGCGAATGAGGTTTTGAATGGTGCGCACGTGGTGCGGGCATGCGTGCCCGCAGGTGGTCATCAGCTTGTTCGCGCGCAGGAACAGAACGGTCGAATCTTCGGCTGCGACGGCATCGACCAGCAGTTTGCCACCGGTGATGGCATAAGCCTCGCCAAACATCTGACCCGGCTCCACATGCACGAAGATCTCGGTCGAACCCCAGGCGTAGTTCACCGTGATGTTCACGCCGCCGGCGAGTACAATGCCCACGTCGCCCGTGGTGTCGCCGGTTCGAAAGATCGTTTCGCCCTTCACATAGCTGCGCTCCCGTGCGCCCAGGCAGGGGAGCATGGCATCGATATCCTCTGGCTCAATGCCGTCAAACAGGGCGATTGTGGAATATGGCGCATGGCGCATGGATTTCTCCATTTCGTTGTTTTAACAACATACACATCATAGGATGCGCCGTATACCTAGGCAACCGCGAAGGTCCGGGACGTTCGGGCATCGCTTGACCAAGGAGGATCCTATGACCGCCTCAGAACACCTGATGTTTTGTTATCAATGCGAACAGACTGCCGGCTGCACTGGCTGTATGGGACGTATCGGCGTGTGCGGTAAGCCGGCCGACGTCGCGCGCGTGCAAGACGAGCTCACCGGCGCGCTTATCGAGCTCGCGTGCGTGGCGGACGAGGACGCGCTGCCCGAAAGCACCTGGCAGTTGGCGATAGAGTGCCTATTCGCCACGATGACCAATGTGAACTTCGATGTCGACTCCCTCTACGACCTGCTCGACCGCGTACGCGCCGAGCAGGGCCGCGCCGTTTTTACCCACCATCCGGACAGCGAGGTGCCCATCATTGCCGATTACGATATGAATCGCATCTGGGATGCCGATGAGGACGTTCGCTCGCTGAAATCGCTCATCCTGTTCGGCATCCGCGGCATGGCCGCTTACGCCTACCATGCGCTCGTGCTGGGGTTCGCAAAAGACGAGGTCAATCGCTTCTTTATCCGGGCGCTGCGTGCACTGGCTGCAGACGACCTGGATGCCGGCGAGCTGCTTGCGCTTGCACTCGAGGTGGGCGAGAAGAACCTGGCGGTGATGGAGATGCTCGATCGTGCCAACACCGAAACCTACGGCGTACCTGAGCCCACTGAGGTCTCGCTTACCGTCGAGCGCGGCCCGTTCATCGTGGTGTCCGGCCACGACCTGTACGACCTGCAGCAGCTGCTCGAGCAGACGCGCGGTTTGGGTATCAACGTCTACACGCATGGCGAGATGCTGCCCGCCCACGGCTACCCGCGGCTCAAAGCGTATCCGCACTTGAAGGGCAACTTCGGCACGGCATGGCAAAACCAGCAGAAAGAGTTCGCCGGCATCCCGGCACCCGTGCTCTTCACCACCAATTGCCTCATGCCGCCGCGCCCGAGCTACGTAGACCGCGTGTATACAACCGAAGTGGTTTCATACCCGGGGCTGATGCATATCGATGAGGAGCGCGATTTCTCGCCCATCATCGAACAGGCGCTTGAGCTGGGCGGATACCCGCAAGATATGCCCTTTGCCGGCATCAACGGCGGTACGACGGTAACGACCGGCTTTGGCCATGACGCGGTGCTTGCGCAGGCAGACCGCATAGTCGAAGCGGTCAAGACGGGCGCTATCAGCCGGTTCTTTCTAGTGGGCGGCTGTGACGGTGCGCGGCCGGGCCGCAACTACTATACCGAGTTCGTCAGGCAGACGCCGCAAGACAGCATCGTGCTCACACTGGCATGCGGCAAATACCGCTTCAACGACCTTGACTTGGGCACGGTTGCCGGCTTGCCGCGCCTGATGGATATGGGCCAGTGCAACGACGCATTCGGCGCGGTGCAGGTTGCTCTCGCCCTCGCTCAGGCGTTCGCGTGCGATGTGAATGAGCTTCCGCTGTCCTTCGTGCTGTCGTGGTACGAGCAAAAGGCCGTGTGCATCCTGCTTACGTTGCTGCATCTGGGCGTTCGCGGTATCCGCCTGGGCCCGACGCTGCCGGCGTTCCTTTCCCTCAACATCCTGTCGTATTTGGTGGAACACTACGGCATCGCGCCCATCACCACTCCCGAGGAAGATTTGCAGACGATTCTCCAGAGCTAAGACTCACGCGACGGGGCGCTTGCGCATGAACCAATGCTTGAGCCTGTGCAGCTCAGCCCGCATACCCGGTCATTTTGCTATCGTTAGCAGCGACTATGTTGCGGGCTGCCGCGCGGACGCCCTTTCGCGATAGGAGAAACCATACTGCAAGAGAACGCCATTTGGATGGGTGTTGGCGCCGAGCCTGAAAGCAAGCACGTGAACCTGCTGCTTAACCAGGCTAACCGCCACGGCCTTATCGCGGGCGCTTCAGGTACGGGCAAAACGGTCACGCTCAAGGTCATGGCAGAGGGCTTCGCCCGTGCGGGCGTTCCCGTGTTCATGGCCGACGTCAAGGGTGACATCACCGGCATGTGCGAGGCGGGCAAGGATTCCGAGGACATGCAGGAGCGCATCAAGCGTTTTGGCATCGAGGGCTGGAGCTACACGGGCTGCCCGGTTCGCATGTGGGATATGCTGGGCGGCCAGGGCATTCCGGTGCGCATCACCATCTCCGACATGGGTCCCACGATGCTCGCGCGCCTGCTCGACCTCACCGAGGTGCAGGAAGGCGTGCTCGACATCGTCTTCCGTATCGCCGATGACAAACAGCTGCTGCTCATCGACCTCAAAGACCTGCGCGCCATGCTCAACTACGTTGCCGAGAACGCCAAGGAGTACGAGACCACCTATGGCAAGGTCTCCTCGCAGTCCGTGGGCGCCATCCTGCGCGCGCTCATCTCCATCGAGGACGAGGGCGGTGACGTGTTCTTCGGTGAACCCGCGCTCGACCTGGCAGACTGGTTTGCCTGCGCGCCTACACGCCGGCCGAGCAGAAGGCCGTGCGTGCCGCTGCGTAATCGTTCCGCGAGAATCCGGCGTTCAAGAGCGAGGATGTGATTCTGGAGCTGGGGACGGGCGAGGCGCTCGTGTCGTTCTTGAACGAGGACGGCCAGCCCGAGATCGTCGAGCGCGCCAAGATTTTGCCTCCGCAGTGCCTGATGGCCGCCGCGTCGGATGAGGCGGTCAAGGCGGCGCTGGACGGGCAAGCCGAGCTTATGGCCAAGTACGGCGAGGCCATCGATCGCGAGAGTGCATTCGAGCAGCTCGAAGAGGCAGCTAAAGAAGAGGCTGAGGCCGATAAGCTCGCCGCAGAGCGCGAAGCACTCGAGAAGGAGAAGGCGGAGTTTGAGGCCAAGAAGGCCAAGGAAGCCGAGAAGGCTGCGGCAAAGGCTGAGCGTGAGGCTGAGAAGGCGGCTGCCAAGGCGGCACGCGAGGCGGAGCGCGAAGCCGAGCGTGCCGAGCGCGCTCGTCAGAAGCAGCAGGAGCAGATGATGAAGGGCATCGGCAAGCTGGCCAACTCGATCCTGGGCAACTTTGGCCGTGAGGCTACGCGCCAGATCACGCGCAACCTGTTCGGCGGTCGCCGCCGCTAGTTCGGCGCGCATAGCTTGTTACTCGGCCCGGCGCACGGTGCGTCGGGCCGTTTTTTGCGAGGAGCAGTGCGGCCTTTTGCCGTCTGAACCTAGTCCATGCGGTTCGCGATGGCGCGCACGACGGCATCGGCAGCAAGCGAGGTCTTGGTCGCATCCTCAATCTGTATCACAATCGTTCCCTTGATGCCCAGTTCGGTGATTTCCGAGAAAAAGACCTTGGGACCGTCGGTGACGGGGGAGACGCCGCTCGCCGCTACGCGCGCGATGTCGATGAGCGCATCGGCAAGTTCGTCCATCGAAAGGTTTTCGTTAGCGTCGTTTTTGTAGCGCGGCACGGCGAACGGTACCGCAACGCGGTTGGCAGGCAGCAGGTGTACAAGCGAGGTCGTGGAGATGACGGAGTTGGGCACGACGATGATCTGGCCGAGCGAGTCGCGAATGGTGGTGTGACGCCAGGTGATGTCTTGTACCACGCCCTTTTCGGACCCGACCTCGATGTTGTCTCCCGGCTTGATGATGCCCATAAACGTCATCTGCAGGCCGCCGATAAGATTCGACAACGTGTCCTGAAAGCCCAGCGAGATGGCGATACCGCCGACGCCAAGGGCGGTGATAATCGCATTGGAGTTTTGCCCGTAGACGCTGTCTAAGATGATGCTCGCACCGACCGCCCAGATGGCCGCACGCACGATGTTGACGATGATGCTCGTGGTGGGCAGGGGGTTGCTGTCGCTGTTGAGCAGGTGGCGCAGAGCTTTGGCCGCCAGGCGGGACAAGATGATGGTGGCGGCGCCGAGGACGACGGTCCAAAACGCCCGGTGCACCCATGGGTGCTGCAGAAACGCAATGATGGCGGCGGTGATATCGTCCATGCTGCTCCTTATGTGTGCTTGGAAGCATTCGTCCACGTCCATCATAGCGGGAATCACCAAGATGGGAGATGCAAGAGGGGCTGCTTGCAATCTTGGCATGTTATTGCATGTCGGGAGGCTTCTTGTCTGTGTGCGGGTAAGATGTATCTCAAAGGAATCATTATGGTTCAGATGGGGGATCAGGTGGATTCAGGAGGGCAGGTGAACAAGCTGACAGAGTCGAGTTTGACGTCGCGCACGCATCGCATCATAGCTGAGCGCATATTTCCGGTTTGCACCAGCCATCCTTGTATCGAACAGGTCTATCTGTTCGGCTCGTATGCTCGAGGGGATTTCAATCGGCTGTCCGATGTCGATCTTTGGGTGCATTTGGATCGCGACCGGTACGAAATCGGATTGGCGGAGTACGTCGACATTCAAACAGAGCTGCGCGCCGTCTTGACCTGCCCGGTGGATATCGTTACCAACACAGCGCCGCAGTCGCTGGGGAATCTCTATGCATCGATAATGGAAGACGGGGTGTTGCTTTATGACCGCTCGGCCTGTGGACAACCAGAGGATTCAGGAGCTGTACATCCAACTTAACGCTATTCGTAAGCGGATCGAGCTCTTGAATCTGACCGCTCAGGATTTTAGCAACGACACCAATCCGGATTCTTTGAGTGCGGCATATGTCGACGCAGTGATTGTTCTTTTCTATCGGGTTATCGAGGAGGCGAATGAGCTTTCCTATGAGACGAAGTGGGAGTATCCGAATATTCCCTGGGATCAGATCAGGGGCATGAGAAACGCTGTCGCTCATGCATATTTCAAGCTCGATCTTCCGACTGTCTGGGATACGATTGAACATGATTTGTCGGCGTTGCGCGAGGTATGCGAAAAGTACGCCGAAAATCATGGGTTGAAGCTCGATCCCCATGCTGCTTCTTCCCAGCTCAGCCTCTACGATGAGGTGATGGGTGTGGAGGGGACGGAATAGGTATCAGGTTGCGAATCAATGAGTCGTGTTCATAAGTAATAGGGCTCCGGTCATCGCAGTGACCGGAGCCCTTATCATGCCGAATGACGTGCGGCGACGCTGTTAGCTCAGCAGCATGCGGTCGTTGGCGAGCTCGCCGCCGGAGACCTCCTCGAACTTTTGCAGCAGGTCGGCGACGGTGAGCGCCTTCTTCTCGGCACCCTTGACGTCGTAGATGATGCGACCCTCATGCATCATGATCAGGCGGTTGCCCAGACGGATGGCATCGTTCATGTTGTGCGTGACCATGAGCGTGGTGAGCTGGTGCTCGCCCACAATCTTTTCGGTGAGTTCGAGCACCTTGGCAGCCGTCTTGGGATCGAGTGCTGCGGTGTGCTCGTCAAGCAGTAGCAGCTTGGGCTCGGTGAGCGTGGCCATGAGCAGCGTCAGCGCCTGGCGCTGGCCGCCGGAGAGCAGGCCGACTTTGCTGGTCAGGCGCTTCTCGAGGCCAAGCCCCAGCTCGCGGAGGCGCTCAGCGTACTCGTCCTTCTCTGCTTTGGTGACGCCCCAGGCGAGCGTGCGGGTCTTGCCGCGGCGCATTGCCATGGCAAGGTTCTCGATAATCTGCATGTCTGCGGCGGTGCCCATCATGGGGTCCTGGAACACGCGGCCGAGGTACTTGGCGCGTGCGGGCTCGGAAAGCAGAGAGATGTCCTTGCCGTCGAGCTCGATGACGCCGGAGTCGATGGGGTAGACGCCCGCAATCATGTTCATGAGCGTGGACTTGCCGGCGCCGTTGCCGCCGATGACGGTCACGAAGTCGCCGGGCTCAAGATGCAGGTCGACGTTGACCAGGGCGCGCTTCTCGTTGATGGTGCCGGCATTGAAGGTCTTGCAGACGTGTTGCACCTTCAGCATGGCCTATCGCCCCCCTTCGGAACGCGCGGCGCGAGTGTAGGACCGCTTGAGCTGGTACTTCTCCCACACGACGGGGATGCACAGGGCGAGGGCCACGATGATGGCGGACAGGAGCTTCATGTCGTTGGCGTCCATGCCCATCTGAAGCACGATGGCGCGGATGAGGAAGTACACGACGGAGCCCACGACGGCAGCGGTGAGGCGGCTGCCGAAGGCGCGCAGCTTGCCAGGGGTGAGGCGACCGAGCACCTCGCCGATGACGATGGCAGCGAGGCCGATGACGATGGCGCCCGTGCCCATGCCGATGTCGGCGTACTTCTGGCTCTCGCAGATGAGGCCGCCGGAGAGGCCGACGAGGCCGTTGGAGAGCATGAGGGCGATCATCTTAGTGACCTTGGTGTTGACGCCCAGTGCGCGGACCATGGCCTCGTTGTTACCGGTGGCGCGGCAGGCCGAGCCGATCTCGGTGCCGAAGAACCAGTACAGCGCGGCGATGATCGCGACGGCGACGATGACGCCCACGATGATGGATGCGATGTTGGTGGAGAGCCCCGTGAGGTCGGTGACCTGCGAGAAGATGGTGTCGTTCTTGAGCAGCGGCGTGTTGGACTTGCCCATGATGCGCAGGTTGATGGACCACAGGCCAATTTGCGTCAAGATGCCCGCGAGGATGGCGGGAATCTCGAACACGGTGTGCAAAAAGCCGGTGACCGCGCCGGCGACCATACCCGCGAGCATTGCCGCGAGGATGGCCAGCAGCGGGTTGACTCCGGCCACGACCAGCACGGCGCACACGCAGCCGCCAAGGGCGAAGCTGCCGTCGACCGTCAGGTCTGCGATGTCGAGCAATTTATAGGTGATGAACACGCCGAGGACCATGATGCCCCAGAGAATACCCTGGGATACGGCGCCGAGCAGGGCGAGTCCCATATCGTCTCCTCCTTTATTCAGCCAAATGAACCCCAGCGAGAAAGCCGCCGGGGTTCATCGTGAGAACGATGCAGATCCATCGGAACAGTCTAGCACGTACCCAGCGGGGGAGAGGCGCCGGGGTGTTATGTAATG
>CALULJ010000061.1 GCA_944321445.1 uncultured Collinsella sp.
GGTGACCTCCGCCATCGACAACCTGTGCAAGGGCGCCGCCGGCCAGGCCATCCAGTGCGCGAACGTCGTGTTCGGTCTTGACGAGCGAAGCGGCCTTCCGCTCACCGCGCTGCCGGTGTAGCGGATCGCCCGACCCCCTGCGCGCCGGCTGCGCTACACTGGGGTCTGCTCGAACCCGACGAGTTTTGTATTGGGAGCTGTCTCCATGAACATCGATGCTTTTGATTCCCGCCTGCGCGCCGTTCCTCACGGCGGCGTGACCAGTGCCCAGGGCTTCCGCGCCGCCGGCATCCACGCCGGCTTCCGCAAGAACCCCGAGCGCGCCGACTTCGCGCTGCTCGTTGCCGACGAGCCCGTGAGCGCGGCAGGCGTGTTCACCACCAATCGCTTCTGCGCCGCGCCCGTGACCGTGTGCCGCGAGCACCTGGGCGGGGCCGACTGCGGCTATGGCACGGTGCGCGCAATCGCCATCAACTCGGGCAACGCCAACGCGGCCACCGGCGAGCCGGGCATCGCGGTGGCGAAGGAGACCTGCAGCATCGTCTCCCAAATCGTGGGCTGCGACCCGAAGCAGGTGCTTGTGGCATCGACGGGCGTCATCGGTCAGGAGCTCGATATCGCACCGTTCGAGACGGGCATTCCCGTCGCGTTCGAGCAGGCGTCTCGCGACGGCGGTGCCGATGCTGCGCGCGCTATCATGACCACGGACACGCATTCCAAGGAGTACGCCGTCACCTACGAAAGCGGCGTGCTGGAATACGTCGACCGCACGTTCACCGTGGGCGGCATGTGCAAGGGCTCGGGCATGATCATGCCCAACATGGCGACCATGATCGCCGTCATCACCACCGATGCGCCGGTGGAGCCGCAGACGCTGCACACCATCCTCACCTCGTGTGTGAATCAAACGTTCAACAAGGTCACGGTCGATTCCGACACCTCGACCAACGACACCTGCATCATGCTGGCATCCGGTGCCGCGGCAGCGGGCGCGCAGCCCATCAGCGAGGGCAGCGAGGCCTATGAGGAGCTTGCCTATGCCGTGAACGTGGTGTGCGAGGGCCTGGCGCGCGCTATCGCGTCGGATGGCGAGGGCGCGTCGCGCCTGGTGACCGTCACCGTCACCGGAGCGCCCACCGATGAGGACGCCGACGTCGCCGCGCGCGCCGTGGCGAACTCTCCGCTGGTGAAGACGGCCATCGCTGGCCACGACTGCAACTGGGGCCGCATCGCCATGGCCCTCGGCAAGTGCGGCGTTGCCTTCGACCAGCGCGATGTGTCCATCGACATCATGGGCATGCCCGTATGCCGCGACGGCCTTACCGTGCCGTTCGACGAGGACGAGGCCCTGCGACGATTCGAGGCACCCGAGATCGAGATCTCGGCAGACCTCGGCGCCGGCGAGGGCACGGCGACGGTCTGGACGTGCGACCTTACCCACGAGTACATCACCATCAACGGCGATTACCGTACCTAGACGACCCTGCTTCCGCGCCCGCGAAGCGCGGACCGCGAATGTTCTAGGCCCTCATTCCCGAGAGCTCATCCCCGGCACGTCGATGCCGGGGCGCTCGCCCGCTGCGGACTTCCCGCGGCGGGCGCGTTCTATCGATTGCGAGGCATTCCCATGAAATACGCACGCGACGCTCACCTGTCCATGTCCAACGAGGAGACCGCGAAGCTCCTGTTCGAGGCCCTGCCGTGGATCAAAAACCTCACCGGCAAAACGGTCGTCATCAAGTACGGCGGCGCGGCCATGGTCGACCCGCAGCTGCGCGCCGACGTGATGAGCGACATCGTGCTGCTGAAGATCATCGGCATGAAGCCGGTCATCGTGCACGGCGGCGGCAAGGACATCAACGCCGCGCTGTCGCACTACGACATCCCGGTGCAGTTCAAAGACGGCCAGCGCGTCACCGACGATGCCACGATGGAGATCGTGCGCGAGGTGCTGGGTGGCAAGGTGAATCAGGAGCTCGTGGCGGCCATCAACGCGCACGGCAACCTCGCGGTGGGCGTGTGCGGCTCGGACGCCGGCACCATCATGGCCGAGCAGCTCGATCCGGACCTGTGCCGCGTGGGCAAGATCACGCGCATCAACGCCGACTACCTCGAGAGCCTCATGGATGCGGAGTACATCCCCGTGGTGGCGACCATCGCGCAGGGCGAGGACGGCGGCTTCTACAACATCAACGCCGACGTCGCCGCCGGGCACATCGCGGCCGCGGTCCACGCGCACAAGGTGATCTTCCTCACCGACGTCGACGGCCTGTACGAGGACTTTTCGGACAAGGATTCCCTCATTTCCAACCTCACGCTCGAGGAGACCGAGGCCATGCTCGCGGCGGGCGAGGTCGACCGCGGCATGATTCCCAAGCTCGAGAGCTGCGTGTACGCGCTCAAGGCCGGCGTGTTCCGTTCGCACATCATCAACGGCACCACGCCGCATTCGCTGCTGCTCGAGCTGCTTACCGACGCCGGCGTGGGCACCGTCATGCACTCGACCGACGTTGCCTACGAGCAGGACACGCATCCGCACCCGCTCACGCAGTTCGCCGCGCGCCTATCAGAAAACATCTAAGCGATGCACTTCTCCCCAGGGGAGAAGTGCGTCGTTAGAGCAGAAAGGAAGCACCCATGTCGCTCGCTCTTCAGAAAACTTTGGAATCCTCCTACGTGATGCCCGCGTTCGGCCGCTCGGCAGTCGATTTCGTGAGCGGCCACGGGATGACGCTCGTCGGTGACGATGGCCGTGAGTATACGGACTTTCTCGCAGGTATCGGCGTGTGCTGCCTGGGCCACGGGCACCCCGCGCTCACCGAGGCGGTGACGCGCCAGGCGGAGCAGTTGCTCCATGTGTCCAACTACTTCTACATCGAGCATCGCGGCCAGGTCGCGGCGCTGCTGTCCAAGCTCGCCAACGACGACCGCGACGGCGCCCGCATCCTGGCCGACGCCATCTGGGCGGGTCGCGAAGATGAGATCGTCGCCGCCGCCACCCCCGCCGAGGGCGAGCAGGTGTGGGAGACGTTTTTCGCCAACTCCGGTGCCGAGGCCAACGAGGGCTCGATGAAGCTCGCGCGCCTGTATGCCAAGCGTGTCGGCAACGGCGGCAACACCATCGTGTGCCTGCGCGGCGGCTTCCATGGGCGCACGCTCGAGACCATCGCCGCCACCATGCAGGATTGGCTGCAGGACAGCTTCAAGCCGCTGCCGGGTGGCTTCGTGGCCTGCACGCCCAACGATGTCGATGAGCTCACGGCGATTTTCGACCAGCTGGGCAGCGAGATCTGTGCCGTCATGTACGAGCCCATCCAGGGAGAATCGGGCGTGCATCCACTCACGCCCGAGTTCATGCACGCCGTGGAGCGCCTCGCCCACGAGCACGGGGCGCTGCTCATCGCCGATGAGGTGCAGACCGGCATCTTCCGCTCCGGCAAGCCGTTTGCGTTCCAGACCTATGGCGTCAAGCCGGATATCATGAGTTTGGCCAAGGGCATCGCCGGCGGCGTTCCCGCAGGTGCCGTCGTGGCCAAGAAGGAGATTGCGGACGTGTTCCGCCCGGGCGACCACGGCTCGACGTTCGGCGGCAGCTGCCTGGCGGTCGCCGCAGCCAAGGCGGTGCTGTGCGAGCTTGTGCGCGGCGCCTACGATGATCACGCGGCGGCGGTCGGCGCTTACCTTGCGCTGAAGCTGGCCGACGTTCCGCACGTCACCGAGGTGCGTGGGAGCGGCCTCATGGTGGGCTGCGACCTCGACCACACGATGACCGATGCGCACGACGTAGAGGCCGCGATGCTCGAGGACGGGTTTGTGATCAACGCGACCGGTGCCCACACGCTGCGCTTCCTGCCGCCGCTCATCTGCGAGCAAGCGGACGTCGATGCGCTGGCGGAGGCGCTGGCAAAGGTTTTGGCGTAGCGGCAAGCGATGCGATTGCGCGCGGCCGGTGGGGAAGTGACGCCCTGCCGGCCGCGTCATTGTATGCGGGCGCTAGCGCACAGAGCGCAGCCAGGCGTGCCGCATAAGGCGGTTGAACGCGTTTTGCAGGGGGAGTGCCGCGCATGCGGCGCAGGCAAGCGCACTGATGGCGAGGATGATGAGCGTGCCCCAAACGGGGTCGAGCAGAATTGGCAGGTCGTAGAACGGCGTGCGGAACGTGAGCGCCGCGCGCAACAGACGGTGCAGCACGTATACCTGGAGCGTTCGCTGGCCCAGCGCAAGCAGGTGCGGATGCCCGCCGGCAGGGGTGAGCTTGATGACGGCGAGCGAGAACACGACGGAGATGCCGGTCGCGACGACCTTCTCCACCATGCCGAGCGCTGTCCCCGCTAAGTAAGGCGTGTCCCCGTATACGCGCTGGAAGAACCAATCGTAGGCCGTCGGATTCACCAGGCGTGCAATGGCGACAGCTGCGGCGACGGCCACGGCAGCCCAGAGCCACTTGCTTGTGCGGACGCGCGCGACGCGTTCGGGGTCCAGGTAGTACCCGCAGGCAAACCACGGCAGAAACGTAAGCGTGCGGCTGATGGCG
Source organism: uncultured Collinsella sp. (assembly GCA_944321445.1). Lineage (GTDB taxonomy): Bacteria > Actinomycetota > Coriobacteriia > Coriobacteriales > Coriobacteriaceae > Collinsella. Next base: position 4,535 of record CALULJ010000061.1, read on the forward strand.
AGCAGGCCGCTCGACAAGTCGACGACGCCCCATGCGAGCGCAACAGCGCAGCTCGCTGCGATGCCTAAAGCGGGGCGGACACGCGCGAGCAGCGGGGTCATCGCGTACCACCAGGCCATGGCGATGAGATACCACGGCGCGGAGCTGAACAGGAAAAGTTTGGGAAACAGGGCGCTGCCGTTGATGAGGACGAGCGCCGCTTGGTAGGCAAAACCCAGGACGAGGTACGAGATGATGCGGTTGACGGCGAGCTTGCCGTCGCGGTAAGCGCCTTTGGCAAACAGTCCCGACATGAAGACGAACAGCGGCATGTGGAACAGGTAGATGATGTCGAACCCCGCGCTGATGGCCGGGTTGTCGTTGTGGACCGGGTGCATGAAATGCCCGATGACCACAAGGACGATCAGCACGCCTTTGATGTTGTCATACAGCTCGATGCGGGGTTTGGAATGCGCGGTGGCGGTCGACACGGTTCGCTTTCTTTCGCTGGGCGGGGGAGGGCGGTTCTGCGCAACCGGTTAAGGTTGCGGCCGCTATTCTACGCCGGGTGTAGCGGGCCGTCGAGGTCGGATGCGCGGCTTCATGCGACGGGCGAGCCAAAATCGTGCCATGTGGGAGCAGAGTGGACTCTGTTCTGCAAAAAGTCGGGACTTTGGGCAGATTTTTCGCGCCGGGTCCGTATAAGCGGCCGTTGGACCTGCAGAAACATCGAGGTCAGAGAAGCGCTTGTCTCGACCCGGGGTGAAATATCCGCCCAAAGTCCCGAGTTTTTGCAAAAACAAACCCCTCTTATGCGATTCCTTCTCGGCTGTGTGAAATCGCCAAGATCCTGCTCGATGCAGGGTGTCAGTCATTTCTACTTGCCGTTTCGTTCACTAACTCCCAGAAAAACGACTCCTTAGCGAACGAAACGGCAAGTAGAAATGTATAACCCCCTATAGCACAGGGATGAGGCGTTCTGCGGATTCGAATCTCTCCTGGCCGCAGAGATTCGAACTGCAATGTTGCCGGGGTGGGCGATGAGGGATGTCACCGTCTCGCTTCACGAGCCGGTGGCGCTGCGGATGCCTTCGGCATCCTTGCGACTCATGCTGGCAAAGACGCTCACGCGCTTTGCGCAGCATGAGGCCCCAAGGGGTTCGAATCCCTCTGACAGGGGCCCTAACAAGAAACGGCACCATTGCTGGTGCCGTGTTTCTATCGATGGTGGGCGATGAGGGATTCGAACCCCCAGCCTTGTGCGTGTAAAGCACCTGCGCTAACCGTTGCGCCAATCGCCCGTGGGGGACAGTATAGCATGCTGCGGCGAATGTCGGGGCATGTCGTTCATTCTCGCGCCGAAAAGCGTTCGTTCGTGCCACATGCGACCTCCCTGATATCAATCCAGTTTTCCCTGCATGCATAATGAGTTTCATCATGCAAAGAGCGGTCCACATACGCTCCGTGCAAGGAAGCGCCCATGTCTGCATCCCACCGCTTTCTCCATCGCTTTGCCGCACTGCTGTCCTCGGCGGCCTTGGCGTTCGGTTTGTCATGCGCATCGGCAATGCCGGCGTTTGCCGAGGCGACCGTGCCGTGCCAGCTCACGGACGACCAGCGAGAAGCATACGAGGCCGATGGCACGCTCGACCAGCGCCTTGCCCGTGCGGAGGAGCTCGGCCACGACCAGCCTTCCGAAGAGCTTATCGCCCGGGCACGCCAGCGCGAGTCGGGCGTCTCCCCGCAGGAGAATTCTGTGCCGTCCAATTGGGCGGGCGGTATGCCAACTGAAGGCGAGGCGCACGTCATCGCCCTGTATGTCGATTTCCCTGCGGGTGAAAACGAACCTGCCTATACCTTCGAGGAAGGCGATACCCTGGAGGCGCTCGACGCCCTTATCGATGGCGGGAGCGGCACCTTCCCATATGAGGACCTGGCAAGCTACTATTACCGTTCGAGCTACGGCGCGCTCGAGATCTCTGGTGACGCATATGCCTACACCGCCCAGCATCCGCGCAGCTACTACGAGGGATATGCCTACGATGCCGACAACGGTTTGTTCGTCGAGGCGCTGCGCGCGCTCGATGAAAGCATCGACTACACCGACTACGACGGCGACCAAGATGGCTACATCGATGCCGTCTACCTGCACTTTGCCGGACCCAATTACGGCTGGATGTCCATGTGGTGGAGCCAGGAATTCAAAGTCGAGCGCGATGACCTTTCGTTCGATGGCGTCGGTCTGTCTAACTGCGTGATGCTCCACAGCCCTTCGAACGATCCTGCCGGGTATTCCACCATCATCCATGAAACCGGGCATGCGCTCGGGCTGCCGGACTATTACAACGCGATGGCTCAGATGCAGTACGGGGCATGGCCGACGGGCATCATCGGCTCCGACATAATGATGGACAACGTGGGCGATCACAACGGGTTCTCGAAATGGCTGCTCGGTTGGCTGGACGAAGACCAGGTCACGCGTGTTGTGGCATCGTCGGAAGGCATCGACGTCACACAGGGAGAAAAGACGCTCGACCACATCGAGCCGGCGGAGGACGGAGCGTCTGAGGTTACCCTCGACCTGGGGCGCTTTGTGACCGACGCGGCCGAAGACACGGGCGGCATCATCGTTGTTTCCAATGCGGACGAGGGCATCTTTTCCGACTACTACGTGCTGCAATATGATGGATTCGGCGGCAATCAGTCGCTATACGTGAACGAAGACGGTGGCGATTAAAACCGCCTGCCGAGCGGGTTTCGCATGTATCGCGTGCGCGCCGAGCTGAACGCCGAAGGCACCGATTTCATGTTCACCAATATAGCCGGCCAAGTGAATAGCCAGCTTATTGAGCTCGTGGACCCCGATATGGAGGTCGAGCACCTGCAAGGTTCGGGAACCGTGACCTGTCATGCCTCGTCGGGGGAGTATGGCTGTTTGCTCACAACAGGCACCGAGGTGACGCCCGACACGTTCCCGTCGACGAATTTCTACGAGAGCCCGGCACTTGGCTGCACGGGCGTTGGCGTGCGCATCGACGCGTGCGAGCAGGCCAGCGGCACGGTCACGATTTCGCATACGGGCAAAGCGCTGCCCGACCTGCCCGATTTCACCGTTAGCCTCGATGAGGGGGAGGCGCTCTACAACACCGGTTCGCTGCACCTCACGGCGAATTATGCGACGCGTGCCACGTGCCGGACCGATCCCGTGCTGCTGGTGAACGGCGAGCGCATACCGGTTGTCGTGCGGGTCAACCGGGAGCACATCGAGGTCGACTATCGCTTCGACGCGGCACTCATTGGTCCCGATTCTGTCTGTGAGTTGCTGCTACCTGCGGGAACGTTTGTGGTGGGGATGACGGAAGATGGCGAAGAGGTTGCGCCTGAAGAGCTTCGCATTCCGCTTCCGGCGGGTGCCGTCGCGGACGTCGAGAGCGCGGGAACCTATTCGATTGAGCGCGGTGCCGGTGCGGCTCGCTTGGCGAGCGACGTGGTCGAGCTCGAAGACGGTCGCCGCGCGGTCTTCCACGTGCTGTTCGGTGGCATGGAGGCCGTGGTGACGTCGCCTGACGGCTCCGAGATCGCGCGCGTTTCCATCGAAGGCCTGGAGGAGTCTGCGCTGGATGCCCAGGCGTTGACGGCAACGTCGCTCTCCGGCGACCGCGCCGCCTTGGTGTTCACCACCTATTCGGGCCCGTATCAGGTGGCAATCGTTGACTTCGCGACCTGTAGCGGCCGCGTTATCTTCTCCCAAAACCTCTACGCAAAGCCGGAGGTCGTGGAGGCCGACGGCGACCTGCTCATCTTCAACAGCCAGATGGCAACGCTTGCCGAGTTTCTGCCGGACGGCCAGGTTCAGCTTCGGTACGGCTCCTTGAGCGCGGATCAGCTGTTTGCAGCGGGTCCGGAGCATCTCGTATGGATTGCCCGTGACGGCTACGATGAGACGGGCGGTATCGTTTCCTCCGTGCACGCCGCTGCGGCGCGCGATGTTGCCGATGTGCTGCGCCAAGTTGGCACGGAGAACCCCGATGGGATGTTTGAGGGGGAGTCGGTCATTGCGGCATTGGACGATGACGACGTCATCACGTTCGACACCGAAGGGTTCAGCTATCTGGTCGATGCGGATGCACGCGACGGCATGTTCGCGCTGCTTGTGCCCTCCTGGGGCGTCGCGGCCGGTGAATCTGCTGCTCACGGGGGCTATGTCGTGACGTTCGACGATCGCGGGGCCCGGACGGCATCGTATGGAGTCGTGTCTGCATTGAGCAATGAAGAGGAGGGCGTCTCGTACGAGTTCTCCCGGCTGAGCATGGGTGCTGACGGAGTATTCGCCGTATCGCGCACGATGGAGGAGAGCGATGCGCACACCGAGCACGAGATTGTTTTGTTTACGCGGGAGGCGGAATCTTCGGCGGACGGGGTGGTCCAGGGCGCGCATCTGTTCGTGAACGGATCGATGCGAGGCGCATGGCTCGAGAATGGGTCGTGGCTCGCCATCGGTTGGCCCATGGAGGCGCAGCTGATTGCGGGGAGTTATTCTGAAGGCGCAGGCGCTGCGAAGGAAGTCGTTGAGCCGGATTACCTGCACTATTACGTGACGGCTCCGATCGGTGTGCCGGATGAGCCCGAGCCGGAACCAGAGCCAGAGCCCGAGCCCGAACCGGAACCTGAGCCCGATCCGGCGCCCGAACCCGATCCAACACCGGAGCCCGAGCCAGATCCGGAACCGGTGCCCGAGCCAGAGCCCGACCCCGACCCCGACCCCGGCCCGGATGATCCCGTCATCCCCGAAGATCCGGACACCCCAGATGCTCCCGATCAGCCAGAGGACGACCAACCCGCCGTGCCATCGGTAGACGACACCGCATCGGAGCCGGATGCCGCGCCTGCCCTTCCCTCAACAGGCGATGCGGCCGCGCTTGTCGTCGCGGCACTTGCGACGTGTGGTGCCGCCGCCCTCGTTTTGGGCGCGCGGTACAACCGGCGGGTGTGACGGGGCCGTCGGCTCACTGCACGTGGGGTCTCGCCGCATGCAAACGGGCTACAATGGTGCGCGACGGATCCGCATCCCAAAAGGAGTGCCCATGCCCCATACCGTGCTGCCCGACATCCCAAGCGGTGAGCTCAAAGAGCGCCTGGCGCGCGTGCGCTACGTGTTCACCGACCTCGATGGCACCATGCTTGCGCCCGGTTCGTGCGCGCTCACGGACGCCGCTGGCAACCCGAGCCTCGACCTGGTTACCACGCTCGTCGACCTCAAACGTGCCGGTATCGAGGTCATCCCGTGCTCGGGGCGCAACCGTTCCATGCTGCACGAGGATTCGCGCGTCTTCGGCCTCAACTCCTACATCGGCGAGATGGGCGGTCTTCTCATGCTCGATCGCAACGACAGCCGCTGGGAGTACTTCACGGCCGATATGCCGTTCAACCCCATCTGGGGCTTCTCGCCGCACGAGTGCATCGAGGCCACGGGCATCCTGGAGGAGTTCTCCAACCGCTGGCCGGGGCTGCTCGAGTACCACAACGACATGTCGACCGGCTACAAGCATCGCGAGGTCACGGTGGGCCTGCGCGGCGAGATTCCCGATGAGGAAGCGCGCGACATCATCCGCCGCTCCGGCGCGGAGCTCGATTGGGGCGACAACGGTTACCTCAACTACATCTCCGCTCCCACCACGCTTAAGCTGCCCGAGGGCGTAAAGGGCCGCGCGTTCAACATCATGCCGCAGGGCCTCAACAAGGGCCGCGGCATCGAGCGCTTCTGCGAGCTTCGTGGCATCGACCTGTCCGAGACTCTCGCCATCGGTGATGCGACGTCGGACTTCCTCATGGCCGACTACGTCGACACCTTCTTCTTGGTGGAAAACGGTTTGAAGAACCCCACGGCAGAGGAATTCCTCGCCTCCCACGACAACGCGTTCGTCACGCGCGGGCGCATCGTGGACGGCTGGGTGCAGGCCATGCGGTGCGTGCTCACGGCGCGCGGGTAACGGGACAAAGGGGCTGAACATGGAATTCGTAAACGCTTCTGCTGCCGATAACAACCGTCCCATCGGCGTCTTCGATTCTGGTCTGGGCGGGCTTACCGTTGCGCGTGCCATCGCGACCACGTTGCCGCACGAATCCATCTACTACCTGGGCGATACCAAGCGCTGCCCGTACGGTGTGCGCACCGAGGACGAGGTGCGTTCCTTCGTGCTGCAGGCGGGTCGTTGGCTGTCTGAGCACAACATCAAGATCATGATCATCGCCTGCAACACGGCGACTGCGGCCGGCCTCAAGGTGGCGCAGCAGGTGCTGCCCGTTCCGGTGATCGGTGTCATCGCGCCCGGTGCACGCGCCGCTATCAACAGCACGCGCACGCGCAAGGTCGGCGTGCTGGCAACCCCGCTCACCGTGCGCACGGGCGCCTACACGCGCGCGATCAAGACGCTCGACGCCGGAGTGTCCGTGTACGGCTGCCCCGCCCCGAGCTTCGTCGAGATCGTCGAGAACGAGCTTGCGACCGGCGCGCATCTGCAGGAGCGCTGGCTGCAAAACGGCGACGTGTTCGACACACCGGAGACGTGCGAAGAGGTCGCGCGGACGCTCGTGCCCCTTATGGAGGCGGGTGCCGAGGTCGATACGGTCGTGCTCGGCTGCACGCATTTCCCGCTGCTCGCAGGCCCCATTCGCAAGGCGCTGGGCCCCGGCGTGCGCGTCGTGTCCTCGGCAGAGGAGACCACCAGCGAGCTTGCCGACATTCTGCGCCGCCGCGAGCAGCTCGCCGACGAGGACGTGGTGCCGCAGCATCGCTTCGCCACCACGTCCGACAACATCGCCGAGTTCGCTGCCGCCGGCAGCTTCATCTTCGGTCAGCCCCTCAAGAGTAT
>CALULJ010000062.1 GCA_944321445.1 uncultured Collinsella sp.
GAAGAACCACTGGTTGACGTTCATCTTGTGGACCTCGGTCCACTCGGCGAGCTCGTCGAACGACATACCCTCGTCGCGCTTGTCGGCCATAAGCTCCACGAGCAGGCCGAAGCCGGCGGAAGCGCACAGCGAGTCGATGACGCGGATCTTGCGCTCGGGGTACCTGGGCGCGAGCTCGTCGGCGGCGAGGCACGCAGAGTTGTACGTGCCGGAAATGCCCGTCGACAGTGCGACGTGCAGGATGTCGAGCCCCTGCTTGAGATAGGGCTCCCAAAAATCGACGTATTCGCCGGTGCCCACCTGCGAGGTCCTCGCCTGCGCGCCCGCCTTGAGCTTGCCGAAGAACTCCTGGGGCGTCGTGGACTGGTAGATGTCGTCCGTGTAAGTCTGCCCGTTCATCTCGTAGTGGAAGCAGACGAACCCGACGTTGCGCTCCCGGAAAAACGAAAGCGGCATATCGGCCGTCGACTCGCAGGAAATCAGGTAATCGCTCATGTGCTCTCCTTCGTGATGCTGCATCAAACCCCGCATCGGCCGCGGAGCCTTCCCTGCCATATGGGATTATCGCACCGGTTGAGCGAATACGCGAGTAAAACGGCGCCGAACGTCCGCAGCGGACGCAATCGAGCCGCCAAGAGCGCTAGGCGCCCTCGATATGGGAGACGTCGATGTCGATATTGAGCTCGGGCACGCGCGCGAGCTCCTCGAGCGTCACGCCGTCCACATAGCTGTCGATGGCGTCCTCGAGCCCCTGCCAGAACTTGACCGTCGAGCACAGGTCGGACCTGCCGCAGGTGCCCTCCAAGCCATCGCAGGCGACCGGCGCCGTCGCGCCCTCCGCGGCGCGCAGGATGTCGCCGGCGCGCACCTCACGGGCGGGCTTTGCCAGCATATAGCCGCCGCCCTTGCCGCGCACGCTCCTGAGCAGGCCGGCCGCCATGAGGGGGCGCACGAGCTGCTCGAGGTACTTCAGCGAGATGTTCTCGCGCTCCGCCACTTCGCGCAGGGCGATCTTGCCCTCCTCGTCACCGAAGGCGGCGATGTAGATCATGAGCCGCAGCGCGTAGCGGCCTTTGGACGATATCAGCATCGTGACCTTCTCCCATCATGACAGCGGGGCCGATTTCCTTCGCCACAAGCCTAATCTTAGTGAAGTACTCGGATTTATCCTTGACTCTTTTCCGGTACATCTTATCCTTATCCCGAGAGAATTCCTAGGGTTTATCCCAACAAGCGAGGAAGGACACCCGATGTCAACAGATGCGCTGCTCAGCGTCGCCAACCTCACCGCCTCGGTCGATGAGAAGACGATTCTCCATAATGTCAATCTGAACGTGCGTGCCGGCGAGACCCATGTGCTCATGGGCCCCAACGGCGCAGGCAAGTCCACCATGGGCCATGTCATCATGGGCGACCCGGTCTACACCGTGAACGAGGGCACCATCACCTTCGACGGCGCCGACATCACCGAGCTTTCGTGCGACAAGCGCAGCCGCGCGGGCCTGTTCCTGTCGTTCCAGGCGCCGGTCGAGATTCCCGGCGTGCCGCTGTCGAGCTTTTTGCGCGCCACCATCGCCGGCCGCCCCGGCCTCGAGATGAAGGGTAAAGAGTTCCGCCGCCGCGTGAAGGAGCTTGCTGCGCAGCTCGACATGGACACCGCCTACCTCAACCGCGAGCTCGGCGTGGGCTTCTCGGGCGGCGAGAAGAAGAAGGTCGAGATGCTGCAGCTGCTGCTGCTCCAGCCCAAGCTCGCCATCCTTGATGAGACCGACTCCGGCCTCGACGTCGACGCGCTGTCCGTCGTGTCTCGCGGCATGGACGCCTACCGCGCCAGCTGCGACGGGTCGCTCGTCATCATCACGCACAACACGCGCATCCTCGAGCACCTCACCGTCGACCGCGTCCACGTCATGGTGGGCGGCCGCATCGTGCGCGAGGACGACGCGAGCCTCATCCCGTGGATCGACGAGCACGGCTTCGAGTCGTTCGAGCGCGAGGCCGCCGGCACCGCCGACGAGCGCTAAGGAGGCCGGACCGTGGCAAAGCAGCGCACCGAGGTCGCGGATATCGACCGCAGCCTCTACGACTTCCGCTATGACGAGGAGGGCTTCGAGCGCCTGGACGCCGGCCTCACGCCCGAGATCGTGACCGAGATCTCGCAGCGCAAGGACGAGCCCCAGTGGATGCTCGACTTCCGCCTGAAGTCGCTCGAGATCTACAACCGCATGCCCAACCCCACCTGGGGCCCGTCGATCGCCGGGCTGGACATGGACCACATCGTCACGTACGTGAAACCCAACACCGACCAGAAGGCCGACTGGGATTCCGTGCCCGACGACATCAAGAACACCTTCGAGCGCCTGGGCATTCCCGAGGCCGAGCGCAGCTACCTGGCCGGCGTGGGCGCCCAGTACGACTCGGAGCTCGTGTACCACAACATGCAGGACACGGCCTCCAAGATGGGCATTGTGTACTCCGGCATCGAGGAGGCGCTCCACGAGCCCAAGTGGGAGGCGATCATCCGCGAGAAGTTCATGACGCTCATCCCGCCCACCGACCACAAGTTCGCAGCCCTGCACGGCGCCGTGTGGTCGGGCGGCTCGTTCGTGTACGTGCCCAAGGGCGTGAAGCTCGACTTCCCGCTCCAGAGCTACTTCCGCCTGAACGCCGCCGGCGCGGGCCAGTTCGAGCACACGCTCATCATCGTTGAGGACGACGCCGACCTGCACTTCATCGAGGGCTGCTCGGCACCCAAGTACAACGTGGCCAACCTCCACGCCGGCGCGGTAGAGCTGTTCGTGGGCAAGCGCGCGCACCTGCGCTACTCCACGATCGAGAACTGGTCGAAGAACATGTACAACCTGAACACGAAGCGCGCCCGCTGCGACGAGGAAGGCGAGATCGAGTGGATCTCGGGCTCCTTCGGCAGCCACGTGGGCTACCTCTACCCCATGAGCGTGCTTGCGGGCAGGAAGTCTAAGTCGAGCTTCACCGGCATCACCTTTGCCGGCGCCGGCCAGAACCTCGACACCGGCTGCAAGGTGGTGCTCGGCGCTCCGGAGACGACGGCGACCGTCGAGACGAAGGGCATCTCCAAGGGCGGCGGCATCCAGACGTTCCGCAGCTCCATCGTGGCGACGCCAGCCGCGGAGGGCTCGGCCGCAACGGTCTCCTGCCAGTCGCTCATGCTCGATGACGAGAGCCGCTCGGACACCATCCCTTCGATGGACATTCGCGCCAAGAACGTCGACATCGGCCACGAGGCCACGATCGGCCGCATCGGCGACGACAAGATCTTCTACCTCATGAGCCGCGGCATCTCCGAGGAGGAAGCCCGCACCATGATCGTGAACGGCTTTGCGAACCCGGTGTCGAAGGAGCTGCCGCTCGAGTACGCCGTCGAGATGAACAACCTGATCAAGCTGGAGATGGAAGGGGCGATCGGTTAGATGGATGCCCTGACGATTAAGCATGCGAGCGCCATGCCGGCGCCCACCTGGAGCTGGCTGCGCATGAACGATACGAAGCTCGAGATCCCGTGCGATCTTGAGCGCGTGCGCGCCGTGACCGTGGAGGCCGACGAGGCCCTGACCGAGACCCATGCGAGCTTTGAGGGCGCCGTGGCGAAGCTGCAGGAGCGCCTGGACGCCGAGCGCACCGGGCTTGAGGACACCCGCGCCTGCGTGCGCGCCGCCGCGCGCGAGGCGGAGGACCTGAACGACCTCGACACGCCCGCGCTGTCCGCCTACCAGCTGCGCGCCACCCGCGATGAGCTCGCGAACGACGTCGCTGCCGCCTTCGAGACGGGCATCGGCATCGACGCGCGCTCGTACTTGAATTTCCTCGCCGGCGGCACCGTGGTGCTCGCCACCGAGGAGGGCGCCGACGAGGCCGCCGTGGTGCGCGTTGCCGGTACGGCGGGTGGAGCCGCCGCGGCGAGCGTAGACGTTGTCGCCGCACCCAACTCGACCCTCGACCTCACCGTGTCGCTCGACGGCAACGGCGAGGGCAGCGACGCTGCGGGGCTCATCGGCTCGGAGTTGCGCGTGTTCGCCGGCCCTCGTTCGCACGTGAACGTATGCGTCTACGTGACCGCCGATGCGGGCTTCACCGCTCTCGATGATTCGGGCTACGTGCTGGACGAGGGCGCACGCGTGACCGTGCGCCACACCGTGCTCGGCGGCGCGCACACCGCCACCGGCTTGGCGGCGGACCTGCGCGGCGACACCGCCCGCATGGATGTCGACACCCGTTACCTTGCCTGCGGCGAGGACACGCGCGACTTCAACTACATCATTCGCCATCACGGGCGCAAAACCGTCTCCAACATGGACGCGAACGGCGTGCTCACCGGCACCTCCAAAAAGGTGCTGCGCGGCACCATCGACCTCATCCACGGCTGCAAGGGCTCCGAGGGCTCCGAGCGCGAGACCGTGCTTCTGGCAAACCAGGGCGTGGACAACAAAACCGTGCCCACGATCCTGTGCGACGAGGACGACGTCGCCGGCAACCACGGCGCCACCATCGGCCATGTGCGCCCCGAGCAGCTGTTCTACCTGGGCTGCCGCGGCCTTTCGCAGGAGGCCGCCGAGGCGCTGTTCGTGACAGCCAAGCTCGAGGACGCAGCACTTTCTGCTCCCGATGAGCAGATTCGCGCCAACGTGGTGCGCCTGGGGTCTGCGCTCGTCGACGACTTCAAGGATTTCGAGGAGGAGCTCGCATGATCGATATCGAGGCGAATCCCTACAAGGCGGACTTCCCGCTGCTGGCGGGAAAGCCCGAGATCACGTTTTTGGACAGCGGCGCCACCGCACAGCGCCCTGCCTGTGCGCTCGACGCGCAGCGCTCGTTCTACGAAACCATGAACGCCAACCCGCTGCGCGGCCTGTACTCGCTCTCCGTGGAGGCGACGGAGGCTATCGCTCAGGTGCGCGCGCAGATTGCCCGGCTGCTGGGCGCGGTCGACGAGCGCGGCCGTGCGGCGGCGCGCGACATCGTGTTCACGCACAACGCGAGCGAATCGCTGAACCTCGTGGCCAAGTCCTTCGCGCCGCTCGTGCTGGAACCGGGCGACGAGGTCGCCATCACCATCATGGAGCACCACTCCAACCTCATCCCCTGGCAGCAGGCCTGCCGCGCCGCGGGCGCCACGCTCGTCTACCTCTATCCTGAGCAGGACGGCACGATCACCGACGAGGAGATCGCCGCAAAGGTGGGTCCGCGCACCAAGATCGTGGCTGCCGGCCACGTGTCGAACGTGATGGGCGTCGAGAACCCCATTGCCAAGCTGGCCGATGCCGTGCACGCGCACGGCGGGTACCTCGTGGTGGACGGCGCGCAGTCGGTGCCCCATATGACCGTCGACGTGCGCGCACTCGGCGCGGATTTCTTCGCGTTCTCCGCCCACAAGGCGCTCGGCCCCATGGGTATCGGTGTGCTGTGGGGACGCCACGAGCTGCTTGAGCAGATGCCCCCCATGCTCACCGGCGGCGAGATGATCGACTCGGTGACCGAGCAGGACGCCGTGTGGGCCCCGGTGCCCGAGAAGTTCGAGGCGGGCACCCAGGACGCCGCCGGCATCTACGCCACGGGCGCGGCGCTCACCTACCTCACCGAGACCGTGGGTTACGAGGCCGTGGCCGAGCGCGAGGCGGCACTTGTTGCCTACACGATGGAGCGCCTGGCCGAGCTGCCGTATATCGGCATCATCGGACCTGCCGAGGCCGCACGCCATCACGGCGTCATCAGCTTCAACGTCCGCGGCATTCACCCGCACGACGTGGCGAGCATCCTCGACATGAGCGGCGTGTGCATCCGCGCGGGGCACCATTGCGCCCAGCCGCTGCTCACCTGGCTTGGCGTCGAAAACCTCGCCTGCTGCCGCGCGAGCCTCGCCTTCTACAACGACAAGAGCGACGTCGACCGCTTTGTCGACGGCCTCGCCACCGTCTGGTCCACCTTCAACGCCTAAGCGGGAAAATAGGGACAGGCACTATTTTCCCATTAAGGAGCACCCCCATGGGCAACCTCTACACGTCAACGACGTTCATGGAGCACAACTCGCACCCCGACTACAAGTACGAGATGGACTCCCCCACCCACGAGCACGACGGTATCAACCCCAGCTGCGGCGACGAGCTGACCTTGCAGCTGCGCGTAGAGAACGGCGTGATCGAGGAGGCGAGCTTCACCGGCCACGGCTGCGCCATCTCCCAGGCGAGCGCCGACATCATGGCCGAGCTCATCACCGGCGAGACCGTCGAGGAAGCAAAGCGCCTCTCAGAGCTGTTTTTGGCCATGATCCGCGGCGACGAGCTCACCGAAGAGGACTACGAGGACCTCGACGAAGCTGCGCAGCTGAAGGACATCTCCCACATGCCCGCCCGCGTGAAGTGCGCCGAGCTGGCTTGGCGCACCCTCGACGGCATGCTCACTGAGTAACAGCGTCTGGGACAAGGCGGCCTGCCTGCCTCGTCCTGCAATCAGAGGCCCATCGGGATACCCGTCCCGATGGGCTTTTTCGTTAGGGCACAGCATGCAGCAGCCGTGCACGAAAAAGCCGCCGCCCGGCGCGAAGCCGGACGGCGGCGATACGCTCTAGGTAAAAGAACCCTTAGGGCAGATTTACTCGTTGAGAGCGGCGTTGATCGCGACGGCGCAGGCGACGGTGGCACCGACCATGGGGTTGTTGCCCATGCCGATGAGGCCCATCATGTCAACGTGCGCAGGCACCGAGGAGGAGCCGGCGAACTGGGCGTCGGAGTGCATCCGACCCATGGTGTCGGTCATGCCGTAGGAGGCGGGGCCGGCAGCCATGTTGTCCGGGTGCAGGGTACGGCCGGTACCGCCACCGGAGGCCACGGAGAAGTACTTCTTGCCGGCGGCCAGGCGCTCCTTCTTGTAGGTGCCCGCAACGGGGTGCTGGAAGCGCGTGGGGTTGGTGGAGTTACCGGTGATCGAGATGTCGACGTTCTCGTGCCACATGATGGCAACGCCCTCGCGGACGTCGTCGGCGCCGTAGCAGTTGACCTCGGCGCGCGGGCCGTCGGAGTACGGGATGGTCTCGACGATCTTGAGCTCGCCCGTGAAGTAATCGAACTGAGTCTTCACGTAGGTGAAGCCGTTGATGCGGGCGATGATCTGAGCGGCGTCCTTGCCGAGGCCGTTCAGGATGACGCGCAGCGGCTTCTTGCGGGCCTTGTTGGCGTTCATAGCGATGCCGATAGCGCCCTCAGCGGCCGCGAAGGACTCGTGACCGGCCAAAAACGCGAAGCACTCGGTGTCGTCGCCGAGCAGCATGGCGCCCAGGTTGCCGTGGCCCAGACCGACCTTGCGGTCCTCGGCGACGGAGCCGGGCACGCAGAAGGCCTGCAGGCCCTCGCCGATGATAGCGGCGGCCTCAGAAGCGGTCTTGGCACCCTTCTTGATGGCGAGAGCGCAACCGAGGGTGTAGGCCCACTTGGCGTTCTCGAACGCGATGGACTGGACGCCTGCGACGATCTCGCGCGGGTCGATGCCCTTGTCCTGGCAGATCTGCAGAGCCTCCTCGAGGGAGGAGATGCCGTTCTTGGCGAGGCAGGCATTGATCTTGTCGATGCGGCGCTCGTAACCTTCGAAGCTAACAGCCATTGTTCTTTCCCTCCCTTTCTACTCGTGAACCGGGAACACGGACTCGACAGTGTGGGTCTCCTCGTCGGTACGAGGATCGATGTACTTGGCAGCGGCCTCCCACTGACCATAGTGACCCATGGCGCCAGCGATGGCGTCCTCGGGGGTGGCGCCCTTCTTCAGAGCGTCGGTGAACTTGCCGAGGTTCAGGAACTCGAACGCAATGATCTCGTTCTTGTCGTTGAGCGCCATGCGGGTGACGTAACCCTGGGAGAGCTCGAGGTAGCGAGCGCCCTTGGCCTTGGTGCCGAACATGGTGCCGACCTGGGAGCGCAGGCCCTTGCCGAGGTCGTCAAGGGAGGCGCCGACGGGCAGGCCGCCCTCGGAGAACGCGGTCTGGCTGCGGCCGTACACGATCTGCAGGAAGATCTCACGCATAGCGACGTTGATGGCGTCGCAGACGAGGTCGGTGTTCAGCGCCTCGAGGATGGTCTTGCCGGGCAGGATCTCGGAAGCCATGGCCGCAGAGTGCGTCATGCCGGAGCAACCGAGGGTCTCGACGAGGCACTCCTCGATGATGCCGTTCTTGACGTTAAGGGTGAGCTTGGAAGCGCCCTGCTGGGGAGCGCACCAACCCACGCCATGCGTAAGGCCGGAGATGTCGGAAATCTCCTTGGCCTGAATCCACTGACCCTCCTCGGGGATGGGTGCGGGGCCGTGGTATGCGCCCTTGGCGACGGGGCACATGTTCTCCACTTCTGCTGTGTACTGCATGCCTCTCCTCTCTTCCGTGATCAATCCCGGAGGCACTCGCGGCGAGGCGAGCTCACGCCACCGGGCACTGACATGCGTGTCCATTTTAACGCGAAAGCGGGCCGACAAATTCGGCGAACGACAAGGAATTCGTCGGACTGTTTGAGAATTGTTGGAGATGGGCGATGGCAGTGCCAGTATCCTTGAATCGCTCGCACCCGCCGAGCAAGTGCTCGTGGCCCTCGACCCTCCACTGTGGAGAATATTGACGATCGGGCTCTGGCAGCACGAATGAAAAGCCAAAAAATCGAGTTTTGGTCATGTGAATACTCGCGCAGGTGGCAAACAGCCATAACGGACGTATTTTTTTCGGATTCTATCAGGCATTTTAGTAAGCTGAATGTATATTCGCCTTGGACCCGCTTGCCTTCCTTGCGCCTCGATAACCAAAACTCAGTTTTTTGTCTAAGGACTTGGGGCAACCATGGCATCCCCCCTCAATCACTATGCACTTTTTGGCTCATTTTTCTTGATAATATGCAGGCGAAGGTACGTTCTAGTAATCGAGTATGCGCAGCCCTCGGTTCGACCCTCTAGCGAACGAGAGTCGGCTCGTGGCACAATGGGCGGACGGTCATCCTCTCGTCTCCAAAGGCTCAAAACTATGACGAACATGCCTCTCCCCCATCTTCTTCCCTCCATCGATGTTCTTGTGATCGGGTCGGGCATCGCGGGATGCTGCGCCGCCATTGAAGCTGCCCGAGCGGGTGCTCGTGTCGCCATGGCATGCGCGGGGAAGCTATTCTCCGGCTCGAGCTTTTACCCGGGAACGTGGGGACTGGGGCTTATCGGTCCCGAAAACGACGAGGACGCCGACGACCTGGTCGACACCATCTGCCACGTGGGATGCGGCGTTGCCGACCGCAATCTGGTCCGGACGCTCGCCGAAGACATTCGCCCCGGTATGGCCTGGCTCGAGCAACTGGGCGTTGAGCTCACGCGACCAGCAAGCGATTCCAGCGCGCGCGAAGCCGCCTTCATCCCCTGCTTCGACCACAAAAACCGCCTGTGGCGCGGGCTCACGCGCGAGCCGATGGAGCGCGCATTCGCGCGAGAAATCGAGCGGTTGGGCGTTGTTGTGCTGGAGCATCACGAACTCATCGATCTTCTTGAAGCCCACCGCGATGACGGTCGCGTTGGTGGCGCTTTGCTGTTCGATCACCCAAGCGGCGAGCTTAGCATGCTGCCTGCGTGCGCCGTTATCCTTGCGGCAGGCGGCACCGGCGGACTGTTTGAGCGCAGCCTGACCTCGCGCGATGTGCTGAGCTCTGTCCATGGCATCGCGCTTCGCCACGGCTGCAACCTTATCAACATTGAATTCATGCAGATGATGCCTGGCCTGGTCTCGCCCGTGCGCGGCGTCGTGTTCAATGAGAAGAGCTTCCGGTACGCCAACTTCAAGGGTACGCAACCTGATTCGAAGCTGCTAGAGCAGCGGTCGGCCTATGGCCCGTTTACGTGCAGGCTCGCTTCGCGCGCCATCGATCTTGCTATAGATGAGGCCGGGCCCGACGGTCTTGCGCTGCGCTATGTGTTTCCCAAAACGGATGTACCCGAATTCGTCCGCACATTCAGTGCGTGGCTGGAGGATGCTTACGACATCACTGCTGATGATGAGCTGCGCATTGCGATGTATGCCCATGCGGCGAACGGAGGCATTCGCATCAATGCGGACGGATCGTGTGGCGTACCCGGACTGTATGCCGCGGGAGAAGTCACCGGCGGCATGCACGGCGCGGACCGCATCGGCGGACTTTCGAGCGCTAACGGTCTGGTATTCGGAAGGCGTGCAGGACGCGCCGCGGCTGCTTGGTGTCGCGAAGTGTCGAATGAGGATCTTGAGGGCGTTGACGCGGCGCGAGAAATGCTCAGGGTCGTTCCGGCACTCACAGAGCAGTCGGAGAGCAAGCTGGTCGCTCAGCTGCGCGCGACCATGAGTGCGCATTGCATGATCAACCGGACCGAAGTCGGTCTGAATGACGCGCTGAAGGATATCGCCCAGATTCACGCCGAGGCGATGGTGATACCTCGCATGAATACGACCGACGGACATGCCGGCCTTGCACGCGGCGCACGGCTTGTGTCGCGGCTAGATACCGCGCGAGCGATGATCACGGCCATGCGCGAGCGTCGTGAAAGCCTTGGGTCGCACTATCGTGCGGACTTCCCTCCCGCGACGGAATAATGGGGCGATTCGAAAGTCGGTTTTGCCAAGACAATTACTTCCGAGGCCTGTCCCAAAAGAGGACAAAATGTCCTCTCCCACCCCCGTCCCCAGAGAGGACAGTCCCATGTGGGGGTTACGAATATGAAAAAGCCCCGTTGCCGGGGCGTGCAGTCGAATGTGGTGGACCGTCAGGGATGTCGGCCGCCGCTTTGCGGCAACCTTCCGCTGCGGGCGGCTCGCGCCGCCCTTGCGACCCATGCTGGCAAAGACGCTCACGCGCTTTGCTCAGCATGAGGCCCTACGGGTTCGAATCCCCTGCAGGGGTTACGAACATGAAAAAGCCCCGTTGCCGGGGCGTGCAATCGAATGGGGTGGACCGTCAGGGATTCGAACCCTGGACCTTGGGATTAAGAGTCCCCTGCTCTAGCCAGCTGAGCTAACGGTCCA
>CALULJ010000063.1 GCA_944321445.1 uncultured Collinsella sp.
GAAATGCCGCAGGACCCAATTGAAAAATCGGGTCCTGCGACGTCATGCCTCTTGACAATGGCTTTCTCATATTACAAGAAAGGACCCCGCGGGTGCGAGGTCCTTTGCATTTGAGGGTGGGCCGTTAGGGGTTCGAACCCTAGACCTTGGGATTAAAAGTCCCCTGCTCTGCCAGCTGAGCTAACGGCCCGCGACAGGCATTGTACCACGCGCTGCACGGTTAGACAGGGTCGTCGGAGAAATGAAGGCTTTCGTACAGAGGTTAATTATTGGCAAAACGGCTGGTAGATGATATTGTCAACAAACGCGCATGCTATGATTCTCGGACTGTTCTTGCATGAATCGACGCACAATGTGCGCATGTGATCCGAGAGGAGCGGAATGGAGCTGCTGAACCGCGCCATGGCGTTTTCGATCGATGCCCATGGCAACGCGGTGCGCAAGGGAGACGGACTGCCCGCCATCCTGCACGCCATGGAGGCCGCCACCATCGCGGCGACGCTGACCAGCGATGAAGAGGTCCTGGCTGCCGCGGTTTTGCACGACACGGTGGAGGACGCAGGCGTGGACCCCCAGGATATCCGCTCGCAATTCGGGGAGCGGGTGGCTGCGCTCGTGGGCGCAGAAACCGAGGACAAGATGCGCCACCTGCCGCCGAGCGCAAGCTGGCGTGCCCGCAAGGAAGCGGCCATCGAACGCATGCGCGGCGAGACCGATCCCGGCGCTGCATGCATAACGCTGGGCGACAAGCTATCCAACATGCGCTCCTTCTACCGTATCAAGCAGCGCAAAGGCGCCAGCATGTGGGAAGGTTTCAACCAACAGGACCCAAAACAGCACCATTGGTACTACAGGACCATCGCCGACGTTCTGTCGAAACTGTCCGACACTGCTGCCTGGCAGGAATACGACTGGCTAATCCGCGAAGTATTTGAAGAGGACCGTGTATGAACACCGCA
Source organism: uncultured Collinsella sp. (assembly GCA_944321445.1). Taxonomy (GTDB): domain Bacteria; phylum Actinomycetota; class Coriobacteriia; order Coriobacteriales; family Coriobacteriaceae; genus Collinsella. The sequence continues at coordinate 960 of CALULJ010000063.1, forward strand.
CTGGATAACGGCATTCTGACCATCTCCCTTTCTGGGCGCATCGACTCGAGCAACGCCTCGGATGTTGAAGAGCAAATCGCGGCGGCGCGCGAGGCGCACGCGCATGACGAACTCGTTCTTGACCTGGAGGGGCTTGAGTACATCTCGAGCGCTGGTTTGCGCGTGGTGCTGCGCCTGCTCAAGCAGGAACCGCAGATGAAGCTTGTAAACGCCTGCAGCGAGGTATACGAGATTTTCGACATGACCGGCTTTACCGAGATGACAACGGTCGAGAAGGCGTATCGCGCGCTCTCGGTGGAGGGCTGCGAGGTCATTGGCCGCGGCGCCAACGGCACGGTCTATCGCATCGACCGCGACACGGTGGTGAAGGTCTATCGCAACGCGGACTGCCTGCCCGACGTGCAACGCGAGCGCGAACTTGCCCGCAAGGCGTTCGTGCTGGGCATCCCCACCGCCATCCCCTACGACGTGGTGCGCGTGGGCGACAGCTACGGCTCGGTGTTCGAGCTGCTCAACTCGCGGTCGTTCTCCAAGCTCATCGCTGCCAACCCGGAGGATATCGACACCTATGTCGGCCTGTACGTCGACCTCATGAAACAGCTGCACAGCACGACCGTCTCGCCCGACGATATGCCCAACATGAAGACCGTGGCGCTCGACTGGGTGAATTTCTTGCGCGACTACCTCCCCGCTGGGCAAGCCGAGAAGCTAGTCGCGCTCGTTGAGGCGGTGCCCGAGCGCCATACCATGCTGCACGGCGACTACCACACCAACAACATCGTCATGCAAAACGACGAGGTGCTCATCATCGACATGGACACGCTGTGCTACGGGCATCCCATCTTTGAGCTGGCGTCCATGTACCTGGCGTTCGTGGCCTTCGGCGAGGTGGACTGCACCGTGACCGAGTCGTTCCTGAAGCTGGCCTATGACACGGCAGGTGTCTTTTGGCACAAGGCGCTGAGCGCATACCTGGGCACGCAGAACGAGGACGTCATTCGCGCCGTGGAGGAAAAGGCCATGGTCGTGGGCTATGCGCGCCTCATGCGCCGCACCATCCGCCGCGACGGGCTCGATACCGAGGAGGGCCGCTCGACCATCGAGCTGTGTCGCGCGCGCCTGGCGGACCTGCTCCCGCGCGTGGATACGCTCGATTTCTAACAGGCGCCCATCAACGACAAAGCGCCCGCCCGCTGGCTCATGCCGCGGGCGGGCGCTTGCGCTATTGATATGAGCGTCATGCCGCTGGTTGGACTACTCCCAGCTCCACTGGCCGTTGACGAAAACGGGGACCTCGGTGCCGTCGGCGCAGATGCCCATGATGTCCATGTCGTCGGTGCCGATCATGAAGTCCACGTGCGTGCTCGACGTGTTGACACCGTGCTCGCGCAGCTCCTCGGGCGTCATGTCGTAACCGCCCTCGTAGCACTCGGCGAAGCCGATGCCCAGCGCCAGGTGGCAGCTGGCGTTCTCGTCGTACAGCGTGTCGAAGAACAGCGTCTCGGACTCGCGAATGGGCGTGTTCTTGGAGATGAGCGCGACCTCGCCCAAGCGGCGGGCGCCCTCATCGGTGTTCAGAATACTTTCGAGCACGTCGCGGCCCACGACCGCGTCAAAGTCGACCACGCGGCCGCCCTCGAAGCGCAGCCAGAACTTGTCCACGCGGTTGCCGTGGTGGATGAGCGGCAACGCAGAGTACACGATGCCCTCGACGCGCTCGCAATCCGGCGAGGTGAAGACCTCCTCGGTGGGGATGTTGGGGAAGAACGGGTGGCCGTCGGGCGTCTCGCCGCAGCCGCCCGCCCACAGGTGGCGGTCGATGAGGCCAATGGTGAGGTCCGTACCGTTATCGGCGGTGCAGTGCAGCGCGGTGAAGCGGCGCTCGTTCAGGAAGCGCAGGTTCTTCTCGAAGGTCGCGTTATGCAGATCCCAGTCGCTCTCGGGGTCCGCGCCGTCGGCGCGCGCCGTGGAAAGGATCGCCCGCCACAGGCTGTAGATGGCGACCTCGTCGGGCACACCGGGGAACACATGGCGCGCCCACGCAGGCACCGGGGCGCCTGCGATGCACCAGGGGTTGATGTTGAAGTCCAGACCGCGGCGGAAGATGCGGCACTGGGTGTTGCGCGCCTTGGAGGCGGCCGCGGGCTTTGCCGGGTCGATGCCCTTCAAGGCCTCGGGGTCCGCGCCCTCCACGAAGATGAAGCACGCGCCGTCCTCGGCGAGCGAATCGAGCTGCAGGCGCTGCCATTCGGGCGTCTGCTCGAAGTAGGAGGTCTCGACATTTTCGTAGGTGAGGCGTGTCACGACGTCATCGTGCCAGATCACCGTCACGTGGCCAGCGCCCGCGGCATAGCCGTGCTTCACCAAACGACGCACGAAATCGCTGGTCTCAACAGGAGCCTGAATCACCATCTCCTGCCCGGGCTTGACGTTGACTCCCGTCCTCACCACGAGGCGCGCGTATTGATCGATCAACGGGTCGAGCTGCTTCAGGCCCGCACGGGCCTCCTCGGCGGTAAGCTCGGCTCTATCCATATCGTCTCCTATCCATCCGGACTCTAACGGCGACCGAAACGGACGCCACAGTCTATTCTGCCCGGAATCATCCCGTTTAGCCCGCGCGACACGGCGGCTGTAGAAAAAGAACGCGCCGGACGAACAGGGCGCTGTGCACCCCATCCATCCGGCGCGTCAAGAAATCCGCAGGTTGTGCGGTTACTTCTTTTTCTTTGCCTCGCGCTTAGCGGCCTCTTTGGCCTTGTCCTCCTCGAGCACGGCGATGAGTTTGGCCTCGGACATGCCCTCGGCGCGACGACGGGCCTCGTTGCGCAGCGGACGCACGCGAACCAGGTCGTACACAAACGCGCCGATGATGCACGCGTAGGAGATGATGAGGCCGACAATCTGCACCGGCTGCGACACGGAGAGGTCCTCTTCGGGCAGGCCGAGCATGACGACCCACACGCCGATAGCGGCGATAACGGCAACAACGAGCAACACCCAGAACACGCGACGACGCTTGTTGTAGTCGGGGTCGTCCTTCATCAGCACGTTGGAAACCGTGTAGATGCGGTCCTCCTGCAGGCGAAGCTCGCGCTTGCGGGCGCGCTTCTCCTCGCGGGACAGGCCCTCGAGCGACTCACCGCGCTCCACCTGCTTGCGCTTCTCCTTGGCAGACGCGGGGACGACGCGCACAGACGAGGCAGCGGCGCGCGCCGGCTTCGCGGAACCGGCAGACTTGCGCGTGAAGCCGGTCATCTCGCCCGACTGCTGTGCCTGGCTGCGCTTGTTCATGGGGTTGCGGGTACTCACTTACTTGTTCTCCTTCATGGACTCAAACTTGGTGCCCGTGAGCATCTCGTAGGCCTCGACGTAGCGGGCCGAGGTGCCCTCGATGACGTCGGCGGGCAGGTGCGGGGCGTCGCCGGTCATGTCCCAGTTGGCGAGCAGCCAGTTGCGCACGTACTGCTTGTCGTAGCTGGACTGGACCTTGCCCTCCTCGTACTCGGCGGCGGGCCAGAAACGGCTCGAATCGGGCGTGAGGCACTCGTCGATGAGGGTGACCTTGCCGTCGATCACGCCGAACTCGAACTTGGTGTCGGCGATGATGATGCCGCGGGTGGCGGCGTAATCGGCCGCAGCGGTGTAAATCTTGAGCGAGAGGTCACGGATCTGGGAGGCGATGTCCTCGCCCACGATCTCGACGCAGCGCTCGTAGGAGATGTTCTCGTCGTGGTCGCCCAGATCGGCCTTGGTGGACGGCGTGAACAGCGGCTCGGGAAGCTTCGAGGCCTCGGTGAGACCCTCGGGCAGCTTGATGCCGCACACGGTGCCGTCGGCGTCGTAGGTCTTCTTGCCGGAACCGGTGAGGTAGCCGCGGACGATGCATTCGATCTTGATGGGCTCGGCCTTCTTGACCAGCATGGCGCGACCGGCGAGGTAGTCGCGGAAGTCGGCGAACTCGCCCGGGAACTGGTCGACATCGATCGAGACCATGTGGTTGGGGACAATATCGGCGAACTTGTCGAACCAGAAAGCGGAGATGCGGTTGAGCACCTCGCCCTTGAACGGGATCTCGTCGGGAAGGATGTAGTCGAAAGCCGAGATGCGGTCGGACGCAACCATAAGCAGGTTGTCGCCGGCATCGTAGATATCGCGGACCTTACCCTGGGAATCCGGACGGCGCTCCATCGAAGTCACGTTGGTCAACTCCTCATATAGACGTGTGCGTGACGCGCCCGCGTGCCGGGCGCGCGGCTCTGCAGCATCGGAGCGGCAGGGCGTCGCGGCGCGGGCCCTCCTTGACCGAATACTTTACAGAACTAGTGCTTCATTGTAGTAGATGGCGCTTCGGGTGCGTGCTCGCGCGGCAGATGAATCGTAAAAGTCGTACCCTTTCCAAGTTCCGACTCCACGGAGATGAACCCGTGATGGCGCTCGACGATCTGCTTGGTGACCGCAAGGCCCACGCCCAGACCGCCCGCTTCACGCGCACGGCTGGCGTCAGCGCGCCAGAAACGGCCGAAGATGCGCGACAGGTCTTCCTTGGCGATGCCGATGCCCGTATCCGCAACCGAGATGAGCACGTTTTTGCGGTCGAGCTTGACCGAAGCCACGACCCAGCCGCCCTCCGGCGTATAGCGCATGGCATTGGAAAGCAGGTTGATGACAGCCTGCGTGATCATGTCGGCATCGACCTCGATGACGGCCCCGTGGCCGCCGGTGTCGTCGGTGAAGCGCAGGCGCAGGTCGCGCGATTGGAACAGCTGCTCCTGCGAGGCGACGATGTTGCGCGCGAGCGAAACGATGTCGACCGGCTCGAGGTTGAGCGGCGCGGTGCGGTTTTCCATGCGGGATAGGTCGAGCATCTGCTGCACGAGGCGGGCCAAGCGGCGCGTTTCGGACGCGACAGTCTCGAGGTGCTCGGCGTCGGTTGGATAGACGCCGTCTTGCATGGCCTCGACCGTGGCGAGCATGGCCATGAGCGGGGTGCGCAGCTCGTGCGCGACATCGGAGGTGAGGCGACGCTCGTGCTTGAGGTCTTTTTCGAGCGAGGTGGCCATCTCGTCGAAGGTCTCGCCCAGTTGGTCGATTTCGTCGTCGCCGCGCAGCTCCGTGCGCGCGGACAGGTCACCATCGCGAATTTGCTTGGCGGTGCTCGTGATGCGGCGGATGGGCTTTACCAGGGAACGCGACACGAGCAGACCGACGAGCAGCGCCGCGGCGACCGCCACGAACGCGGCCACGACCATGGCGTTGAACGTGCGATCGCGGAAGGCGGCATCGGCTTTGGTGAGCAGCACATCGCTGCCCAGTACCCAGATGCGCACCGAACCGACGGTCTCGCCGTCTTTGGTAACAACCGGCTCAGTCACCGCGCCCTCGGCGTCGGTGGGCGCCTCGGACAGGAAGCTGTGCGCGCGGCTGGACCACTCCTCGTTAGACTCCTCGCTGGCAGAACTCCCCTCCTCCTTCAGACGCTTGAGCTCGGCGGCAACCGGCGCGGCCGGCCAGGTATCGTCGTAGAGGATAGTGCCGTCGGCATCCATGACCTGCAGACCCAGGTCTTCGGAGGCGATGGTGGAATCGGAGAGCGCCACGAGGTCCGAGAGGTTCCAAGAACCGTTCTGCTCGTAGATGCTCGCGAGCTTTTGGCTGGTGAGCTGCGCGATCTCGGTCACGTTGGTGCGGGTGTATTCGGAGAACACGTTGCCCCACACCACAGAGACCACGCACACAAGAATGAGTACGGTCATGAGCGAGGTCAGCGCAAAGGACAGGGCCATGCGCGTCCCGTAGCTCATGGACGTGCGAGAATCGGAACGAGGCGTGTTCCACTTAGCGCGGGAGCTCGCCTCGTTTTCCGGTTTGTTCTTTTGTTCGGTGACCAGACGGGCAGGCAGCATTACTTAGCGGCTTCCTCGTCCTTCTTGGGCTGCTGCGGAGCCTCGAAGCGGTAGCCCACGCCGTGCACGGTGTAGAGCCACTTGGGCTTCTTCGGGTCATCGCCCAGCTTGGCGCGCAGGTTCTTCACGTGGCTGTCGATGGTACGCTCGTAACCCTCGAAGTCGTAACCCAAGACCTTCTCCACCAGCTCCATGCGGTTGTACACACGGCCCGGATGGCGCGCCAGCGTGGTGAGCAGCTTGAACTCGGAGGCGGTGAGATCGACCTCGCGGCCCTCGACCAGGATCTTGTGGCCAGAGATATCGATGACCAGATCGCCGAAGTCGAGCACCTCAACCTGCGGTTCATCGGCCAGATGGGTGCGGCGGAACAGCGCGCGCACGCGGGCGACGAGCTCGCGGGGGCTGAACGGCTTGATGAGGTAGTCGTCCGCGCCCAGCTCGAGACCGATGATGCGGTCCTCGACCTCGCCCTTGGCGGTCAGCATGATGATGGGCACATCCGAGGTGTCGCGGATGGCGCGGCACACGCGCTCGCCCGATAGCTTGGGCAACATGAGGTCGAGCACGATGAGATCGAACTGATGCTTCTCGAACTCCTCGACGGCGGACTGACCGTCGCCGACGCCGACAACCCAATAGCCCTCGCGCTCAAGATAGGCGGCCACAGCATCTCGAATGGCCTTCTCGTCTTCGACCAGCAGAATCTTTTTCGCATCCGAAGCCATACCAGGCCTCCCTCTTCCTTCGCTCGGGAACGCTTCTGTTCATTCTAGCGCACATGGTGCACGTGATGTTCCACGCGCACGCCAACGGCCCCATCGTGAGACGGGCCGGTTGCTGTACATTATTCCCAGCTTGCCGATTTTTTAGCAGGAGACGCCATGAGCTATAGAATACGCACCGCTCGCAGCGAAGATGCTGCCGCTCTCGCAGCCATCTACGCGCCGTTCGTGACGGGCACCGTCGTGTCGTTCGAGTTCGACGCACCGTCTGTCGAGGAGTTTCAGCGGCGCATCGAAGCGACGAGCACCGCCTTTGCCTATGTGGTGGCAGAAGTTGTTGAAAGTGGAGAGATCGCAGGGTACGCCTATTACGGAACGCTGCGGTCGCGCCCGGCGTACCAGTGGGCGGCCGAAACGTCGATTTATTTGGCCCCTGCGCATCAGGGGCGCGGGCTTGGGTCTGTTTTGGTTGAAGCCATCGAGCGGCTCATGGCCGCGCAGGGCATTGCACTGAGCGTGGCCTGCATCACGTCCGATAACGCCGGGTCGATCGCGTTCCACGAGCGCCTGGGCTACGAGCACTGCGGAGAGTTCTGCAACTGCGCGTTTAAGCTGGGCCGGTGGTTGAGCGTGACCTGGATGGAAAAACAGCTGCTCCCCTGCACGGAGAAGCCCGCGGAGCGACGCACACTGACTGATGCCGATATCGAACCGGTGCTCGCCGCTGCAAACGAACGCCTCGCAGCCGGCGGGCGCTAGCGGGCCGCCGGCTGCGAGGCGCATACGGGCACAGCGTTAGCAGTGCGGCTACAGCGAGAACACGCGCGCCGTGACGCCGGCGGGGATGCCCTGCTCGTTTTTGACCGTGGCGTAGGTGAGGAACTGGTCGCAGGTGCCCTCGCTTGCCGGGTACTCGCCGTAATCGAGCGAACGGTCGGGGCATGACAGGACCGCATAGGTCTCTTCCTGCGTGTTCACTACGTAGTACGAGGCGCGCGTTTTGACAATGTACTGGCCGTTCTTGCCGGCGGGGCACGCGGCGGGCTCGCGGGACACGTATATGTACGGTCCGCCCTCGCGGCCGACGAATGTTCCCATGTTGCCCAGGCTTCCCGCTCCGTTGTAGCTCGCCTCGATAGCGAAAGCGAAAGTATCGCCCATGTAGACAGCCTCGAACGGACGGACGCCGGCGGGCAGCACGAGCTGGTCGAGCTGGCGGAAGTTCGAATCGGACAGGTCGACGGCCGTCATGCCATAGTAGGTTCCCTCATCTGCGCGCACGCGCGGCGAGATGGTGAGCACGTTGTTGCATACGCGAGGCTGCGTGGCGAAATGGCCGAGCGACTCCCATACGGTGATGTGGTCGTTATCGCCCACGGACCATTGGTAGCAGTGGCTGGCTTCTGCTGACTTGGAACCTGAAGCGTTGGGCATCTTCTGCCAATAGACCGTCGAGCCCACCGCCGTGAACATGGGAGGATCCCAATCGGCGTTACCCTTGTCGATTTGCACCGGGTCGCCCGTAAGGGCGCCTTCGCTCATGCCCGCAGCAAGCAGCACCCAATCGAGCGACGAATACTCGATTTCCACCCAGACGAACACGCCCGAACCGCAGCGCACGTCGTAGAAACTGTAGGTGCGGCCATGTGTGGCCGTGCCCTCGAGCGTGATGAGGTCACCCGAGGCGAGCGATAACACGCCGATGGAATTGGGCGACACGGCAGACTCGGGGGTCATCATGGCCGCAGCCCACGAGCCGTCTGTGTGCCACAGCAGGGTGCCCAACGGCAGGGACCAGGAACTCGTTGCCTGGAAGTTGCCGTCGACGCTCTTGTAGTCGTCGAAGACGTTGACGATCTGCGATTCATCGTCGACGATCTGGGGCTCGCCGTCGACACGGTCCGTGTTGTCCGAGCACGCGGACAGCGACATCGCCGCAGCTGCAGCCGCCGTCGCAGCCGCGCTTCCCGCTAGGAACCTGCGACGGGTGACACCGTCTTTTTTGAAGAAGCTCATGCGCCAGCCTTCGCGGACGCCTCGGTGAGGGCGCGGGTGAGCTGGTCGGCGCAGGACGTGGGACGCGGGCCGCAGGTGTTGCCGGCCAGGATGGAGACCACCTTCTCAACCGGCATGCCGGCCACGAGCTTAGAGACGGCCTTGAGGTTGCCGTTGCAGCCGCCCTCGAAGGAAACCTGCTCGACGGTCTTACCGTCGTCGGAAAGGTCGACGTGAATGGCGCGGGAGCAGACGCCGCGCGGCGTGAAGTCGTGATGGATCATGGTGAAACCCCTCTTTCGTTTGTACGCCATTATATTAGTGCGCTTGCGTCTGTACACCTCACCACGAGAAATGTGCAGAGCGGACCTCGGTTGGCCTCTCTGGGGACGGGGGCGGGAGACGCCACTCTGGGAAAATGGGGACAGGCACTTATTTCCCACCGGTGGGAAATAAGTGCCTGTCCCCATTTTCCCAGAGTG
>CALULJ010000064.1 GCA_944321445.1 uncultured Collinsella sp.
GCAGCCCGTCTCGCGCGCGAAGCCCGCGACCGCCGCCGGGTCGCTCTCGTCGAGCGCCACGTTTTCGCCCACGGCGACCGTGCCGCCGTTGCCCGGCGCGATGTAGGGCCTGCCGCAGCGCGGCGACGCTGCCAGCTTGGCCGCCAGCGCGTGCTCGCGGCCACCGCTGCCCAGCAGCAGGATATCGATGGTTCCAGGAGCGCGGCGTTTCTTTCGAGACCAATTTGGGCCGCGTTGCCGACCTGCTGAAATAGCAAGTCGTCTCATTGATCTAGACGGCGCGTTCGGACTGGAAAAGCCCTTCGAACGCGCCGTTTTCTTTCGTCCCGGGCATGCCGATCCGAAACTTGGATAAAGATGTCGATCATGCATCGCAACACCGCCCTGGAAGGGTGATGCGCCGCCGAAAGCACCGTCCGGAGGCACCGTCCGCGGCGATGCTGCGCCTTTCAGGGCGGCAGCATGCGCCTCGGGGCCCGATTGACATCACCAGACGGCGTTGATGGGCCATCGCCCGCGCCGCAAGCGATGCATAATCGACATTTTTATCCACTTCGCGCAGGAAAGCCGTGCGGGTCAGTGGCGCACCGAGCGATAATCCGCCAAAGTGCGTGCGAACGCACTACTGGGTGTCGTCGGAGGACTCGGGGTCTTCAGGGAGGACGTCTTCGACGGTGCGGTCGGGCTCGCCGCCGGTAAAGACCTCGCTGCCGTGAAGCGTGCTCTCGAGCTGCTGCTCGCCGCGCTCGTCGTCGATATCGTCCTGCGTGAGCTCGGGCGAATCGGCGAGCGACGAGACGGAGTTCACCTGCTCCTGGATGCGGTCCGCGATCTCTTCGTCCATGCCGATGATGCGCAGCTCCCAGTCGATGTTGCTGGTGTCGCTCGCGCCCTTGGTCCAGATGAAGGTGAGCATCGCGTGGAGCGTGCCCTGACCCTTGATGAAGCCGAAGAAGCGGTCGTGCACGAACTGGCCGTTGTCGTCCAGGCGAACGTACACGTTGTAGACCACGCGGTCGACCTTGTCGTTGAGCAGGGCATTCGTGGCGAGCGCGGCGGCCTGGATCTGGGAGTCGGACAACAGCTCGAGCTCGTTTTTGGCCGTCGTATCCACCACGGACACCTCGACGATGCCCGTGCGCTCGCTCGCCTCTTCCACGGTGAACTCGCTGGGGAACTGCGTGAAGCCGTTGCCCCATTCCACGCCGCTTTCCATGGCGTGCTCGACGGTCTCCGGCGTGGTGCGCTCGGAGAGGTTCGCGGTGTTCAGGCGGCGGCTCACGCCGTAGACCACCTGCATGCCCAGCACGAACACGAGCACGCCCACGATGCAAAGCAACGCCGTGCGCGTGATAGCCTCGCCCGCCTTGGAGCCCGAAGGGTCATCGGTGGACAGAGGGTCGACCTTGGCCTGCTGGGCGCGCCGGCGGCGGCGATGGGCGGATTCCAGCTCGTTGACGGCGGCAGCACCGCCCTCCTCGCGCACGCGGTCGCGCGCGGCGCGGCGCTTCGATGCGTCGCGAGCGCGCATGGGATCGACGACGCCGGAGTCATCCAGCTCGGAAAAGAGCTCTGTCGCCTCGTCGGCTGTAAGTGGAGACCTCTTTGCCATCGCTTCCCTCGTGTGTGCGAGCGGGGGCGTGCCCCGCGAAATCGTGCGAATCTCTCCTATGGTACCGCGGCAGCCGCGCTCCCACACAGCCGCCACAGAAGCGTAAGGAAAATCGGGCGGGGGCGGGTCGGGAAAATAGGGACGGGCACTTTTTTCCCACCGGTGGGAAAAAGTGCCTGTCCCTATTTTCCCGATTGGGGGCTATGCCTCGTGGGCGCGCACGCCCTCGAACTGCATACGGTAGTAGCGGGCATAGGTGCCGCCGCGCGCGAGCAGCTCCTCGTGCGTGCCGCGCTCGACGACGCGGCCGCGCTCGACCGTAGCGATCTCGTCGGCGTTTTTGATGGTGGAGAGACGGTGCGCGATGATAATCGTCGTGCGGTCGCGCGCCAAATCCTCGAGCGCCTGCTGCACGGCCTCTTCGCTCTCGTTGTCGAGCGCGCTCGTCGCCTCGTCCAAAATGAGGATCGCGGGGTTCTTGAGGAAGACGCGCGCGATGGCAACGCGCTGCTTCTGGCCGCCAGACAGGCGGCCGCCGCGCTCGCCCACCACGGTGTCGTAACCCTCGGGCAGCGAGCAGATGAAGTCGTGGATGTTCGCGCGGCGCGCGGCCTCTTCAACCTCGGCGTCCGTCGCGTCCGGGCGGCCATAGGCGATGTTCTCGCGGATGGTGCCGTCGAACAGGTACACGTCCTGCTGCACGAGGCCGATGGCGCGGCGCAGGCTCTCCTGCGTGACCACGCGCACGTCCTGGCCGTCGATGACGATGGAGCCGGCGTCCACGTCATAGAAGCGCGGCAGCAGCGAGCACGTGGTCGACTTGCCGCCGCCGGACGGGCCCACGAGCGCGATGGTCTCGCCGGGGCGAATGGCCAGGTTGAGGTGGTCGATGACAGGACGACCCTCCGCGCGGCCGCCGAGCTCCACGTCCTTATACGAGAAGCAGACATCGCGGTACTCGATGGCGCCCTCGCTCACCTGCAGGGGCTTCGCGTCCGGTGCGTCCTCGATGTCGGGCAGGGTGGCGAGCACCTCGTCCATGCGCTTGAAGCCGGCGATGGCCTTCTGGAAGGTCTCGGTGGAGTTCACGAGCGTGTCGATGGGGCTGGCGAACAGGCTGATGTAGAGCGCAAAGGTCGCAAGGTCGGCCGCGGTCATGTTGACCGCCGCGATGAGATAGCCGCCGAGCACGACGATCGTGGTGTACAGCGCGCCGGTCATGAGCGCGCTTGTTGCCTGATAGGAACCCATGGCATGGTACTGGCTGACCTTGGAGTCGAGGTAGGCGGCGTTGGAGCGGCGGAACTTGGCGCGCTCGGTCTCCTCGTTGGCGAACGACTTGACCACGCGGATGCCCGCAAGCGAATCCTGGAGCTGCGAGTTCACGCCCGAAATCTTCTTGCGGTTGTCGGCGAACACCGCGCGCATGGTGAGGTTCTGGCGCACCATGATGGCGACGAAGATCGCAGTGATGACGGCCATGACGCCCGCGAGCACGGGCGCGATGGTGAAAAGGATGACGAAGGCGCCGATGATCTCGATGCCGCAGATGATGATCCACTCCGGCAGGTGATGCGCGCCTTCGCAGATGTCGAACAGGTCGTTCACCACGCGGCTCATCATGTCGCCGGAGTTCACGCGGTCGAAGTACGAGAAGCAGAAGCGCTCGTACTGGTCGAACAGGTCCTCGCGCATCTTGGACTCCATGCGCGCGCCCATGATGTGGCCCTGGGCAGACACGAAGTACTTGCAGGCCGTGCGGACCAGGTACATGGCCACGAGGCCCAGCGCGATGAAGGCAAGCGAGCCCATGATGGCCTGCGGGCCCTCCGTGAACAGGCCGCCCGTGAGATTGCGCAGGATGATGGGGAAGGCGAGGTCGATGCCCGCGAGCACGAGCGCGCAAACGGTGTCGGCGATGAACAGGTGCTTTTGCGGGCCGTAATACGCCACGAATCGACGGAACATGCTGGGGTGCTTTTGTGTACTCACGATTGCTTTTCCTTGTATCAGCAAACGTCGGGGTCGGGCCCATCCTGCCGCGCGCGACAAAGATGAACCCGACCCCGACGTATCGTTCGGGTTACAGGCGGTGGGCGATGGCGTCGCAGGCAAGAGCGCCCACGATGGTCTTGGCGTCCTGGATCTTGCCGTCGAGCACGGCGTCGATGAGCTCGGAGAGCGGCACGAGGTCGACGTTCAGGAACTCGTCCTCGTCGGGGCAGGCCTGGTCGAACTCGAGCTGCGTGGCCATGTAGATGTGGATGAGCTCGTCGGAAAAGCCGCAGGAGCTGGCGATGGTCGTGAGGTAGCGCATGCGATGGGCGATGAAGCCGGTCTCTTCATGCAGCTCGCGGCGGGCGCACTCCTCCGGATCCTCGCCCGGATCGAGCTTGCCGGCAGGGATCTCGACCGTCACGCGATCGAGCGCGGTGCGGTACTGGCGCACAAGCGCGATCTTGCCGGTCTCGGTGAGTGCGACGATGGCCGCGGCGCCGCAGTGACGCACGATGTCGCGGCGCGACGTGTGGCCGTTCGGCAGCTCGACCTGCAGCGTGTTGATGTCGAAGATCTTGCCGTGCCATGCGAGCTCCTCGGAAAGGATGCGCTCGTGCAGGCCCGGGTCGCGGTCGTCGTCATCGCCCAGCACCAGCGCCGGGATGTACTCCTCCTCGAGCTCTTCAGCCTCAGCGGTTTGGGACTCCTCGATGTCCTTCTCGTCCATCGCCCTACCTCCTCAAACGGGCGCCGCCGCCCGCATTCGTCCTGTTTGCGAGGCCTATTGTAGCGCCGGCGCCGCGAGGACGACCTCCCTAGCCAAAAAACCAAAAGGGGGCAGTTCACTTTTGGCTGAAAACCAAAAGTGAACTGCCCCCTTTTGGTGTTACTTTTGGCGAAAGCGGACGCCCGCGGCGATGAGGAAGAGGGCGACGACCGCGGTAAGAAGGATGGGCGCCAGGGCGGTGTCGCCGGTGCTCGCGAGATTGTCGGGCGTCATGGGCTTATCGAGCTCAGCAGGGTCGGCAGGCGCACTGGGCTCTGACGGCTCCGCGGACCCGGATGGACCCTCCGGCTCGGTCGGCTTGTCAGAATCAGCAGGCGTATCCGGATCGGTCGGATTGTCCGGTGTGGTCGGCTCGTCGGGCTCGGTCGGCTCATCGGGCTCGGTCGGCTCGTCGGGCTCGGTTGGGCCGCCGGGCTCGGACGGTTCGTCGGGTCCCGCTGCATCGACCTTCGTGTTGCTGAAGGGAACGACCGCCTGCTCGACAGGCTGAGAACGGTCCGACGTGCACAGATACTGCTTGGACGACCCGTCATCGCCCTCCACGGTCGTGGTCACGCGCAGCAGGCCGCCTCCGCCGTCCTCGACAGCGATGCTTACCGTGTAAACGGTCCGGTCGTACGAAACACCCTGGTACACCCAGCGCTGATCGTCCCCCGCACCCGTCAGCTCCGCGCCATCCAGCGCTTCGCCGGAAAACGTTCCGTCGGTGGTGGGCTGGCGCTCCCACACGCGATATCGATACGTTTTGCCTATGTCTTCCTGGGAAAACGTCGGGGAGGAATCGGCTTGCGGCACAAGTCCGACCGAAGACGTCTTGCCCTCGTCAGCCGCCGGGAAGCCCGCGGCGTACCCGGCGTCGGCATCGAGTCCGAGCTTTGCGGAAGCGTCAGCGGCCGTCGTGCCGTCACCGTCCAGCGCCTCGATGACCGCCGCGAACCGCCCCTCGGGCACGGCGGAGCCCTCCAGCGTCTTCGTGGCGATCAAGCCGGAATCAGCACCGAAATCCACCACACCTGTGGCATAGACGTTCGTGAATGCCGCGGCATCGCGCACGGCACGATCGGCCTCAGTCGCTGCCTCCGTGTTGTCGTAGATGATACCCGGATCGTCCGCAAGCGGGCCGGCGACGACCAAATGGCCCGCCCCGTCATCGCGCACGCGCACCGTCACGGTCGCCACATGGGTGTCGTAGGTCATGCCCACGTTCTCCGCGCCCAGAACCTCGCGTACCTGGTACACATAGTCGCCTGCTTCCGTAAAGGTCAGGGGCGCAAACGTCGCTGTGCCCGCGTCCGCGGCGTCGTCGTTCGGCCGCCCCACGGAAACGTCGGACGCGCCGGGAGCGGCCACGCCCTCGGGTGCCGACACGCTCGTCAGCGTGAAGGAATACGTCTCACCAGCCGCCCACGCGCGACCGACCAGCGTCTTTTGCACGCGCAGCAGCGTATCGGCCGCCAAGGTGACATCCTCCGTTCGATACCGGTTGGTGAACACGATCGCAGCGCCGGGCTCACCGGCGGCCGTGTTCCCGATGGTGCCGGAGGCAACGCCGCGCGCCACCTCGTCTTCGCTGGCAGCCGCGCCGTTCACCGTGATGCCATCGAGCGCAAAACCCGCAGGCAATGCAGCGCCATCGGCGTCGCTTGCGACCCCCGCCTCCTCCACCTCAAAGCGCGCACCCTCGGGCAGGCCGTGCACGTGCAAGGTCTCCCCGCCCTTGAGCTCAAACGTCGAGCCGCTCTTCACCTTGAACGCCTCGCCCTGGGGCTGCAGGCCGCGCGTGACGATAGCCGCGTACTCCCCCGCCAGCTCCGTGCCATCCGCGGCGTGCAGCGTCAGGCGGAAAGAGAACGGCACGTCGGGCGCGTTGTCGCCCACGACCTCCTTGCTCACCTCGAGGCCACTCACGCGCTCATCTGTCACGCGCACTACCACGGTCCCCGAGAACAGGCCGGCGAGGTCGGTGGTTCCCAAATTCGTCTTCGTCGCCATCGATGCCCCACCAGGCGCATCGTAATCCTGGTTGATCACGAGCTTCGACCAGCCCTCGTCCACCACGAGCGACGACGCGCCGTCCGCGCGCGCTGGCGCGTAGTCGAACACCGCTCCGGGAAGGTTGTCGCCGGGATCGTTGTACTGCAGGTACATGACGTCCGCCCGGTACCCCGTCGACGGGCCGTCCCAGTTGGGCGCGCTCCAGGCGGTCGCGGCCCCCTCGTACGAAGGAGCCGTGACCAGCGCTGCCTTGATATCGTGCAGCGTTGCATCGACGTCGTCATCGACCGTGAACTGCTGCATGCTGCCCACAACGCGGCCGACGCCGCGCGCGACCGCGACGCCATCGGACGCCGTGCCAGCATCTGCGTATACGCCCGTAGCGTCGATGACCACTTTGACGCACGTTCCGTTGAGCGCGTAGCCGTCGGGGGCCGCCGTCTCAACCAGGTAGTATTCGCCCTTGTCAAGCGGGGTGCGCAGCCCCTTTGCGTACGCCGCGGCGCCCGACAGCGTGTATGTGCCGCCGTCGCCGCTCACCAGTGTGAGGTCGCCGGTCGTGCCCTGTGCCACAGGCTGCGCGTCCGGTACCACCGACCACGACGCACCATCCCGCACAATGTCCTGCGCGCGATACAGCGAGAACTGCGCGCAGGCGACCGGGTTTCCCTCCTCATCGACCTTCTGGACAACCAAGCGGTTCTCGATGTTCGTCACGTACAGGCGCGTGGCGAACTGTCGCTCCATATCCTGTTCGGTGAGGCTGCGCACCTGCACCGTGTTGCCCACCGTCGCATCGTCCAGGCGGTCGGCGGTGGTGTAGAAATAGCCCACGGCATAGCGCGCGTCGTTCACGCTGCCCAGATCCGGGTTGTTCTGCAAAATCCAGGCGTACGTTTTGATGTCGCCCGGCATATCGGCGACCTCCGCCTCGTACAGGCCGTTCGCGTTCAGCGCAAACAGGTCCACATCGCCCATCTGCGCAGCGCTGACGGCGCCGTCGCGCCCCTGGGCGTCGAGCACGGTCCATCCGGCAAGGGCGTCTCCCACCACGGGATGCCAGGTGCCGTCCGCGGCCTTCTGCATCACGACAGCGAACATAAGACCGCCGGGCAGCTCGCCCTCCCCGTTCGTGATCTCACGCCCACTCACGTCGAACACGCCGTGCTCCGTCGTGGTCACCGTGAGCTTGGGCTGCGCGTAGGCACCCGTCGTCCAGGGGTCGGCGGAAAGCAACATAGCGTCCGACGTAATGCTGGGATCGAAGTACAGGGGCACGTCGGCATCGCCGCGATACCCCGCCGGCACCGAGGTCTCGCGCAGCACCCAGTGCGCGCTCATGCGGGCGAGCTCGTCGAGCGACGCGGGAAACCCGTTGTCGTCGAGGATGCGCATGACACCCGTCGTGTCGGTGGCGCCCGTGTAGGCAGGCTGCTGACCGGGCGCAACCTCATAGCTGTCGCCCGTGACGAACAGGGCAAACTGCGCGCCCGCGATGGGTTCGCTCTCCTGATCGACCTTCACCACATCGGACTCGGGAATCGACACGAGGTTGTACTTGAGCTTCATGTTCGACGCGCCGCTGCCGCGCTCGAGGTAATAGAAGTTGAGCGTGTGGTACGTGTCGTCGGCAAACGTATTGTCGCGCCAGCGCTCCGGCGAGCCCTCGCGGTCTGCCGCTTTGAACTGGGCGCGTAGCGTGGTGTCGACGTAGCGCGGCTCGCCCGCATCCCACGCGCAGCTGTTGTTGGTGTCTTCGAACACCGTGACGGCGCCGGTCGAAAAATCGATGGTCACCGACGTGGCGTTGTGGATGCCGCCCAGGTCGCCCACGAGCACGCCGTCGATGTAGATCCACACGTCGTCATCGCCCGAAAAGCCGTACGTCACCGCATGCCCGCGGTTCGTTCCCCCATCTTGCTGCACGAAGCGCGAGGTCATGGACAGGCCGAACCAATGGTTGAGCACAGGGCTCGTCGCATAGACGTTGTTTTGGATGAGCTGGTCGCCCTGGGCGCGGAAGATGGTCTGCGCGGTGTTGAACGGGAAGAACTGGCCGTTGTTGTTCGACGCGATCGCGCTGGTGCGCTTCACGCCCCACGTGTCGTACACATGGAACGCGTTGGCCTGCGCATCGTATGCCGCGAAGTTTCTCGTGGCATCGTAGTAGTAATAGCCGTCGCGGTCCGCTTGCAGCAGGCCGCCCGCATCCATGTGCGCCGCCTTGCCCTGTTGGCCGCCGTTTGCCTCGTCCGCACCGTCGAACAGGTAGGCAAGTGATTGCTCCGACTCGATCGCGAGCTGCGGATAGCCATCGGCGCCGAGCGTGCTGCGCGTGATGCCGAAGTAGGGCTTGGCGCTGCGCGTCCAGCGATTGATGGGCGTCTCGCCGTAGTCGGACGACAAAAAGCGCAGGTCATGGCCCGCGTTGATGCCGACGTTACGATAGTCGGGCGGGTTGGCGCCCACGTCGGTGGAGTCCTCGTCGACGAGCCAATAGTCGAACAGGTTGACCGTCGTGCCGTTGGGCGACACGGACTGAACCACATGGTCGGGATAGGCAACGCCCGCGAGCTGGGAGCCATTCTGGCCCGTGGGTGCGGACGATGAGAGGAGCGACGATACTGCCGCTTGGATGGTCTCGAGGGGATGCGGCCCGTCGCCACCCAGGCTCGCGAGCGGGTTTGCCCGCGCACCGACAACGAAGAGCGACAACGAGCCCAGCACCGCCGCCAGGACGATAACCGTCGCGACCCCGGGATGCCGGCGCGACGCTCCGCGATGATGGACGCCGGCGCGCAGCACGTCCGTACCGTACGCGTTGCCGGCTGAAACCTGAGCCATGATGTACCGCCTCACCGCGCCCTGGGCGCGCTTCTTCCGACACGGTCATCAGGCATAATCGGGCGGCTCCTGTCGCGCAGAAATATACCTGCCATATCGGTATGATTAGTGAGGCTCTTGTTCCCGGCGCACGGAACGTTAATCAACCCAGCGGCAAGATAAGGATGATGCAAGCGTCTGTCCTGTTTGTTGCACACGCAACAAACCTGCTACCTGCGAGAAGATGCAGCATGCCAAAACGGACGCACATGAAACCGGCACATAGATGAAGACGGCTTAAGGCACCGCATGGCCAGCGAACAGGGCGGCCTGTCCGCTCCGCCCCATCCCTTAAAACGGGACGCGGGCCCGCACAAGGCAGGCCCGCGTCCCGGACAGCTATAAGAAGTAAGGGAAAAGCAGTTAGTCCCACGCCTCACGTCCGCGCAGTGCGCGCAGGCCGATGTCGTGGCGAAGCGTCTTGCCCTCGAAGTCGATCTTCTCGCAGGCCTCGTAGGCGAGGTCGCGCGCGGCCTCGAACGTGGGCGCGAGCGCCGTCACGTTGAGCACGCGGCCGCCGTCGGTGAGCACCTGTCCGTCCTCGCCCAC
>CALULJ010000065.1 GCA_944321445.1 uncultured Collinsella sp.
GTGTTCCAGGAGCTCTCCCGCATCAATAACTCCATCAAGGACGGCTCCATCCAGGAGAACGAGACGCTTGCGCGCGCCATGGATGACGTGGCCAAAAACGGCCGCACCCTGCACCTGCTGGGCCTCGTGTCCCCGGGCGGCGTGCACTCCATGCAGCGCCACGGCGAGAACCTCGCCGCCATCGCTGCCATCCACGGCGTCAAGCGCATCCGTTTCCACTGCTTCATGGACGGTCGCGATGTCGACCCGCACTCCGGTGCCGGCTACATCCAGACCCTGAAGGAGAACCTCGAGGCGCTGTCGACCTTCGCCGGCGTCAACGCCCGCATCGCCACGGTCTCCGGCCGCTACTGGGCCATGGACCGCGACAACCGCTGGGAGCGCGTTGAGCGCGCCTACGACGTGATCACCCTTCCCTCCGAGACCGAGTGCGACCCTGTCGAGGGCGTCAAGGCCTACTACGAGAAGGATGAGCGCGGCGACGAGTTCATCGAGCCGTTCGCTTGCCACAACGAGGGCGTGCGTGACGGCGATGCGATGGTGTTCTTCAACTTCCGTCCCGACCGCGCGCGCGAGATGACCCGCGCCTTCACGGAGGACGATTTCGATGGCTTCGAGCGCAAGGTCGCCCCGAAGCTCTCGCACTTCGTGTCCATGACCGAGTACGACGACACGTTCACCAACGTCGAGGTGGCCTTCCCCAAGACGTTCCCGCAGAACGTGCTCGCCGACGTCATCGCTCAGAACGGTCTCAAGCAGCTTCACACTGCCGAGACCGAGAAGTACGCCCACGTGACGTTCTTCCTGAACGGTGGCGTGGAGGAGCCCAAGGAGGGGGAGGAGCGCGTGCTCGTGCCCTCGCCGAAGGTTGCCACCTACGACCTGCAGCCCGAAATGAGCGAGCCTGAGGTCACCGAGAAACTCGTCGAGGCCATCAACGAGGACCGCGCCGACTTCTACATCGTCAACTACGCCAACTGCGACATGGTCGGCCATACCGGCGTGTTCGACGCAGCCGTGAAGGCTGTCGAGGCTGTTGACGACGGCCTCTCCAAGGTGATCCCGGCGATTCTCGCCAAGGGCGGCTTCGCTCTCATCACCGCCGACCACGGCAACGCGGACCACATGTTCGACGTCGACGCCGAGGGTGACAAGCACCCGTTCACGGCTCACACGACGAACCGCGTCCCGTTCATCGTGGTCGATCCTGCGGCCAAGCTCACCGGCATCGAGGACGGTCGCCTGTCCGACATCGCTCCGACGATGCTCACGCTGGCGGGCCTCGAGCCCTCCGCCGAGATGACCGGCCGCGTGCTGGCTGTCGAGGAGTAGTCCTCACCGCATAATCCATCCGGATTTGCAAGGAGCCCCGACCGTTCGAAACGGTCGGGGCTCCTGACAAGAAGGGGGCGGGCCGAATCTTGTCGACATGTGTCGATAAGATTCGGCCCGCCCCCTTCTTGTCGGTGTGGCGATTGGATGGGTCGGCCTGCGGTGTGGTACCATATCGCCTGTTCGTACGTACATAAGAAGGAGTGTCCCCGTGGGTCCGTTCCAGATTATCCTGTTTGTCGTGTGGGCTCTGTCCACGCTTGCGCTCATCGCGCTCGTGCTCATGCATTCCGGCAAGGGCACCGGTGTGTCCGACATGATCGCCAGCTCGCTGTACAACTCCAGCGCAGCTACCGGCATCATGGAGCAGAATCTCGACAAGTTGACCGTTGTCGTCGCCATCGTCTTCGCCATCTGCGTCGTGCTCGCCATGTTCTTCTTCCCGCAGGGCATCGTGGGCATCTAAGAGGGTGTCACTTCATTCGCGCATTTCACAGGGGCCGCTCGCACGGCCCCTGTTTTGTGAACCGCAACATTCCGTGGGACAGAGCGGGCAGGCTGCTGTGCCAACGGAATGTTGCGGGTGTGTAAACAATCCGTACAGTTTCTGTTTTGAATAGGGAAGAGGCGCGCGCAAATCGCTCACGCGGACCGCTCGGTAGAACGGGCGCATATGCAGGAGTTATGCACGGCGCTCGAGCATTTGGCGTGGATTCGCTTTTACAGGATAAAGAAAAAAGCGCACTTTACTCAAAATAGACCGCTTTAGCGCGGTCAAGTTGGGTTAAGGTAGTTCCCAACGTTGCGAATACCGGGACCACTCAGCCTGGGTTCCAGATCGCGCTTCGTTACGTGGGCGGGCCGCTCGGCTCGCACAGGTTCTGTATTAAGGAGGATGGAATGGCTGAATTCCTGAACAAGCCGGTCGCTCGCCGCACCTTCGTCGGCGGCGCCCTGGCCACGGGCGTTCTCGCCGCTCTGGCTGGCTGCGGCCAGAAGGGTGGCACCGACACCGCGGGCAGCACGTCTGCTGGCGGTTCCGCTACCGGCGGCACGCTTCGTTACTACATCAACAACCCCGTGTGCATCGAACCGTTCAACCTGCAGGAGGATCAGGGCACGCAGGTCGGCTTCCAGCTGTTCGACTCGCTGACCCAGTACAACTTCGAGGAGGGCAAGCTCGAGTGCCTCGCCTGCGAGAGCTACGACGTCAACGACGACGCCACCGAGTTCACCTTCCACCTGAAGGCCGCTAAGTTCCATGACGGCACCGACGTCAAGGCCGCCAACTGGAAGTACGGATGGGAGCGCATCGTCAACCCCAACACCAACACCGAGAGCCCCTCGGTCATCGGTTACCACCTGGCCATGATCGAGGGCTACGACGCCCTCGCCGCCGGTGAGGCCGAGGAGATGACGGGCATCACCTGCCCCGACGACTCCACCCTCGTCGTCAAGCTCTCCTACAGCTACGCTGACTTCCCCTACGTCGCTTCCCACCCCGCCCTGGCGCCTATCCCCGACTGCGCCAAGGAGATGGAGCAGACCGAGTTCGGCCTGGCTCCCGTGGGCAATGGCCCGTTCAAGATGGACGGCGAGTGGGTCGACGGCCAGTACATCAACATCGTGCGCTTCGATGACTACTATGGCGACAAGGCCATCCTCGACGGCGTCAACTTCATGATCCAGAAGGACGTGGAGACCGCCTACAAGGAGTTCCAGGCCGGCAACCTCGACGTCTCCGACGTCCCCGTGGCCTCCCTCGCCACCGCTGCCGAGGAGTACGGCGAGTCCGAGGATGGTTACACCATCACCCCGGGTCACCAGTTCCTGAACGGCACCGAGCCCTCCACCTATTATCTGACCTGCAACGTCGTTGACGGCCCGTTCACCGACGTCAACCTGCGTCACGCCGTTTCCATGGCGATCAACCGTCAGGCCATCTGCGACACCCTGTTCCACGGTTCGCGCACCCCGGCCGACAACATCGTCCCGCCCGGAATCGACGGTTACGAGGAGGGCGCGTGGGAGTACTCCAAGTACGACGTCGACGCTGCCAAGGCCATCCTCGACGAGCACTATCCCGCTGACGCCGATGGCAACCGCGGTCTCGAGCTGACCATCACCTCCAACCAGGATGGTGGCCACAAGGAGGTCATGGACTCCATCATCTCCGACCTCGCCGCCGTGGGCATCACCTGCGTCGCCGACACCCCCGACTGGGCTACCGTCCTCGATCGTTACCAGAAGCTCGACTATCAGTTCGGCCGTCTGGGCTGGGTCGCCGACTACCCGATTATGGACAACTTCCTGTACCCGCTGTTCTACACCGGCAACGGCGACAACCGCGCCGGCTACAGCAACCCGGACGTCGACGAGAAGCTCATGGCAGCCCGCTCCACGGTTGACGACGCTGAGCGCAAGGCTGCTCTCCAGGCCGTCAATAAGGAGATCGGCGAGGACATGCCGGTCATCCCGCTGATGTTCTACACGCACACCTGCGTCGGTGGCTCCAATGTCGCCAAGATGTACCTCGATCCTCAGAAGAAGGCCGACCTCTCCAAGGCTCAGCTCGTCGAGGCTTAAGATTTTCGGTGAAGACCGCGGACTAGTGCTACACTAGCGACTATGTCTGTGTAGGGCGCCTGTCCTTCCTGGGCAGGCGCCCTACTTTTTTGTCCAACCAATAGGGGAGAGAATCATGGGGAAATACATATTGAAGCGCGTGCTTCAATTCATCCCTGTCTTCATCGGCGTGACGATCATCCTGTTCGCCATGAAGGCAATCGTTCCCGGCGATCCTATTTCGATGATCACCGGCGGACGCTCCGTACCCGAGCAGACGCGCCTTCAGCTCGAGGTCGAGAACAACATGATCTACGGCAACGAGAAGGGGCAGCCCATCTACGATGAGAACGGCGAGACCATTCCCGTTCCTATCTGGGAGCAGTACATCCGTTACATGGACGACCTGCTCCATGGCGATCTGGGCACGTCCTACTCCAAGAAGCGCCCGGTGACCGACATCTTCGCCGAGAAGTATCCCTACACCATCCAGCTCGCTGCGTGCGCTATCTGTCTCGAGGCGATCATGGGTATCGGTGCGGGTCTCATCTCCGCGGTTAAGCGCTACTCCTTCTGGGACATCATGGTGACCCTTGTCACCTCGGTCCTGGTTGCGGTTCCGGCATTCTGGCTCGGCATGATCTTGCAGTTGATATTCGGTATCTGGCTGAAGGATCTCACCGACGGTGCGTTCTCGATGCCCATCTCCGGTGCCGGCGGTCCCAACTCTCCCTACCAGGACTGGATGCACTTCATCCTCCCGGCGTTCACGCTTGCAGCCGTGTCCACCGCCTACACCGCGCGCATCATGCGCTCGCAGCTGCTTGACGTTCTGAATCAGGACTACATCCGCACGGCCAAGGCCAAGGGCCTGTCCCGTCGCTCCATCATCGTGCACCACGCACTCAAGAACGCACTCATCCCGGTCGTCACCTACATCGGTATCGACTTCGGTGCCATGATGGCCGGCGCCATCCTCACCGAGACCGTGTTCAACTGGCCCGGTGTCGGCTCCGAGATCTACCGCGCCATCTCGTCGCGCGACTGGCCGCTCGTCATGGGCGGCGTCACGATCATCATCGTCGTCGTCATGGTGATCAACCTGCTTGTCGATATCAGCTACGCCTTCCTTGATCCTCGCATCAGGCTTGGCAGCAAGAGCGAGAAATAAGGAGGCGCACATGAAGTACCCGGTTTCTACTCAGGGCGCCGGCGCAGCGGCTGCCGCCGTTGTCGACGCAACCAAGTCCGGCGGCTCCGCGTCCGGCGCCGCATCGCGCACCCTGTGGGGTGACGCCTGGAAGCGTCTGCGACAGAACAAGCTGGCCATCGTCGCTGCCATCTGGATTATCTTCGTCGCGCTCGTCGCCATCACGGCCGACCTGTGGGCCCAGCAGTGGCTCGGCTCCCCGACGGCTGCCGACACCACGGCAATGGCGACCTCGTCGCTGCTCCCGCCGTCGCTCGAGCATCCGTTCGGTACCGACGTCACGGGCCGCGACATCCTGGTGCGCGTCATCTACGGCGCGCGCATCTCGCTGACCATCGGCCTGCTCGCCACCGCGATCTCGACCGTTATCGGTCTGGTCATGGGCGCGCTTGCGGCCTACTACGGCGGCATCTTCGACACCATCATCATGCGTGCTGCCGACATCTTCCTTGCATTCCCGTACGTGCTGTTCGTCCTGTGCCTCATCGCGGCGTTGGGTCAGTCCATCACGAACGTGTTCGTGGCTATCGGTATTCTGGGCTGGCCGTCCATCGCCCGCGTGTTCCGTTCCGCAATCCTCTCCGTCAAGGAGAGCGACTACGTGGACGCCGCCCGCGCCATGGGCGCTTCCGACGCGCGCATCATCGCCCGTCACATCTTCCCCAACTCCGTCGCTTCCATCGTGGTGTACGCCACGATGAACATCGGCTCCGCCATCCTCACCGAGGCTTCCATCTCGTTCCTGGGCATGGGCGTCCAGCCGCCCAACCCCTCCTGGGGCATCATGATCCAGGACGGTCAGGCCTACCTCATGACCGCGCCGTGGCTCATGATCATGCCCGGTCTGGCGATTCTTTCGACGGTGCTCGCGTTCACGCTGCTGGGTGACGGTCTGCGCGACGCGCTCGATGTCAAGATGAAGGATGCATAATGGCGAAGAAGACTACGAACCACACCGACCTCAAGGAAAAACCCATTCCTGAGGGTCGCCACCTGCTCGAGGTCGATAACCTCAAGATGTTCTTCCACACCGAGGACGGCATCGTCCACGCGGTGAACGGCGTGTCCTACACGCTCGACCGCGGTGAGACCCTCGGCGTGGTGGGCGAGTCCGGTTCCGGCAAGTCCGTGACCGCGATGACCATCATGGGCCTTATCGACATGCCTCCGGGCAAGATCGAGGGCGGCCACGTCTATTACCGTGGCGAGTCGCTGCTCGACATGACCGAGGAGCAGATGCAGCACATCCGCGGCAACGACATCGCGATGATCTTCCAGGACCCGATGACGTCGCTCAACCCGGTCTATAAGATCGGCCGTCAGGTGGGCGAGGGACTGCGCCTGCACCGCGGCTACTCCAAGAAGGAGGCGCTCGAGCGCGCCGTCGAGCTGCTTCACCTGGTGGGCATCCCCAACCCCGAGAAGCGCGTCAACGAGTACCCGCACCAGTTCTCCGGCGGTATGCGCCAGCGTGCCATGATCGCCATGGCGCTCGCCTGCGACCCGGACATCCTCATCGCCGACGAGCCCACCACGGCACTCGACGTGACCATCCAGGCGCAGATCATCGAGCTCATGCAGGAGATGCAGGAGAAGAACGGCAACGCCATCATCATGATCACCCACGACCTGGGCGTCGTGGCCGACATGGCCGACAAGATCATGGTTATGTACGCCGGTCGCCCGGTTGAGTTCGGCACCGCCGACGAGATCTTCTACGACAGCCGTCACCCCTACACCTGGGGTCTTATCCGCTCCATTCCGGAGCAGGCTATCGACGAGAAGAAGCCGCTCACGCCTATTCATGGCAACCCGCCGTCGCTCGTGAACCTGCCTGCCGGCTGCCCGTTCGCCCCGCGCTGCCCGTACGCCGTGGATATCTGCCACGAGAAGGAGCCGGTGCACATCACCACCGAGACCGGGCATTACTCGGCGTGCCACTTCGCCGACGATCCCGAGTTCCTGAAGTTCGCGCCCGACACGTCGCGTTCCCGTGGCAATATCGCCACGGGTTCGCCCGATACGATCGACACCAAGCCCACGGGAGGTGAGGCGTAACATGGCCTCCAACACCACCGGTGCGCCCCTGCTCAAGGTCGAGCACCTTACCAAGGAGTTCCCGGCCGAGGCGGGCATGCTCGCGGGCCGCTTCTCCAAGCGCGTCGTTTCCGCTGTGAACGACGTCTCGTTCGAGATTCACGCCGGTGAGACCTTCGGCCTCGTGGGTGAGTCCGGCTGCGGCAAGTCCACGACCGGCCGCACCATCATGCGCCTCACGAACCCCACTGCGGGCAAGGTCTTCTTCGAGGGCAAAGATGTCGCGAAGATGAACAAGCATGAGCTCAAGGACCTGCGCCGCAAGATGCAGTTCATCTTCCAGGATCCGTACGCGAGCCTGAACCCGCGCATGACCATCGGCGAGATCGTTTCCGAGCCCATGACCATCCACAACGTGGGCACCAAGGAAGAGCGCATGAAGACCGTGCGCGAGCTGCTCGACGTGGTCGGCCTCAACCCGGAGCACATCAACCGCTACCCGCACGAGTTCTCCGGCGGCCAGCGCCAGCGCATCGGCATCGCCCGCGCATTCGCCCTGAAGCCGAAGCTGATCATCTGCGACGAGCCCGTCTCCGCACTCGACGTGTCCATTCAGGCTCAGGTTCTGAACCTGCTGAAGGAGCTGCAGAACAAGTACGGCACGGCCTACCTGTTCATCGCTCACGACCTGTCCGTCGTTCAGCACATCTCGGACCGCGTGGCCGTTATGTACCTGGGCAAGATGGTCGAGCTTTCCGACTGGAAGACGCTCTACACCGAGCCGCATCACCCCTACACCCAGTCGCTGCTCTCGGCCGTGCCGGTACCCGATCCGGACGTGCAGAAGACGCGCACCCGCATCATTCTTGCTGGTGACCCGCCGTCGCCCATCGATCCGCCGAGCGGTTGCCGCTTCCACACTCGTTGCCCCATCGCCAAGGAGATCTGCGGCAAGGAGCAGCCGGACTTCAAGCAGGTCGCCCCGGGCCACTTCTGCGCGTGCCACTTTGCGGAGAAGTTCCCCATCAAGACCTCTTCGATCGAGCTGTAACGCAGCGTTTCGCTTCATATGCGCCACTGAGGACCGTCCTGTTCGCAGGGCGGTCCTTTGTTGTTGAGCGATATGGAAATGCGGTGCCTCGACGATTGTGCGCATGGGGCGGTGCGTATGCGGGACAATGAAGAGCGGATGATGAATGGGATGCAACGCGCGGCCGCTACAGGACGCCGTGCTGCTCGCCCCCTAAATACGTGTGAGGCTGGGAGAGATACCGCTATGGCACAGGATGCTCGCTTGATCGACAGAAGATCGCTCGTGTGTGCCTCGATGGCATCGTTGGGATCGCTTACGCTGGTCGGTTGCGCCGGCGTAGGCGGCGATGCGCCCGAGGCGGATGATGCCGGCGAGGTCGATGAGCTCGCAGCCGAGACCATCGAGGTCGGCATCGCGCACCCCGTGTGCCTGGATCCCTATGGTGCGACGGCTCCGGCTGACGCGCAGATCGTGTTTCAGCTGTTCGACCCGCTGACGCGCTATGACTTCGAGACAGGGACACTTACCTGCCTGGCGGCCGAGAGCTACCTGGTTTCTGAGGATCAGCGCACGCTCACCTTCACGCTGAGGGACGCAACGTTTCACGATGGGCAGTCGGTGCGTGCCATCGATTTCAAGCGCGCATGGGACCGCTTGGTAAGCCCCAAGAGCGCGGCGGCGAAGCAGTGGGCCTCGCCGTCCGTTGCGCACCTGCTGGCGCTCGTTGAGGGCTACGACGCGGTGCGCGCCGGCACGTCTTCAAGCCTTGCGGGCGTGAGCTGCCCGGATGAGCGCACGCTTGTGGTGAAGCTCTCCGCGCCCTATGCCGATTTTCCTTCTGTGGTGGCCGACCCGCGTTTGGCGCCCGTGCCCGAGGCTGCCGAAGATGACCCGCAGGCATTCGCC
>CALULJ010000066.1 GCA_944321445.1 uncultured Collinsella sp.
GTTCGACCCGGAGGCCATCAAGGCCGCTGGTCACGAGGACATGGTGACCGTTGTCATCACCAATCCCCAGCACTTCTGCAAGATCGATCACGTGGGCTCCTCGAACACCATGCTCGCCGGCCGCCCGCTGGTGAAGATCGGCGACGCGCTGCTGGTCACCCGCTCGTAGCGCATAGCTCCAACGCAGCATTCCCAAAGCCGCCCGCCAGCCGGGCGGCTTTTTTGTGGAGTGTCCTCTCCGGGGACGGGGGTGCCAGGGGACATTTTGTCCCCTCCTGGGACAGGCCTGCGGCGAGAGACGGACGAGGGGCATTGCGCACGGGCGCCCCTGACCGTTCTGTGCGCTTCCGGCCAGTCGGGCTCAGTTGTGAGTGCTTTTGGCCAACGAAACCCCGGAATATCCTCGAAAATGTTGGCCGAAAGCGCACAGAACGGGCGGCGGTTGGCCGGAAGCGCACACAACGCACGTGGGACAGCAGATAGGCTATTCCGTCCCAAAACCGAGGCCTGTCCCAAGGGAGGACAAAATGTCCCCTACGACCCCCGTCCCCACAGGGGACAAAATGTCCCCTGGCACCCCCGTCCCCAATGGGGACATGCGTTCGTGGAAAAGCGGGGGCTGCTGGTACTTAACGGACATGACAGGGGTACAAGTCCATCAACTGGGAAAACCACGCACATGGAGGGGACACCATGGCAGACTACACCCTGGAAAGCATCGGCAAGCTCGGCTTCGGCCTCATGCGCCTGCCCAAAAATGACGACGTCATCGACATCGAGCAGACCAAGCAGATGGTCGACATGTTCCTCGATGCCGGCTTCACCTACTTCGACACCGCCTGGGCGTACAAGGGCAGCGAGGACGCCATCCGCCAGGCGCTCGTAGAGCGCTACCCGCGCGACAGCTACCAGCTGGCGACGAAATGCGCCGCATGGATCGACTGCAAGACGCGCGACGACGCCATCGCTCAGTTCGAGACGTCGCTTGAGCGCACCGGCGCTGGCTACTTCGACTTCTACCTGCTGCACAACCTGGGCGAGCACCGCACTGAGAAGTTCGACGACTTCGGTCTGTGGGACTGGATTCTGGAACAGAAAGCCGCCGGCAAGATCAAGCACGCCGGCTTCAGCTTCCACTCCACACCCGAAGAGCTCGACGAGCTGCTGACCGCGCACCCCGAGATGGAATTCGTGCAGCTGCAAATCAACTATGCCGACTGGGAGAACCCGTCGGTGCAGTCGCGCGGCTGCTACGAGGTCGCTCGCGCCCACAACAAGCCCGTGGTGATCATGGAGCCCGTCAAGGGCGGCATGCTCGCCAACCCGCCTGAGAGCGTGGCGCGCGTGCTGAAAGAAGCAGAGCCGGATTCGTCGGCTGCGAGCTGGGCCATCCGCTTCGCCGCAAGCCTGCCGGGCGTCATCACCGTGCTTTCCGGTATGAGCAACATCGAGCAGATGGCCGACAACCTCTCGTTCATGAAGGGCTTCACGGGCCTTTCCGACGCCGAGCAGGCAACGCTCGACCGCGCGCGCGAGGAGCTCGCCAAGATTCCGCTCATCCCCTGCACTGCCTGCAATTACTGCGCCAAGGTGTGCCCCATGGGCGTCGGCATCTCAGGCACCTTCATGGCCATGAACATGCTCACGCTCTATGGTGACCTCAAGAAAGCGCAAGACGAAGAAAAGTGGCTGGTGAGCGAACACAACCGCAAGCGCGCGACCTCGTGCATCAAGTGCAGCGCCTGCGAGCAGGCGTGCCCGCAGCACATCAAAATTCGCGATGAACTCGTGCGCTGCGCCGAGGCGTTGGGAATCGAAGGATAGCGCCAGCGGTCCATACGGACCGATAAGCGGCTAGATGTGGCCGAGGGGGTACACTGTGCGTAGCGGAAGGGAGACCCCATGGAACGAACCACTGCGCGCACAGTGGAACCCACTCGACGCGCACCGCGGCAGGCGCATGCTCGCACAGAGCGACAACATCGCAAGCACGCCCGCCCCGCAAACCCGAGGCGCATCAAGGCAATCGACGGGCTGAAAGGGCTCGCCATCGCTGCTGTCGTGCTCTATCACCTGCGGCCGACGCCACTGC
This sequence comes from uncultured Collinsella sp., assembly GCA_944321445.1. Lineage (GTDB taxonomy): Bacteria > Actinomycetota > Coriobacteriia > Coriobacteriales > Coriobacteriaceae > Collinsella. The sequence goes on from CALULJ010000066.1 coordinate 2,093, forward strand.
CGGGTGGTTTTCTGGGCGTAACGCTCTTTTTCGTCATCAGCGGCTTTCTGATCACGCAAAGCATCGAGCGCGAGCTTGCCCGCACGAGGCGCTTCTCTTACAGGCGTTACCTGGTCAAACGCATCGCGCGCCTGCTGCCACCCGTTTTGGTGGTCATCGTCTTCACGGCCATTGCCACCTATATCGCAAGCCCAAGCCTGCTACCTAAAGTCCAGTCGGACGCCTTCCCCGCCGCACTATTCTTCCTCAACTGGTCCTATATCTTCCGCGATGTACCGTATTTCGCCGCCGCGGGCTTGCCTTCGCCGCTCACGCACCTGTGGTACCTGGGCGTGCTCATGCAGTTCTATGTGTTCTGGCCTGCCATTGTGATTGGCGTGCACCGCGTGTGCCGCTCGCGCAAGCAGGCCATGGGCGTGTGCGCCGCACTGGCCCTCGCGTCGATGTTGGCTATGGCGCTGCTGTACGATCCGTCCGGCGATACGGCACGGGTGTACTACGGAACCGACACGCGCTTGGCCGAACTTGCGATGGGCGCGCTCACCGCCCTTGCGCTCTCCCAGCTCAAGGGCCTGATGCGCGCCATCGATCGCGCCGGCGGCCCGCGCCCCATGGCATTGGGGACTCTGCCCCTGTTCGGTGCGATGTGCCTCGCATTGCTGTTGGTGGGCTTCTTGTTCGCCAGCGGCGAGTCGTTCCTCATGTATCGCGGAGGATACGCCGCAGCGGCCGTCATCTCGGCCATCATGCTTATCACCGTTCAGATTCCCGGTGACATTCTGGGCAGAATCTTGGCGCTTCCCCCTTTCACCTACCTGGGTTCGCGCTCGCTTTCGATCTACCTGGTCCACTACCCCATGCTCATCCTCATGAACCCCGCGACGCGGACCACTGCGCTCGCTTGGTGGGAGCAAGCATTGCAAGTGGTGGCGGTGCTCGTCGTCGCAGAAGCGTTCTACCGCATCGTTGAGGCGCCGTGCGCGCAGCTCGGCTCGGCGCGGAGAGGTCATGCGGTACGCAAGCGCGGAACGGCGCCGGTACGCATTCCGCTCGTGCTCGCCGCCGCAGGAGCCGTAGCCGTGACGACGCTCAACCTCCCGCTCGACTGGAACGGCATCGCGCAAAGCAGGGCGGTCGCCCTGCGTCCCGAGCTTGCCGCCCAAGCAGACGGTGATAAGCAGGCTCCCGCCGCAGACGCCGAGAAACAAACCGGCCCCATCGCCGAGAAGGTTCCCGATAACCTCCCCTGGAAAGATTGGACGTATGATGAGAAAACCGGCACGTGCGACGCCGACGTCCTCATCATCGGTGACTCCGTGACCGAGATGGCGATTCCTTCCATCATGGAGCTGCTGCCCAACGCCTACGTCGACGGCAAGGTAAGCCGCCAGCTCTACGTGGGCCAAGACGTGTATGCGGAAGACGTCGCCGCGGGCCACGACGCGAGCACGGTCATCTATGCGCTGGGCGGCAACGGGCTCATCCGCAACGAATCCCAAGTGCAAACGCTCATCGACTCCGTCGAGGGCAAGCCGCTCTACTTCATGACCATCCGCTGCCCACTGCCCCTGCAGGACGCAAACAACGAGATCCTCCGGCGCTATGCGGCGGAAAACCCCAACGTGGGCATCATCGATTGGCACGGTGCAACCGAAGGGCACGACGAGTATCTGGTGGACGATGGCCAGCACCTGACCCAAGCGGGTTGCGAGGCGTTCGCTCAGCTGATATTCCAAGCGCTGTGCGTGAAGTAGCACAACGAATCTGGCAGGTCCAGGCATGTGCGCCAGCACCGCGCGCTCAATTTGAATTACGAGGGTTTGCACGGATGCGCCGGGTGGTTCGCGTTCGCTGCTATCATGGTGTGCGGTCCAACAGGCGCGGGGCGTGCGGCCCCGATACATATGAGTAGGAGACGCGATGAATCGCACCAAGATCGCCCAGCTGTATGCCGACGCCGAGGCGCTCGGCGGCAGCCGTGTCACCGTTGCGGGATGGGTGAAGTCCGTCCGCGACATGAAGAACTTCGGATTCGTCACCATCAATGACGGCAGCTGCTTCCGCGACCTGCAAGTCGTCATGAACCGCGACGACCTCGCCAACTACGATGAGATTGCGCATCAGAACGTGTCCGCCGCGCTCATCTGCACCGGCACCGTCAAGCTCACGCCCGATGCGCCGCAGCCCTTCGAACTCACCGCCGAGACCATCGAGGTCGAGGGCCCCTCTGCCCCCGACTACCCGCTGCAGAAGAAGCGCGCCACCGTCGAGTTCCTGCGCACCCAGCAGCACCTGCGCCCGCGCACGAACCTCTTCCGCGCCGTGTTCCGCATCCGCTCCGTGGCTGCCGCGGCTATCCACCGCTTCTTCCAGGACCGCGGCTTCGTGTACGTGAACACGCCTATCATCACCACCTCCGACTGCGAGGGCGCCGGCGAGATGTTCCGCGTGACCACGTTCGACCCCGCGCATGCGCCCCTGACGGATGCCGGTGAGGTCGATTGGAGCCAAGACTTCTTCGGCAAGGCGGCCTCGCTCACCGTGTCCGGCCAGCTCAACGCCGAGAACTTCGCCATGGCGTTCGGCGACGTGTACACCTTCGGCCCGACCTTCCGTGCCGAGAACTCCAACACCACGCGCCACGCCGCCGAGTTTTGGATGATTGAGCCCGAGATCGCCTTCGCCGACCTCGCCGACGACATGGACCTTGCCGAGGACATGCTCAAGTACGTCATCAACGACGTCATGGAAACGTGCCCCGATGAGCTGAACATGCTCAACAAGTTCGTTGACAAGGGCCTCATCGCACGTCTGACGCACGTCGCCACCTCCGACTTCGCCCGCGTGACCTACACCGAAGCCATCGAGATCCTGGAGGCCGCGGTCGCCGCCGGCCACACGTTCGAGTACCCCGTGAGCTGGGGCATCGATCTGCAAACCGAGCATGAGCGCTTCCTCACCGAAGAGCACTTCAAGTGCCCGACCTTCGTGACCGACTACCCCGCCGAGATCAAAGCGTTCTACATGCGCCTGAACGATGACGGCAAGACCGTCGCCGCCGCCGACTGCCTCGTGCCCGGCATCGGCGAGATCATCGGCGGCTCCCAGCGCGAAGAGCGCCTCGATGTGCTCGAGCGCCGCATCGCCGAACTCGGCATGGACGCGAGCCAGTACAAGTACTACCTGGACCTTCGTCGCTTTGGCACCTGCAAGCACGCAGGCTTCGGCCTGGGCTTCGAGCGCCTCGTGATGTACCTCACCGGCGTGGGCAATATCCGCGACGTCATCCCTCACCCGCGCACCGTGGGCAACGCGGATTTCTAACTGCAAGTTTGGGGACAGGCACCAAACTTTCAAGGCCGGCACCGAAAGGTGCCGGCCTTTTTCATGCGAAGCCGTTCGGCAGGCAAAATCGGTCCGTCCGCCGAACGGCTTTTTCTTCATTCGGCACTCCCGATACCCCTGAACTGCTGTGTTGGGATTATCGAGCCCCCTGTTGGACGGTTGTTTGATTCCCCCTGCTAGGCTTGCCGCACGACAAGCCCCTCGTGAGGCAGGAGGATTCTATGGTCACATACCAATCTGATAACCCCACCGCGGCCGGAATCGTCGACAAACCGCCCGCTACTCCCAGAGTTGAAGATTGTAGCCCACAGGCTACAATTGGAGGCAACGATGTACGAGGTTGAACAAACCGATGCGTTCGGTCGATGGGAAATGAGTATCAAGGACAAAAGGGCGCGCCTAGCAATCCACAAACGCATCCGAGACATTGCGGCAACTGGTCAGCTTCTTGGTGACTGGAAAAGCGTTGGAGACGGGGTATTCGAACTGAGATTCCACAGCGGTCCCGGATATCGCGTTTATCTCGCACGCAGAGGCTTCAGGCTGATCTTGCTTCTCATGGGTGGAACGAAACAGAGTCAGCAACGGAACATCGCCTATGCCAAGCAACTGTGGAACCGCTGGAAGGAGCAACATGGGAGTCGAATTTTCTAAATACGATGTTGCCGACTACATTCGCGACCAGGATGACGCGGCCGCGTATCTTGACCTCATGGCGCACGATAATGATCCCAAATCATTTTTGGAGGCCTTGGGCGACACGGCGCGCGCGTATAGCATGCACAAGATTGCGACTGAAGCTGGCGTGTCTCGCGAGAGCCTGTACCGCTCGCTGAACCGCGAGGGAAACCCGCGGTTCTCAACCATCGTCAAAGTGCTGGACGCCATGGGGCTCGCGTTTTGCGTAGTCACCAAAGAGCAGCTCCGTCAAGAAGCCGAGGAGCGGGAAGCGCGCTGGCAAGCTGAACATCCCCACGCCTTCGACGACGAGCCTACCGAGGATGAAGAGGAAGCGGAAAGCCAGATTGGACGCCTCTAAAACCTTTGACGTCCCGTGCGTCGAAGCTCCTGGGGTGATTCGATGCACGGGGATGCGGGCATTCGGTCGGCGGGGCGAATCGACCGCCTGTCGGCGCGAACGTTAACACTGTGTAACCTGCCGTCTGACCGTTTGGAGCGTTTTGGCACCCCCTCCTATCATGATGTGCTAACTCACTACCGGCGTGCCCGCCCTGCGCGCGGCACTGATAACGCGGGTTCTCCCGCATGTAGCAAGGAAGGATGTTCGAGATATGAAACGGCTCAAGACTCTGGCCTCTGCCGTTGTGACCGGAACGCTCGCACTCGCGCTCGCCGCGTGCGGAGGCACGGATGGTGCCACGACCGAGGGCAGCGCCCCCGCCAGCGGCGACGGCACCACCTATAAGATCGGCGTGCTGCAGCTCACCGAGCATGCGGCGCTCGATGCCTCCAACGAGGGCTTCGTCGCGGCACTCGACGATTCCGGCATCTCCTACGAGATCGACCAGCAAAACGCGCAGAACGACCAGTCCGCCTGCCAAACCATCGCGAGCAAGCTCGTGAACGACGGCGACGACCTCATCCTCACCATCGGCACGCCCGCTGCGCAGGCCGTGGCGAGCGCCACGAGCGATATCCCCATCATCGGCACCGCCATCACCGACTTCGCTGAGTCCGGCCTCGTAGCCGACAACGAGGCGCCTGGCGGCAACGTCACCGGTTCCTCCGACCTCACGCCGGTCGCTGACCAGATCGAGCTGCTGCAGCAGCTCGTACCCGACGCGCAAACCGTCGGTTTGCTGTACTGCACCGCCGAATCCAACTCCGAGGTTCAGATTGCCATGGCCGAGGAGGCTCTCGACGCCGCCGGCATCGCACACGAGCGCTACAGCGTGTCCTCCTCCAACGAGATTCAGCAGGTGATCGAGTCCATGGTGGGCAAGGTCGACGCCATCTACACCCCGACGGACAACACCATCGCCGCCGGCATGGCCACGGTCTCCATGGTCGCCAACGAGAACAAACTGCCCGTCATCGTGGGCTGCGACACCATGGTTGAGGACGGCGGTCTTGCCTCCTATTCCATCAACTACTACGACCTGGGCTACAAGGCGGGCGAGATGGCCGTCGAGATCCTCACCGAGGGCGCCGATCCGGCCGAGATGCCCATCGAATATCTTGCCGCTGAGGACTGCCAGCTCATCGCCAACCAGGCGACCGCCGACGAGGTCGGCATCGATATCTCCGGCCTTGAGAACGCCGAGATCGTCTAGCACTCGACACGTATCCGCTTCTTGCGCCGGGGCCAGACGACAGGGCCCCGGCTCCCATCCTTTCCCGCACAGGCAGCGGGACAACAAGAGGAGACAACCATGAACCGCACCACGCTTTCCCGTCGTATGTTCACCAAGGGATTTGCCGGCGTTGCCGCGTTGACGGCAGCCGCCACGCTCGGCCTTGCAGGTTGTGGCAACGATGGGGCCGCTCCGGCAGGCTCTACCGCCTCCGGCGACGGCAAGAAGTACAAGATCGGCGTCTTGCAGCTCACTGAGCACGCCGCGCTCGATGCCGCGAACGACGGCTTTGTCCGCGCGCTCGACGAGTCCGGCATCGACTACGACATCGAGCAGCAGAACGCGCAGAACGACCAGTCTGCCTGCCAGACCATCGCGCAGACGCTCGTGAACGATGGCTGCGACCTCATCCTCGCCATCGCCACCCCGGCTGCCCAGGCAGTGGCAGGCGCAACGACCGAGATCCCCATCATCGGCACCGCCATTACCGACTTCGCCGCGTCTGGTCTGGTCGACGATAACGACGCCCCGGGCGGCAACCTCACCGGCACCTCGGACATGAACCCCGTGACCGACCAGATCGATCTTCTAAAGCAGCTCATCCCCGACGCACAGACCGTCGGTCTGCTGTACTGCACGGCCGAGTCCAATTCCGACGTGCAGATTGCGCTTGCCGAGGAGGCGCTCGACTCGCTGGGCATTGCACACGAGCGCTTCACCGCCTCGAGCTCCAACGAGATCCAACAGGTCACCGAATCTATGGTGGGCAAGGTCGATGCCATCTACATCCCCACGGACAACACCATCTCGGCGGGCATCTCCACCGTCACCATGGTGACCAACGAAAACAACCTGCCTACCATCGTAGGCGAGGTCGGCATGGTTGAAGGCGGCGCGCTTGCCTCGATTTCCATCAACTACGAGGAGCTCGGCCATCGCGCAGGCGAGATGGCCATCGAGATTCTCACCCATGGTGCCGATCCGGCCGAGATGCCCATCGGCACCATGGGTGCAGACGAATGCGACCTGGTGTACAACCAGGCGACCGCCGACGAGCTCGGCGTCGACGTCTCCGCCCTTGCTGATGAAGGCGGCGAGGACGTCTCGGCGTAAGCTCACGCCACATCCATAGCGACTGCTTGCCATACGGGCGGCCGGAAGCCTGAGCTTCCGGCCGCTTTTTCGTGCTCCGCCGGCCCGGCCTCCGTCCCCACGGAGGCCGGGCCCCTCCCGGCGCGTTTCCACCACATTAC
>CALULJ010000067.1 GCA_944321445.1 uncultured Collinsella sp.
CATGGATGCCTCCTTTACAGCAAGCGCAGGATATCACCGCGCAGCACGTAGATGAACATGAGGCCGAACAGCGCGATGCCGGCAAGGGAAAGCGCCGTTTGAAGCCTGACGGGAATCTTCCTGCGGGTAATGGCCTGAATGATCTCGATAAGAAGCTTTCCACCATCGAGCGGAGGGATGGGGAGCAGGTTCATGAAGCCGAGCGAGAGCGAGATGAGCGCGGCGAACGACAGGTAGGCACTCGCACCGAGCGACGCCGCCTGCGCGGACATGACCGAGATGCCCACGACCGAGGTCGAGTTGTCGAGTACCTCCATGGTTCTCTCTGGCACGAACAGCTGGGAGATGCCGGCGACCGTTTGGTACACGTAGTCGACGGAGAGCTGGAATGAGTCCAAGATCCCCAGATGATAGCGCTCGTAGGAGACGCCGATGCCGATCAGGCCCTCGGAAGAAGGGATAATCTCCATCGTTTCGAGATTCCCGCTGTGTTCGACTTCAAAGGAAAGGGCGCCCTCCCCTTCATGTGCTTGGATGGCGGAGGTGATATCGACCCAGGTTTCGATTTCCTGCCCATCGATAGAAAGGATCTTGTCACCAGCGGCGAGGCCTGCCTCCTGTGCGGGCGAGCCCGCCTCGACGGTACCGATGACGTTCTCGTTCACCGGGATGTCAAACCCGATGATGGAATACACGCTCATAAGCAAGAGCATGCCAGCGAAGACGTTCACCAGGATGCCGGCGACCAAGATGAACGCGCGGCGCCAGAAGCCAAGACCCAGATAGGTGTGCGAACGTTCCCGATCGAAGAACGCCTGCTCCCCCATCGTCGGCTCCCACGACTCGCCCTCTGCGGTTGCGTGCGCGCGGTCGAACGCGCGGCCGTCGTAAATCGTGTTGCCGGCGGCGTCGCGCGGCATGGCCGCATAGGCGCTCGGATAGTACCGGTTGGCCGGGCCGTCGCCTTCGGTGTAGCGCGCGGCGAGCGAACCCCAGCTCAGCAGCTGCGCGCATGCAGCCTGCACGTCCTCTTCGTCATAGCCGAGGTCTCGTGCGAGCTCGGCGGTCGAGGCGCTGCCGCGGCGGTGGATCTCGGCAAGCACGTGCGGCGCGCATGGCTCGTCCAGATCCTCCATACCGCAGATGGCCGCATAACCACCAATGAGGATGGGCGTGACGCCGAACTTCGTGCCGATGCGGCGCGAAACGTGGTGGAGGCTGTAGCGGCACGGCATGCCCAAGAAGAATTCCGACACGCGGACGCCGCAGGCGCGCGCCGCGAGGAAATGCCCGCCTTCGTGAATGAAGACGAGGACGGAAAAGGTCACGACGCCCCAGAAGAGCGCGGAGAGAAAGCCAACGATCGTGTCCATCAAAACCTGTTCGGATCGGCGTTACGGGCGCGCGGCGAGCAGTTGGGCCGCACGGCGCCTGGTGGCGGCATCGATATCGGCGAGCTGCTCGAGCGATTCCACCGCCTGGGCATCATGCTCGTCCATGCAGGCCTCGACGATGGCGTCGATGTCGGTGAACCGGCACGCCCCCTGGAGGAATCCCGCGACGGCGACCTCGTTGGCGGCGTTCAGCACGCACGGCAGGGTGCCGCCCGTGCGACCGGCGATATCTGCCAGGTGCAGGCAACGAAACGCCTCCTCGTCGGGCGCGGCGAAGTCGAGCGATCCGAGCGTGCGGAAGTCGACGCGCGGCGCCGGCGTCGACCAGCGATCGGGATAGGAAAACGCGTACTGGATGGGTATGCGCATATCCGAGGCGCCCAGGTGGGCGATGACCGATCCATCTTGGTATTCCACCATGGAGTGAATCTTAGACTGCCGCTGGATGACGACACGGATAAAGTCCATATCGACGCCGAAGAGATGATGCGCCTCGATCTTCTCGAGGCCCTTGTTCATGAGCGTCGCCGAGTCGATGGTGATCTTTGCGCCCATGTTCCACGTGGGGTGCTCGAGCGCTTCGTCTTTGGTAACGCGCGCAAGCTCGTTGCGGCTGCGCCCGAAAAACGGGCCGCCCGAGCATGTGAGCCAGATGGCATAGGCCTGGTCGGCGCGTTCACCCAGGTAGCACTGGAAGATGGCGGCGTGCTCCGAGTCGACAGGGAGCAGCTGGCCGGGGCGTGCGAGCGGCATGAGCAGGTCGCCGCCCACCACGAGTGATTCCTTGTTGGCAAGTGCGAGCTGCTTACCGCTTTTGAGCACGGCGGCGCTGGCAGCAAGACCGGCGGCGCCCACGATGGAAACGAGCACGCAGTCGACGTCATCGGCCAGAGCTATATCCACGGCCGCCTGAGGTCCAAACGACGCTTCCACGCCTGCGGGAAGGTCGGCAAGCGCTGGGTCGTGCCTGCATGCCTCGTCGGTGAGCGCCACGCGCGCGACGCCGAACTCGCGCGCTGCGTCGACGAGCTTGCGTGCGCTGCGATGGGCGGAAAGCGCGACGACCTCGAGCTTGTCGGCATGCTGACGGCATACGTCGAGCGCTTGGGTGCCGATGGAGCCCGTGCACCCGAGGATGGCGATGCGCTTGCGCGCGGGTGTTTGCGAAGCCTCCATTAGAGGATGCCCCCGATCTTCAAGATGAGGTAGGCCGTGATGCAGCCGAAGATGAGCGAATCGGAGCGGTCGAGCATGCCACCGTGGCCGGGGATGAGATTGCCGGAATCCTTGACGCCCACACCGCGCTTGATGCGCGACTCGATGAGGTCGCCGAACACGCCGAGCACGGACACCGCGATGCCCGTCAGGACGGCGAACACGATGTCAAAGCGGTACAGTCCGGTCGCCCACAGGATGAGCCAGATGATGACCGAACCCAGAAGGCCGCCCACGAAGCCCTCCCAGCTTTTGTTCGGAGAGATCTTGGGCACCATCTTGTGCTTGCCGATGCGGCTGCCCACAAGGTAGGCGAACGAATCGCTCACCCACAGCGAGGCGCACACGCCGATGGAGAGCAGCGCCCCGGGAAACCCGGGAAGCGCGTCGCGCAGCAGCACGATGGAAGACATCATGTAACCGGTGTAGAGCGAGCCGAAGGCAGTCACCGCGATGTCGGCGATGCGCGTGCGGGGCGAGAAAACGTACCAAAGTCCGAGCGAGAGCACCATGACGAACAAGAGCACCGTGAGCAGCACGGCGTCGCCAAGCGCGGAGAGCGGGAACAAGATGGCCGCGGCGAGGCCCAAAAGCTCATTGGGGACCTTGCCGTCCAGGCGCATCATGCGGTAGAACTCGAAGCAGCACAGCCAGCTCATCGCGGCGATGAAAATCGCGGTGGGAATGGTGCCCAGCGCCAAGCAGGCGATGAACAGCGCGGCATAGATGAGGCCGAATCCCGTACGTACCAGAAGGCCGTGCAGCGATCCGCCCGCTTTCTTACCAGAAGAGGAGCCGTCCTTGCCGGACGACTCCTGCTGTTTGGTATCACGAGGTGTAGCCAAGGGATACTCCTTCTTGTGGGGCAGCGGTTAGGCCGATGCGGAAGAGAGTCCTCCGAAGCGACGGTCGCGCCCCTGGAACGCCAGGATGGCACGGACGAGCCCCCAGCGATCGAAATCGGGCCAATAGGTATCGGTGATGTAGAACTCCGCATAGGCGATCTGCCACAGCAGGTAGTTCGAGACGCGCATCTCACCGGAGGTGCGGATGACGAGCTCGGGATCGGGAAGCCCAGCGGTGTACAGGTTCTTTGAGATCGCCTGCTCATCGATGTCCTCGACGGAAAGCTCGCCGGAGACGACGCGCGCGGCGAGCTGCTGGGCGGCGCGCGCGATCTCGGCACGGCCACCGTAGTTCACCGCGAGCGCGAGCACCATGCCAGCGTGCTCCTTGCACTCCGCGAGGCCGTATTCGAAGACGTCACGCGTGCGCTTGGGGAGCGCGGAGATGTCGCCCAGAAACACGACGCGAACGTTTTCGCGCTTGAGCAGCGGCAGCTCATCGATGAACGTCTTGGCGAACAGGTGCATAAGGACGTTCACCTCGTGTTGCGGGCGATTCCAATTCTCGGTCGAGAACGCGTAGGCCGAGAGCACGTCGACTCCCAAACGGACGGCAGCCGTGATGATCTCGCGAAGCGAGACGATGCCGGCCTTATGGCCTTCGGTGCGCGCGAGGCCGCGCGCCGTCGCCCAGCGGCCGTTACCATCCATGATACAGGAGATATGGCGCGGGATACGCGCCATATCAAGCAGCGCCATGTCGATGTCAGCAGGCGCGTCGGCGAAGAACGCGCGGAACTTGCTCTCGTCGTACTGCACGCTAGATCTCCATGACCTCGGCTTCTTTGGCCTTCAGAAGCTCGTCGATCTTCTTGACGTAGTCGTCGGTGTGCTTCTGCACCTTGGCCTGCTCGCGACGAACATCGTCCTCGGTGAGGTCCTCGTCGCGCTCGAGCTTGCCGTTAGCGTCGCGGCGGATGTTGCGGATAGCGACCTTGGCGTGCTCGGCCAGCTCGCGGCACTCCTTCACGAGCTCGCGGCGGCGCTCCTCGGTGGGCGCGGGGAACGGCAGGCGCACGAGCGAACCGTCCGAAGAGGGCGTGATGCCCAGATCGGAGGCGGAAATCGCCTTGACGATGGCGTTCACGAGCGCCTTGTCCCACGGCTCGACGACGAGCATGTGGGCCTCGGGGGTCTTGACGGCGGCCACCTGCGTGATGGGAGTGGCAACGCCGTAGTAGTCGACCGCGATGTCGGACAGAATGTTGGCGTTGGCGCGACCGGTGCGGACCTTGGCGAAGTTGTGCTTCAGGTTCTCGATGGTCTTGTCCATTTGAACGGTGATGTCGGCCATGTTAATCCTCCTGAACGACGACGGTTCCCACGGGCTCGCCCTTAAGGGCCCGCTTGATATTGTCCTCGCCCTCGATGTTGAGGACGATGATGGGCATGTGGTTGTCCTTGCAGAGCGCCGCCGCGGTCGAATCCATGACCTGGAGGCCCTGCACGAGTACCTCATGGTAGGTGATGCGGTCGAAGCGAACGGCATCGTCGTTCTTGACCGGGTCCTTGTCGTAGATGCCGTCGACCTTGGTGGCCTTGAGCAGGCACTCGGCGCCGATTTCGCAGGCGCGCAGGGCGGCAGCGGTGTCGGTGGTGAAGTACGGGTTGCCCGAGCCGGCTGCGAAGATGACGATATCGCCCTTCGACAGATGGTTGATGGCGCGGCGACGGATGTAGGGCTCCGCCACCTCGTTCATCTGGATGGCGCTCATGACGCGGCACGGTGCGCCCACGCGTTCGAAGGCATCCTGCAGGGCAAGGGCGTTCATGACGGTGGCGAGCATACCCATGTAGTCGGCCTGGGCGCGGTCCATGCCCTTGGCGGAGCCGGCGAGGCCGCGGAAGATATTGCCACCGCCCACGACGATGCCGACCTCGACATGGTCGTCGTGAAGCGATTTGATCTGCTTGGCGAGGCGCTCGGTAACCTCGGGGTCGATACCGTAGCGACCCTCCCCCATCAGCGCTTCACCAGAGAGCTTGAGCAGCACGCGTTTGTAGAGGTACTCAGACAAGATGTCCTCCTTCGATAGACAAGGCTTGCTTCATTCTAGCGTACTTGGCCGGTCGGCCCATAAAAAAGCAGGCCATAGGTCATAACCCACAGCCTGCTCGGTATCGCAAGGGCGATGTTGACTTAGTTGTCGGACTCGCCGCACACGAGACGATCGAAGCCGACGACCTTGATGTCGTCGCCGAGCTCCTTGGAGACCTTCTCGGCGTACTGCTTGATGGTGATGTTGGAATCCTTGATGAACTCCTGCTCGTTCAGGACGAAGCCCTTGAAGAACTTCTCCAGACGGCCGACAGCCATCTTCTCCTGGATGGCCTCGGGCTTGCCGGACTCAGCGGCCTGCGCCTTGTAGATCTCGACCTCGTGGTCGATGGTGGCCTGCGGAACGTCCTCGCGCACAGCTGCGATCGGAGCGGTCGCGGCAACCTGCATGGCCACGTCGTGAGCGAAGGTCTTGAAGGCGTCGGCGGAAGCGGTCTCGGCGTTGTTGAACGCGAACTCGACCATAACGCCGATCTTGCCGCCCATGTGGATGTAGCTGGAGACGGCGCCGGCGGCGGGCTTGCGGACGGTGAAGCGGGTGATCTTCATGTTCTCGCCGATGATGTGGATCATCTCGGTGAGGCCAGCCTGGACGGTCTCGCCGTTCATGTCGGCAGCGAGCAGAGCCTCGACGTCAGCGGGCTCGGTGTTGCAGACGACCTCGGCGACCTGGGATGCGAAGCCGGTGAACTTGGGGTTGGAGGCGACGAAGTCGGTCTCGCAGGCGACCTCGGCCAGGGCACCCATGGTGCCATCGGCAGAGACGTACGCGGCGACAGCGCCCTCGTTGGTGTCGCGGCCGGCCTTCTTAGCGGCGGCGGCAAGGCCGTTCTTGCGCAGGATGTCGACGGCGGCGTCCATATCGCCCTCGGCCTCGACGAGAGCCTTCTTGCACTCCATCATCGGGGAGTCGGTCATCTCGCGGAGCTGCTTGACCATAGCGGCGGTGATCTGAGCCATGTGTTGTTCCTTTCGAACTAGCGAAACTTCAACGAACTTCAGTCGTATGCGACAGGAAGGCTACTCGGCAGCGGCCTCGGTGGCAGCCTCGGCCTCAGCGGCAGGCGCCTCGGTGCCGGCCATCTCGGCCTCGGAGATCTGCTCCTTGCCGGAACCCGCGAGACAGGCGTCGGCGAACAGCTCGCACATAAGGGAGACGGCGGAGATAGCGTCGTCGTTGCAGGGGATGCCGTAATCGATCTCGTCGGGATCGGAGTTGGTGTCGATGAGGGCGACGACCGGGATGTGCAGGCGACGGGCCTCCTTGATGGCGTTCTCCTCGCGCTTGGTGTCAATGACGAAGAGGGCCGCGGGCAGGGACTTCATGTCGCGGGCACCACCGAGGTTGGTCTGGAGCTTGGTGAGCTCCTTGCCCAGGACAGCCTGCTCCTTCTTGCCGCGCAGAGCCATGGAGCCGTCGGCGACCATGCCCTCGAGCTCCTCCATGCGGTTCATGCGGGAGCGGATGGTGACGAAATTGGTGAGCATGCCGCCCAGCCAGCGCTGGTTGATGTAGGGCATGCCGGCGCGCTCGGCAGCGTTCTTCACGGCCTCCTGAGCCTGCTTCTTGGTGCCGACGAACAGGACCTTGCCGCCGTGGGCGCAGGTGTTCTTCAGGAAGGTGTAGGCAGCGTCAGCAGCGACGATGGTCTGCTTGAGGTCGAGGATGTAGATGCCGTTGCGCTCGCCGAAGATGTAGGGGCGCATCTTGGGGTTCCAGCGACGGGTCTGGTGACCGAAGTGGCAGCCGGCCTCGAGAAGGGTGCGGATATTGATCTTGGTAGCCATGGATTACCTCCTGTGGTTTGCCTCCGCGCTGGCGTCTGACCTCGCCGGTCACCCGGGCATCTGCTACCTGAGCCCGGGCACCACGACCAAGCGAGTAGCCGCGCGTGCGTGATAGATACCGTTGCGTCGAGCGCAACCTGCAGCATGATAGCAGGGTTATGCGTGCTTTCCAAATCTGGCTTGCATGTATTGTGTGCAGCTTGTGGGGGGCCGGGCGGAGTCGCTCCGCAAACCCGCCTAGGCTCGCGGATGGGCCTGATGGAGCGCCCCTTTGAGACGCTCGGGCGTGAGGTGGGTGTAGAGCTGCGTGGTGGAGAGACTTGCATGGCCGAGCAGCTCCTGGACGCTGCGCAGGTCCGCCCCGCCCGAGAGCAGGTCGGTGGCGTAGGTGTGGCGCATCGCGTGCGGGCTGACGTCGGCGGGAAGGCCTGCGGCGCGGCAGAGTTTCTTGAACCGGTAGCGCAGGGCGGCGGCGTCCATAGCGCGTCCGCGGGCGGAAACGAACAGGGCGTCCGCGCGCCCGGAGGGCTCGGTGCGCCCGCATGCCGCAAGCAGTTCGGCGCGCCCCGCATCCTCATAGCGGCTCACGGCGTCGATGGCGCGGTGATAGATGGGGACGATGCGCTCCTTCGACCCCTTGCCGAACAGACGCACGGTTCCCTCGGCCAGGTTTACCGAGGCACGGTCGAGGCCCGCAAGCTCCGAGATGCGCGCGCCGGTGGCGTAGAGCAACTCGAGCATGGCGGCATCGCGAATTCCCTCGGCGCACGTCGTGTCCGGTGTCGCGAACAGTCGCGCAACCTGCTCTGACGAGAGCGCGTGCGGAAGGTTTTTGGGGAGCTTGGGTGCCGAGATCGCCGATGCCGGGTCGGAAGCGATCATTCCCTCTTCTGCCATCCAGCGGTAGAGGGAGCGCAGCGCCGAGAGATGGGCGGACACGGTCTTGGGCGCGTAGCGCGCCTGGCGCAGATCGGCGAGATAGCGGCGAACGTCGCGCACGCCTATATGGAGGCCATCAAGGCCCGCCCGCTCGAGCCAGTTCGCAAAGGCTTCGAGGTGCGAGGCGTAG
>CALULJ010000068.1 GCA_944321445.1 uncultured Collinsella sp.
TAAGCGCTTTGAGGTTTCGCTGGATATCTTGCACAAATGTTAAACACCGCGCCACCACAGCTTCACCACGAAACGGCCAAGTCGGCACAGCGTTTTATCGCAAAATGACCTCTCGCCGACGAAGCCGCCCCGTCCGTCGAAGGGCGCATGAAATCGGGACGGGGGCGTGAAAAAACCTCTGTCCTGATTTCACGCCACATATCGTTACGGGCAGACCGTGAGGGCTCCTTCGGGGTAGTCCACGCCCATGAAGCACAGGCCGCAAGCGGGCGCCGTAGGACCGGCGGCCGCACGGTCGCATGCCGCGAGCACCTCGTCGACCCATGCGGGCTCGCGCCGATGGCTTCCCACCTCAACGAGCGTCCCCACGATGGTGCGGACCATGGAATGCAAAAACGCGTTGCCCGTGATGGTGAACGCGAGGCACTCCTCCCCTAAATTGCGCTCACGGGCGAACGAGACCTCCATGACGTTGCGGTGCGTGGGCTTGCCCACGGCCGACGCGGTCTTGCAGAAGCTCTTGAAGTCACGCTCCCCCAGCAGGCGCCGGGCGGCATCGTCCATGGCCTCGACATCAAGCGGAAAACGGTGCCACCAGGTGACTGCGCGCGTGAGCAGCGGAGCGGCCTCTCCGGTCACGATGCGATAGGTATAGGTGCGCGAGAGCGCGTCGAAGCGCGCGGAGAACCCGGGTGCGGCATGGTAAACCTCGCTCACTGCAATCTCATGCGGAAGCAGCGCAGCAAACGCCCGCATCCAGCGCGTATGCGTCACCGCTAGCTCGTCTTCAGTCACCGGGACGCTCACGTACTGCCCCACGGCATGCACGCCGGCATCCGTGCGGCCGGCACAGGTCAGATCGATCTCGCGGCGCAAGAACACCTCGAGTGCGTGGCGAATCTCGCCGGCGACAGTCGTTTGCCCCGGTTGCTCCGCAAATCCGGAGAAACCCGTGCCGTCATACCCCAGGCGCAGCACGAGCGTACCGTCCAAGGGTGCGGTGGGGTCAAAGGGGGCTATGGTCGTATCGGGCGCCATGGCGCATCCTCCTTCAAGCAATCCATCTCAATGGGCAGCGAAACGCCGTCCGATCAGCCAAGCGCGTACGCCACCAAGGGAACAAACACGCACAGGGCAAGCCCCCCAGCCAGTACGACGCGATCGCGGGCACCGAGCGCATCTCCCGCCGCGACATCGGATGCCCCTTCAGCATAGCATCGCGCAGCCATAGACTCCCCCAGGCGGTCTGCCCGACGAAACAGGCTCACCACCAGTGGCGTCAACACCGACGCCCACGCGCGCACGCGCCGCACGATACCGCCCGATTCGAAATCGACGCCACGGGAGCGCTGGGCGAGCCGGACGCGCGCGAGCTCCTCGGATACCAAGGGGATGAACCGCAGGGCGAGCGAGAGCAACAGGCCAATATCTGCGACAGGCACGCCGAAACGACCGAGCGGGCGCAGGAGGGCCACGCAAGCGTCAGCGAGCTCCGGCGGCGTCGTAGAGGATGACACCGCGAGCGCAAGTCCAAGCAGCACGACGATGCGAAAGACCGCGAGCGCCCCGCGCAGGGCACCGGCGGTGTCGATTCCAACGGGGCCCGAAAGCGCGATATCGCCATGACCATCGAGCGCGAGCGCGTTGGCAAGCAGCGTGAACGCCAAGATGAAGGCAATGGGACGCAGGGCGCGCGCATGCGTGCGGATGCTCATCCCCGAACAATGAATCGCCGCGGCGAGAACCAGCGCCCACAGCGCGCAGAGCCATGACGCGCGCGTGGCGAACAGCGACACGGTGGAGGCGAGCAACAGCACGATCTTGACGCGTGCGTCCACGCGCGCAGCCGGCGTTCCGCCCACATACGCACCAAGCGGAGAGACGGGATTCATCGCGCATCGACCCCCTCGGTCGCGGCGGAAAGCATCTGCAGAAGCTCGCAGGACAGCGGCGGCCGCAGGCCCGCGCGGACAAACGCGTCCGCATCGCGTGCGAGCACGCAGGGCTCGCCCTCCCATACCACGGAGCCTTGCGCCATGAGAACGACGCGGTCAACCTCGCTCATCCATTCGTCAAGGTCATGGCTGATGACGATCACGGCGCTGCCCGCCTGCGCGCACGCGCGCGCAAGGCCGTGGAGCCGCGCGCGCCCGGCGGCATCCAGCCCCGCCGTCGGCTCGTCCAAAATATAGGCAGAGGCGTCCAGGGCGAGAATCGAGGCGATGGCAACGCGTCGCGCCTGGCCGCCCGACAGCTCAAAGGGATAGCGATCGAGCAGATCATCTTCGATGCCCACGAGCTTGGCCGCATGAACACAGCGCGCACGGACCTCACCCTCTGAGCACCCCAGGTTGCGCGGCGCGAACGCCAGCTCATCGCGGACCGTCTCGCAAAACAGCTGGTCCTCGGGCCGCTGGAACGCCACACCGACGTCGCCGGTCTTAGGTGCATGGCCGCACACGCGTGCCGTTCCCGCATCGGGGGTGTACAGTCCGGAGGCCACGCAGGCAAGCGTCGACTTGCCCGAACCGGAAGCGCCCGCCACCAACACGACTTCGCCCGCCTGAGCACCGAACGTGATTCCCGCGAGTGCACGCACGCCGGCGCCGTAGGAGAACGCGACATCAGAAAGTTCCAGGGGCAATCCCGCCAGCACATCGCTTTGCAAACGAGCCGGCACGAGCATGTCCGCCACGGCCTGAACGTCGCTGACCGGTACCGCACCCGCACGATAGGCGTCCAGAAGCCACATAACGGCTTTGGATGGATCTAGGGGAGCAGCTATAGCCTCTGGCTCATATCCCAGGCGCAGAATGGCTCTAAGCGCCTCTACCGAGGAGCTCTGCACCAAGGATGCATCCCACAGGGCAGCGCACTCGACCAGAAGCTCGCGCGGCAAGCCATCGAACGCCACGCGACCGGCATCGAGCACGATGACGCGGTCGGACGCAAGCACCTCGAGCGGGTCGTGCGTCACCTGGATGACACCGGCTCCACCCTCGTGCGCGATGTGATCGAGCAGCGCGCGATATGCGGGACGCGCAGAGGCGTCGAGCATGGAAGAGGCTTCGTCGAGCACGAGGTATGACGGCTCCATGGCGAGCACACCGGCAATCGCCAACAGCTGCTGCTGGCCGCCGGAAAGCGTCGACAAGTCGGCGTGCAGTGCATCGGGCAGCCCGACGGTCGCTATTGCACGCGTCACGCGGCGCCGAATCTCATCGCGCGAGAGTCCAAGGTTACGGGGTCCGAATGCCACCTCATCGAAGACGACTGAAGACACAAGTTGGTCGGCAGGATGCTGGCGCACCAGACCAACAAGGCGCCGAACCTCGCGACGCGAAGCGGCATCGCGTGCAGGATCGATGCCCTCCACGACAACCAAGCCGGACGCAGACAGACGCAAAGCGCACAGAAGGGAGGCAAGCGTCGACTTACCGGACCCGTTAGCGCCCACAAGCGCCACGAGCTCGCCCGGCCGAAACGTCAGCGACACGCCATCGAGCGCCGGCGCTGCATCTGCCGCAAACCGAACGCTCACGTCGCGAATCTCGATCATCTGAGCACCTCCCACCATCTAGCGAAACTGATCGCACATGCTGTCTCAGTGTAGGGCCACTCCCCCCGCTTCAAACACCCCTGAACACAAAAAGGGCACGCCGGCGTGGCGTGCCCTTCGTTGCGCGTAATGTGCCGCAAACTGATGTGTGCTACTCAGCAGCAGCCTCGGTCTCGGCGGTCTCCTCAGCAGGAGCCTCCTCGACCTTGGGTTCCTCGACCTTGACGGGAGCCTTCTTGGGAGCGGTGGCCTTCTTGGGGGCCTTCTTGACGCAGGGCTCGGTGACGAGCTCGATGATGACCATCTCGGCGTTGTCGCCCTTGCGGGTACCGAGCTTCATGATGCGGGTGTAGCCGCCGTCACGGTCGGCCCACATGCCCTGAGCGGCCTTCTCGAAGATCTCCTTGACGAGATCCTTGTCGCCAAGCTTTGCGATGGCGAGACGGCGAGAGTGCAGGTCACCCTTCTTGGCCCACGTGATGATGGGCTCAGCGAAGCCGCGGAGCGCCTTAGCGCGGGTGATGGTGGTCTTGATGCGGTCGTTGGTGAAGAGCGCCTGGGCGAGGCTCTTCTTCATGGCCTTGGTATGGCTCGCGTCGGTGCCGAGCTTCAGGCCCTTCTTGCGATTGTGACGCATAGCATGGTCTCCTTGTGGTTACACGAATAGCGCGGTTCTAAGCCTTCAGGCTCAGGCCCATGGACTCAAGCTTATCCTTGACTTCCTCGATGGACTTCACGCCGAAGTTGCGGATGTTGAGCAGATCGTTCTCGGAGAACTCCACAAGCTGGCGCACAGAGTGGATGCTCGCACGCTTCAGGCAGTTATAGGAGCGCACCGAGAGGTCGAGATCCTCGATCTGCTTATCGAGCTCAGCGTTGTCGCTGGTGGTCTCGGGAGCAAAGATCGACACCTCTTCCTCGGCCTCGGGGGCCTCGGCAAGATTCATGAAGGCAGCCATGTGCTGGTTGATGATGTTGGCAGCCTGGACCACGGCGTCACGCGGGTCGATAGCCCCGTTGGTCTCGATCTCGAGAACCAGACGATCGTAGTCGGTGTGCTGGCCAACGCGGCAGGCCTCGACGAGCTTGGCGCAACGGCGAACCGGAGAGTACAGCGAGTCCACATGGATGACGCCGATGGGGTCGTTGTCGCGCTTGTTGCCCTCGTAGGACACATAGCCACGGCCATAGCCGATGCGCATGCTCATCGTGAGATGGCCGCCCTCGTTGAGCGTGGCGATGTGCTGATCGGGATTGACGAGCTCGAACTCCGAAGGAATGAAGAAGTCCGCACCGGTAACCTCGCAGGGACCGTCGACCGAGATGGTGGCGGTGCCTTCGTCGGTGGTGCCGAGCGAACGGAACACCAGACCCTTGACGTTCAGAACGATATCCGTGACATCCTCGACCATGTTGGGGATGGCCATGAACTCGTGCTGGGCGCCATCAATCTGGATGGCCTCCACCGCAGCGCCCTCGAGCGAGGACAGCAGGACACGGCGGAGCGAGTTGCCCAGCGTGTCGCCATAGCCACGCTCAAGCGGCTCCACAGACACGCGGGCGGACGTCTCGTTGATCTCCTCGACCTGAACCTGAGGCCTAATGAATTCTGACATGTATTACCTCCAGCCTCAGCAGCCCAAATGGACTACTTAGAGTAGAGCTCGACGATGAGCTGCTCGTTGATGTCGCCGCTGATCTGCTCGCGTGCCGGATAGGAAAGCACGTTGCCGGACAGCTTCTCGATGTCAACCTCGAGCCAGCCAGGAACCTCAAAACGCTCGGACTGGATGAGAGCCTCCTTGATGGGAAGGAGGTCACGGAACTTCTCGCCGACCGCGACGACGTCGCCGGGCTTGACGAGATAGGAAGGAATGTCGACACGACGGCCGTTCACGGTGAAGTGACCGTGGCGGACGGACTGACGAGCCTCCTTGCGGGTGCGGGCGAAGCCCAGACGGAAGACCACGTTGTCAAGACGGGTCTCGAGGAGCTTCATGAGGTTCTCGCCGGTGATGCCGGGCATCTTGCGGGCGCGGACGAAGTAGCTGTGGAACTGCTTCTCGAGCACACCATAGATGAACTTAACCTTCTGCTTCTCGCGAAGCTGAATACCATACTCGGATTCCTTGCGACGACGCTTGGGCTGACGCTTGGATTCCTTGCCGCTGTAACCCAGCTCAGCGGGATCGATCCCGAGCTGGCGGCAGCGCTTGAGAACCGGAGTCCTATCGATTGCCATAGTATTTCGATCCTTTCAGGAGTTACACGCGGCGACGCTTCTTGGGGCGGCAGCCGTTGTGCGGAATGGGGGTCTTGTCCTGGATGCTCGAAACCTCGAGGCCGGCGGCCTGGAGGGAGCGGATGGCGGTCTCGCGACCAGAGCCGGGGCCCTTCACGAAGACGGCAACCTTGTGCATACCGTGCTCCATGGCGATCTTGGCGCAAGCCTCGGCAGCCATCTGGGCGGCAAACGGGGTGGACTTACGGGAACCCTTGAAACCGACGGTACCGGCGGACTTCCAGGCAATGACATTGCCCTGGGCGTCCGTGATGGACACGATCGTGTTGTTGAACGTGGAACGGATGTGGGCCTGACCCACGGTGATGTTCTTGCGGTCGGAGCGCTTGATGCGAGTAGCCTGACCGCGCTTGTTCTTAGCAGTAGCCATTAGTCAGTCTCCCTTTATTTCTTCTTCTTGGCACCGATCTGACGCTTCGGACCCTTGCGGGTGCGAGCGTTGGTGTGGGTGCGCTGACCACGAACAGGGAGGCCCTTGCGGTGACGGAGGCCACGGTTGCAGCCGATGTCCATCAGGCGCTTGACGTTCTGGTTGCGCTCACGGCGGAGGTCACCCTCGACCATGATATGGTTCTGGTCGATGTACTTACGGATCGCGTCGACTTCCTCGTCGGTAAGGTCGCGAACGCGCGTATCGACATTGATGTTGCACTCGTTGCAAATCTTGGTGGCAGTGGTGCGGCCGATGCCGTAGATGTAGGTCAGACCGATCTCAACGCGCTTCTCACGCGGAAGGTCGACACCATTAATACGGGCCAACGTTGGTCTCCTCTCTTAGCCCTGACGCTGCTTGTGGCGCGGGTTCTCGCAGATAACAAGAACCTTGCCGTGGCGTCGGATGATCTTGCACTTATCGCACATCTTCTTGACCGAAGGACGTACCTTCATCGTTCTTCCTTTCGGTAGTGCTCAAACTACAACTACATGGAATGTATCTACTCGCCCAGCCGCAGGCGTGAATAACTGAAGGCTGGCCTGACATGCAAACGCGACCGCGGGCTGAGCAGACCTGCGATCGTGTCCGATGTCTATGAGTGCAGTCGCTTACTTGTAGCGATAGGTGATGCGACCGCGGGTCAGATCGTACGGGGAAAGCTCCACGACGACCTTGTCACCCGGGAGAATGCGGATGTAGTTCATACGGATCTTGCCCGAAATGGAGCACAGCACCGAATGACCGTTCCCGAGGTCTACGCGAAACATGGCGTTGGGAAGCGGCTCAGTGACCGTACCCTCGAGTTCGATAGCATCTTCCTTCTTCAAAGCAATCATCTTTCTCTAGAAAACGACAGCAACAGTGAATGATAACAAAAACGGTTAGGTCAGTCACAAATACGTAATCGCTCCATAATTGAGGGGTGACGGGGCGCGGGTTGGTATATTCCCTCCGTGCTCAAACAGTCCTCGGCCTTCGGCCTGCGGAACTGCGCGCGGAGGGAATATACCACCCCGCGCCACACCTCAACCTTGGTTGAGTTGCGGTCATGCTAGCTATACGTTGCTGCAAGACTTCACTGTTCCGCCGTAATCCGCCGGCTTGTACTGCGTCTTCGCGCATCGAGCGCGAAGACGCAGACGCAGAGCGATCTTGGTTGGCGCCCTTCCAACTAATGAAAGCATTTCTTCGTTGAAAGAGCTACAACCAGATCGGTGCACTTTATTGGTAACGCCTGGAATGGAGGAGCGCACGAGCACGCGAGTGCGCCGGCGGCAGGGAGGGCACCAAAGGTGTCCGACCTGCCGCCGCAACAAGGCAGAGTTTGGTGGGGGCTACTCCCCCATTGCAGAAAGGGCCCCGGGATATCCTTTCGGCGCAGTTCCGCAGCGCGAAGCGCGAGGACTGTTTGAGCACGGAAGGATATCCCGGGGCCCTCAGTAGCCCTTAGGGAAAGATATCCACAGGTACGAAGCTACATCACGCCGCCCTGCATTGAGCACCAAGGTCCGCGCTCGTCCACCGTGAGAATGACCGGGCCATCGTCGGTGATGGCGATCGTGTTCTCGTAGTGGGCTGCCGCCAGGTGGTCGTTCGTGGTGACGACCCAACCGTCGGCGCCGGTGGTGACGTGGTTGGTACCGAGCGTGATCATCGGCTCGATGGCGATGACCATGCCGGCCTGCAGGCGCACGCCGCGACCCTTTTTGCCGTAGTTCGGCACGTTCGGATCCTCGTGCATCACGCGGCCGACGCCGTGGCCGACGTAGTCGCGCAGCACGCCGTAGCCGTGGGCCTCGGCCAGCGACTGGACCGCATGGCCGATGTCACCCAGGTGATTGCCGGGAACAGCCTGCTCGATGCCGGCCTTCAGGCAGTCACGCGTGACCTCGCACAGCGCCTGCACCTCGGCAGAGGGCGTGCCGCAATAGAAGGTCCACGCGTTGTCCCCTACCCAACCGTCAACGATGGCGCCCGTGTCAATGGACACGATGTCGCCGTCGCGCAAAATGAC
>CALULJ010000069.1 GCA_944321445.1 uncultured Collinsella sp.
ATGTGCCGCGCCGCCTTTTCGTATATGCAAGCTTGTCGCGCGTTACTTCAACGATACCTCACCCAGGAAGTTGCGGGTGCGTTCGCTCTTGGGGTGCTCGAAGACCTCTTCGGGCGTGCCCTGCTCCACGATCACGCCATCGTCCATGAAGATGACGCGGTCGGCGACGTCGCGCGCAAAGCCCATCTCGTGCGTGACGACGACCATGGTCATACCGCCGCGCGCCAGCTCGCGCATGACATCGAGGACGCCGCGCACGAGCTCCGGGTCAAGGGCGCTCGTCGCTTCGTCGAACAGCATGACGTGCGGTTCCATGGCAAGCGCGCGAGCGATAGCCACGCGCTGCTGCTGGCCGCCGGAAAGCTCACTGGGGTAGTGGTCGGCACGGTCCTCCAAGCCCACGCGTGCGAGCTGCTCCAGGGCGATGCGCTCGGCATCGGTGGCGGAGCGCTTGAGTACCTTCATCTGCGCGAGCATCACGTTGTGCAGGGCGTCGAGGTGCGGGAACAGGTTGAACTGCTGAAACACCATACCCATGTGCTCGCGAATCTTGTTGACGTCGACGTCGGGGGAGGTGATGTCCTTCCCCTCGAAGAAAATCGACCCGCCCGTGGGCTCCTCCAGACGGTTCAGGCAGCGCAGCATGGTCGACTTGCCGGAGCCGGACGGCCCCAGCACCACGACGACCTCGCCGCGGTGGATGTCGAGCGAGATGTCGCGCAGGACCTCGAGGTCGCCGAAGGTCTTGTTGAGGTTCTGGATGCGGATGATAACATCGTCGTTTGCGGGAGTGTCCGCGGAAATGCGTGCGGTATCAGCCATGGCTTAGGCCTCCTTCGCGGTGTTGGCAGCGGCTTTAGCGGCCTTTGCGGCCTCAGCGGCGGCGTTGGCCTGCGCGATGCGGCGCCTGCGTCCGCGCTTGGGGCGCGAGCGGTCTTCCAAGATGCGCGTGAGCTTGGACAGCGGCAGCGTGATGACCAGGTAGAAGAGGGCAGCGACGATGTAGGGCGTGATGGAGCCGGTGGATGCCACGATGGTGCGCGCGTACATGACGAGCTCCATGATGCCCACGGCCGCGAGCAGCGAGGTGTCCTTGTACAGCAGGATGAATTCGCTCGTGAGGTTGGGGATGACCACGCGGAACATCTGCGGCAGCACCACGTAGAGCATGGTCTGCGCGCGCGTCATGCCCAGCGAGCGGGCGGCCTCGGACTGGCCGGCGCTGATGGACTGAATGCCCGCGCGGAAGATCTCGCACATGTAGGCGCCGGAGTTCATGAACATCACGATGACGCCCAGCGGGAAGTTGGGGATGTTGAGGCCGGCGAGCGGCAGGCCGAAGAACGCGACGTAGATCTGCAGGAACAGCGGCGTGCCGCGCACGATGTTCACGTACGTGGTTGCGATGCCGCGCCACAGCGGGAACTTCGACAGGCGCATGAGCGCGAGCAGAAGGCCCAGCGGGATCGCGAGCGGGAACGCGACTGCCACGATGGCGATCGACATGAAGAAGCCGGAAAGGACCACCGGGAAGCTCGTCACCAGGATGGTGGGGTCAAAGAACAGGCGCAGGAAGCGGTTGGAGTTCCACGCCTGGACCCACGGCTGCTCGCCCAGCCACTGCGAGAGCTGCTCGGTCTTCGAGATACCCTGCACGGGAATCGTGGGGATGCCCTCAATGGCGGTGCCGTCCGCAGAGCCGTCGGAGGTGGTGTAGCTCGCGCCCACCTGCATGTCGCCGCCCTCGGTGGGGAAGAGCACGTCGTAGACGATGATGTTCAGGTGCCCCGCCTGCATGATGGGCTCGTCGAAGTCCAAGACGATGTCTTGGCCCTCGACCGTCTCGGTGTAGGGCACCTCGGTGCGGGTCATGAGGTCGTCGCCCGTGAGCAGCGTGACCGCCAGGTCGTCCGTGTTGAACTCGGTGCCGTCGGGCACGTGCAGCACGAACTGCGTGACGCCCTCGCCCTCCTCGACGCTCGCCTCGAAGGTGATGCGCGACTGGGTGGCGCCCATGATGATGGTGGGGTCGTCATCGGAGTTGGGGCGGCCGGTGCACTTCACGGCCTCCATGGCGTGCGCGGGTGCGGCGGCGCCCAGCAGCATGCAACAGCTCATCATCACCGTGATGAGCGCAAGCATCGCTGCCGGTATGTGACGGCGTGTGGTACTGTTCACGTGAGCCTCCCTTTTATAGGGGAATGCGGCCCCTCCCCAAGCTTGGGAAGGGGTCGCAAGAACGTGCGGAATGAGTTGTGTGGCAAAAGCCCTGCTAACAGGCTCTTTAGCCCATGTTCTTGGCGATGATCTCGTCGAGGGTGCCGTCCTCGGTGAGGGCGGCGATGGCCTCGTTGATGGCATCGACCAGGGCAGGGTTGTCCTTCGACACGGCGATGGCGTACTCCTCGCCGGTGGCGGAGGTCAGCACGGTGTGCTCGTCGGAGTAGGCGCCGGCGAGCATCTGGTCGACGACCGCCTTGTTGCCGCACACCGCGTCGGCCTTGCCGGCCTGGACGGCGGCGAAGGCGTCGGTGAAGTTGGGGAACGGCAGCTGCTTGGCGTTGGGGAAGTTCTCGGCGGCGAAATCGGCGCCGGTGGAGCCGCTCTGGACCGCGATGGTCACGGTGTCGGCGTTGAGCGCCTCGGAAGCGTTCTCCTCGGTGATGGCGGTGTTGTCGCTCATGACCGCGACGGCCTGGTTGTCGATGTAGTACGGGTCGGAGAACAGCACCTGCTCCTCACGCTCAGGCGTGATGGAGATGCCGGAGAGGCCCGCATCGGCCTGACCGCCGGCGACGATAGCCGGGATGATGCCGTCGAAGTCGATGTTGGTGTAGACGCACTCGAGGCCCAGGTACTCGGCGACGGCGCGACCAAGGTCCATATCGAGGCCCACGTACTCGCCGTCCTCAAGGTTCTCGAAGGGCGGATAGTCGGGGGAGGTGGCGAACGTGAGCTTGCCCTCCTCGAACAGCGTCATCTCGCCGTCGCCGGAGGTCTCGGCAGCAGAGCCGGTGTCGGCGGGGGTGCTGCCGGTGGTGGCAGCGGTGTCGTTGCTGCAGCCGGCGATACCAAATGCGGCCGCGGCGGCACCGGCCGCCAGCGGGATGAACTGCCTGCGCGTGATGATCATGAGTTTCTCCTTCCAAAACTCCTTCAATAGCATGAGTGGGCACCATGCTAATACTTATACAGATGCATGCAAGAATATTTTTATGCATGAAACAGTGCGGAAACAGGCTTCGATATGCAGAAATTCGGCACGTTGAAGAATGAATGTGCACTCATTGTGCATAAGGGTGGCGAATAATGCAGCATCCGTGCATGTTGGCCCCTTACACCAAAAGGGGCAGGTCACTTTTGGTTGCCGCTGGCCCGTTGCCTATGCTTCCACTTTGTTAAGAGTGCCTGGAGCGTCCACTTTCTTGTGGTGGAGCGCGGCATTTCCGGTATGCTAATGCAGCTGCCGCGACGGGGCGTCTCTTCATGGCCCCAGGCAGCGTATCTCGGGCTGCGCCGTCTACGCAGGCCCGGGAATCTGTAGGCAAGCCGCCCGTACCGGCACGGGGCGGCACAGATCAAAAGGAGGATTCCTGTGGCTATCGACCACTCGCAAAACCCCGCCGACATCCACTCCATGCATACCCGTACCTGCGGTGAGCTGCGCGCCGAGAACATCGGCGAAGAGGTCACGCTCACCGGTTGGGTCGGCCGTCGCCGCGATCACGGCGGCCTCATCTTCTGCGACCTGCGCGACCGCGAGGGTATCACGCAGTGCACGTTCGACCCCGAGCACGCTGCGGGCGAGGCATTCCACACCGCCGAGACCATGCGCCCCGAGTGGCCCATCCTCGTGCACGGTACCGTCATCGCGCGCGACGAGGACACGGTGAACCCCAAGCTCCCCACCGGTGAGATCGAGGTTCTGGCCGATCGCGTCGAGGTGCTCAACCGCTCCAAGACCCCGCCGTTCCAGATCGAGGACGGCATCGAGACCTCCGAGGACACGCGTTTGCGCTATCGCTACCTCGACCTGCGTCGTCCCGAGATGATGGCCAACATGAAGCTGCGCTCCGACTTCACCTTCGCCATCCGCACCGCGCTGCACGACCGCGCCTTCATGGAGGTCGAGACCCCGTCGCTCTTCAAGTCCACGCCCGAGGGCGCGCGCGACTTCATCGTTCCCTCCCGCCTGCAGCCGGGCAGCTTCTACGCCCTGCCGCAGTCCCCGCAGCTGCTGAAGCAGCTGCTCATGGTGGGCGGCGTCGAGCGCTACTACCAGGTTGCCAAGTGCTTCCGCGACGAGGACCTGCGCGCCGATCGCCAGCCCGAGTTCACGCAGGTGGACATCGAGATGAGCTTCGTGGAGCAGGACGACGTCATGGGCGCGCTCGAGGACGTGCTCGCCGACGCGTTCGCCCGCGTGGGCGTCGACATGCCCACGCCGCTGCGCCGCCTCTCTTACTGGGATGCCATGGACACCTACGGCACCGACAAGCCCGATACCCGCTACGGCATGACGCTCGTCGACCTCACCGATGTGTTCAAGAATTCCAAGTTCAAGGTGTTCGCCGGCGCTGCCAACACCGAGGGCCACGTGGTCAAGGCCATCAACGCCAAGGGTGCGGGCACCTGGCCGCGCGCGCAGATCGATAAGCTCGCCAAGGTCGCCGAGACCTTCGGTGCCAAGGGCCTGGCCTGGATCGCCTTCCGCGAGGACGGTTCCATCAACAGCCCCATCGTCAAGTTCTTCGCCGACGAGGAGATGGAGGAGCTGCGCCGCCGCTGCGACGTGGAGCCCGGCGACCTCGTGATGTTCGCCGCCGGTCCGCGCCTGGCTTCCGATGAGATTCTGGGCGGCATGCGCTGCCACATGGCCGATGCCCTGGGCATCGAGCGCGCCGGCCACGACTTCCTGTGGGTCGTGGACTTCCCGCTGTTCCACTGGGACGACGAGGCCAAGCGCTACGAGGCCGAGCACCAGCCCTTCACCCTGCCGCACGTCGACGAGCTCGACCTGCTCGAGACCGACCCGCTTGCCATGGGCAGCTGCACCTACGACTTCGTCATGGACGGCTTCGAGGCCGGCGGTGGCGGTATGCGTATCCACAACTCCGACCTGCAGCTCAAGATGCTCGAGTTCATGGGCTTCACCGAGGAGCGCGCTCGCAGCCAGTTCGGCTTCCTCATGGACGCCCTCGAGTTCGGTGCGCCCCCCATGGGCGGCTTCGCGCTCGGCCTCGACCGCGTGTGCATGCTGCTCACCGGCTCCGAATCCATCCGCGACGTCATGGCGTTCCCCAAGACCTCGAGCGGAAGCGACCTCATGTCCGCCGCTCCAAGCGAGGTCTCGATGGCCCAGCTGAAAGAAGTCGGCCTGCGCCTGATGTAGGCTCCCCTCAACCCGTCCGGCTTCCCCAGGCACCCGTCCTTCGCTCTCAATCATCGGTCGCCGCTCTTAAGGCGTGCTCCCTCCTCTTTCGGGCAAATCTCGGGTACCTGGGAAAGCCGTAAACGGCCGGCTGAGGCACGCCACCTCAGCCGGCCGTTTCCGTTCTGTAAGTTCGGGGCCTGTCCCCAAACTTGCGATCCTGCCGTGCAAAAAGTCGGGACTTTGGACGTCTTTTTCTGCCCGGGTCCATATCGGCGGTCTCTGGACCTGCGAAAACATCGAGGTCAAAAGGGCGCCGGTATAGTCGCGCGTCTAAAAAATCGTCCAAAGTGCCGACTTTTTGCAGCGCATGACCTGGGGCGAAGCAGATAGGCTGCTGCGTCCCGCCTTCGGCATTGGACGCACTTCTCCCCAGGGGAGAAGTGCGTCCATCTTTCGTGTCGTTACAGGGTGAGGCCGGCTCCGTTGCGCGCGATGACGTCGTGGTACCAAGCGAAGGAATCCTTGCGGTAGCGGCGGCACGCGCGCGGATCGTCGTCGGTGCGGTCGACGTAGATGAAGCCGTAGCGCTTCTTCACGCCGTTGCTCGTGGAGAGCAAATCAAGCGCCGACCACGGGCAGTAGGCGAGCATCTGCACGCCGTAGTCCATGGCGCGCTTCATGGCGGCGATGTGGCGCTCCAGGTAATCGATGCGGTACGGGTCGTGCACCGTGCCGTCTGCCTCGAGCGTGTCGAAAGCGCCCAAGCCGTTCTCACACACCATGAGGGGTTTGCCGTAGCGCATCCAGATGTCGCGCAGCAGGTACTCCAGGCCGATCGGATCGATGGCCCAGTCCCAGTCGTTCGTGTCGAGCAGCGGATTCTTGCACATCTCATAGAAGCCCGGATGCGTCTCGAAGCCGCTGATGTCGCCCTTCTTGCCGGTGAGGTTCACGCCGTTCCAGCGCATCTCTCGGGTGCCGTCGTCGGGGCATGCCTTCGCGCACTCGCTCGCGTAGTAGTTGATGCCCAGCATGTCCGACGTGCCGCTCGCGATGAGCTCCATGTCGCCCGGCTCGATCTTGGGCGCAAGCCCGTGGCGCTCCAGGTAGGCCATGGCCGAATCGGTGTACTTCCCCTTGAAATAGATGTCCAGGTAATACCCGTTGCGCAGGTCGTGCGCGTTCTGCGCCGCCATGACGTCCTCGGCGCGGGAGGTCAGCGGGTAGATGGGGGAGTAGCCGATCACCGACCCCACCATACCGCCGGGCACGAGCTCGTGCACCAGGTTGCACGCGATGGCGTGCGCGAGGTTCATGTGATGGTTGATCTGGTAGCGCAGCTGGTTGTTGTCGCGGTACTCCTCGGGGATATAGCACTTTTGCGTCCAGTATTGGACGATGATGCTTTGCTCGTTGATGGTCGTCCAGTACTTCACCTGGTCGGCAAACTCGGTGATGACCAGGCGCGCGTACGCCTCGAAGTCGTCGACCACCTGGCGCGAGATCCAGCCGCCGTAGCGCTCAACGAGCGCCCAGGGCAGGTCGTAGTGGTAGAGCGTCACGATGGGCTCGATGCCGTGAGCGAGCAGCTCGTCGATGAGGTCGTGGTAGAACTTGAGGCCCGCGGGGTTCACCGCACCCGTGCCGTCGGGGATCACGCGGCTCCAGGCGATTGAGAACCGGTACGCCTTGAGTCCCATCTCTGCCATGAGGGCAACGTCCTCGCGGAAGTGGTGGTAGTGGTCGCTCGTGACCTCGGCGGTCGCAAAGCCGCGCTCGCGGAAGTTGTCCTGGTTGATGATGTCTTGCTGGGACGCCTTCTTGCCGTCCTCGTGCGCGGCGCCTTCAACCTGGTAGGCGCTCGTGGAGGCTCCCCACAGAAAACCGTCGGGGAAGGCGGTGGTGGTATAGCTCATGGTTGCTCCTTCGGTTGTGTCGCGGAAAGCGGCGACCCGGGCCCGCCGGGCCGCTGTGGCAAGGCGGACGGCGTGGCGCTTGCATGCGGAAGGAATCGCGATGAATGGGAGGAATCGCGGTTGCGCGCCATCCGCCTGTACCGGCTATTCGGCTGCGGCGAAGCGCTTGCTCGCCGCGAGCGTCGCGATGAAGCCGACGACGACCGAGATCGCCATGACGCCCAGCGCGAGCCACAGGTTGGTGAAGGAACCGTCCGGGCCGATGTACGCGGGGAAAGCGATGAAGCTGCAGGCGGTGATGACGTACTGCGTCATGCCGGTGAGGCCGGCGATGATGCCGCCGATACCGCCGCCGACCATGGCACCGATGAGCGGGAAGCGCTTGGTGAACAGTACGCCGTACACGCCGGGT
>CALULJ010000070.1 GCA_944321445.1 uncultured Collinsella sp.
GCCCCGCGCATGGCCGAGGCGATGGGGTGGACCGTGGATGAGGCGGCCTCGCTGCTGGGCGCGGTGCTGCCGACGCTTCGCCGCTGGCGTGAGGTTGCCGAGAACGAGAAGGCCTACGGCGAGGAGACCCGCGCGGCGTACGGCGACGAGGTG
Organism: uncultured Collinsella sp.; assembly: GCA_944321445.1. Lineage (GTDB taxonomy): Bacteria > Actinomycetota > Coriobacteriia > Coriobacteriales > Coriobacteriaceae > Collinsella. The sequence continues at coordinate 154 of CALULJ010000070.1, forward strand.
GTGGATGCCGCAAACTAGAAATACCTGGCGATGGGCGAGGCGGCGCACCTGCAGGCGGAAGAGCTGACGGTCGCCATCAACGAGCGGCTGCGCCGGGCGATGGAGGCTGGTGACCCCGCCGGCCCCGAGGCGCGCAAGCTCGTGGAGATGCACGGCCGCTGGCTGCGCATGTACTGGCCGGAGGGTACCTACACGCCCGAGGCACACAAGGGTCTGGCGGACGGCTACATTGCAGACGAGCGGTTCCAAGTCTACTACGAGAAGGTAGCGCCGGGCGCCACGCAGTTTCTGCACGATGCGATCCACGCGTGCGCATAAGAAGATATTTGCTGCTTGATTTTAGTTTTGTAGCGTTGGACGCAACTCACGATGCAGATTTATCCGGTTGCAAGGTGCTTAACGGATAAATCTGCATCATAAAGAGGCGAGATGAGCCAGTGTCTCTTGACCGTCGCCTGGCTTTGCTATGCGGTGATTAACCAGTATACGGTAATCGTATGGAAGGGCGGGACAGCATGATTGAACGTGAAATTGAATGGCCGGGAGACCCGCCCCGCGCCTGCTCGACCTGGGCTGCGGCACGGGAGCCCTCGCCGCGCTGGTGCTCGAGGGGGTCCCGGGCGCGCGCCTCAGCTGCGTGGATCTGTCGCCCAAGATGACCGAGGTCGCGCGGGAACGCCTGGGCGACCGTGCCGATATTCTCCTCTGCGATGCCGAGCGCCTGCCCTTCCGCGATGGCTCGTTCGACGTCGCTTGGTGCAACGACTCCTTCCACCACTACCCGGATCCGGAGCGTGCGGCCTTCCAGGTGTGGCGCGTGCTCGCGCCCGGCGGCACCTTTATCATCGGTGACGCGTGGCAGCCGGCACCCGCCCGCGCGATCATGAACGCGTGGATGCCGTATTCGCGCGAGGGTGATGTCCGCATTTACTCCGAGGCAGAGTTGCGCCGCATACTCGGCACCTGGTTCAGCGAGGTCTCGTGGCGCCGCGTGGGCCAGACCGCCTGCGTCGCCGTCGCGCGCAAGGGGGCCTAAGTCGTCGGCGACGGTCGTCGCAAGCAAGACTCCTTTCGATACGCGTGCAAAAACAATGCGCGGGGGCACCATAGATGCCCCCGCGCTAAACCGTTTATGGAGGGTCCTGTGGAATGCGTTGTTGCCCGAGTCTGATAAAAAGCCGTTCTTAGGCCGCTGGCGGTCGTACCTGTTTCTTCAGCGCGGCCTTGTCATGGTGGGGCGAGAGGGAGCCGCCGTGTGCAAACGCGACAGCGGTTTGGGATTCAAGGTTCCGGGCGCGTCTCCTAACGCTCGATTGTTACCTCCGCTATCGGCAAACTACATCGATTAGAAGTATACTTCTAATCGATGTAGTTTGCCGATAGCGGAGGTAATCCATGATGTTTCTCACGGTTGCAGAGGCGGCGCGGCGTTGGGGCGTCTCCGAACGGACGGTGCGCAACTACTGTGCCGAGGGACGCATCCCCGGCGCTGAGCTTATCGGAAAGACGTGGGCGATTCCGGAGGATGCCGAGCGACCAGGCCGCAGATCGCGCACCCCCGCAAAGGGTCGCACGCTCCTTGAGGCGCTGCGCGCAGAGAAGGCCGCCGGCATGTCCGGGGGCATCTACCATTACGTCCAGGTCGAGCTCACCTACAACTCCAACCATATCGAGGGAAGTCGTCTCACGCACGAGCAGACCCGGCTCATTTTCGAGACCAACACGATCGGCGTCGCGGGATCGGTGCGCGTGGATGACGTCCTCGAGACCGCCAACCACTTCCGGTGCGTTGACACAATTATCGACTCCGCCAACCGACGTCTGACCGAGCGCCTCATCAAGGGCCTTCACGCCCAGCTCAAACAGGGCACAACAGACAGCCGTAAGGGCTGGTTTGCAGTCGGCGACTACAAACGCCTTCCCAATGAGGTGGGCGGGCGCGAGACGGCGGCGCCCGAGGAGGTCGCTGGGCGTATGGCGGAACTCATCGCGAGATACGAAGCCCTGCCGAGAAGGACGTTCGAGGACGTGGTTGCCTTTCATGCGGATTTTGAGGCCATCCATCCCTTTCAAGATGGGAACGGTCGTGTAGGCAGACTCGTCATGTTCAAGGAGTGCCTGCGCAACGGCATCACCCCCTTCATCATCACGGACGAGGTGAAGCTGTTCTACTATCGCGGCCTCTCGCAGTGGGGCCGAGAGCGGGGCTACCTGCTTGACACGTGCTGCGCGGTGCAGGATGCCTTTGCCGAGCTGCTGAAGCGCTTTCGCATCGAAGTGTAAGGGTTGCGCGACTGCCCGTTTCTTGTAGCGATGCATTGATTGCCGGCGGAAGCACGGGAGAGGAGCTATTCTACTTCTGAGGGCTTTGGGTGCCCGCCTTGCCGTCCAGCTCCGCTCAGCTTTTTAGACGATCCACCTGCCGCCGCGTGTACCGTCCTCGCGCTCAGGCAGGCAGTCTTTGCGTGGTCTTGCCACGATGCGCTCGGCGGAGCGTTTGGAACAGCCGAGCACTTCTGCCAGTTCGGATACCGTCCCCGTCGGGTTTTCAGCAAAGAAAGAGAGCGCTTGTTGCCCTCGTATATTCGCTTTCCCATCTGGATATGCAAAGGGAAGCAGCGCGTCATGGATGATTTCTAGCGTGAACAGCCGAACACCTCCGATGAAGCGTCGCGGTTCGATTGGGCGAGCATGGGCGCCAAAGCGTAGGAGTGCTGGGCGTTTTCGACCTCGAGAATGTCCTTGGCAGGACCGAGCACACGCTCACCGTCCATGATGGCGGTCACCGCTTCTTCTGAAAGCGTGTTTCCTTCGATCATGAGTGACGAGTGAACGGTTCGTATGCGCAGCTTCCGATGCAGTGTCGGGCTGGTGCTGAGTTCGGAATTCGGATGGAGCATCCCAACAAGTTCAGCGATTTCAAGGCACAGGTTGCTGATTTCAGTTGTTTGCTCAAAGGGCTGCTTATAGGCCATGCTCCCTCTCTTTACCGCCATTATTTTACCGTCATTGGCGGTAAAACGATTCGAGTTGGGACGAAATCGTCATGTCATTACGGATGATGGATCTCATGTGTTTAGCAACGCTCACATGCGTCCCCGTCGTTCTGATGGGATGAGCGTGAGGGTTTTTTGCCTGGCGATGCTAGGAATCCCTCCATTTTTGCGGAGAAGTCCCCATGGCGTTTGAGAACGCGTGGCAGAACGCGGACGGAGTCGGATAACCGAGGAGCCCTGCGACCTCACCGATAGTGAGGCGTTCGTCCTCGAGGAGGCGGCAAGCGCGTTCCAGCCTCAGCTGCCGACCGTATGCGCCCACGCTCTGCCCGGTTGCATGCTTGAATGTCGCGCAGAGCCGGGAGCGGCTGACATAGAGCTTTCTCGCCACGTCGTCGATGGACGGGGGAGCAGCGCCCGCTTCGATAGCCGCGGATACGAGCTCCCGTGCGCGAGATGCGAGCGCTTCTATTTCAGGTTCGGCGGCAGCAGGGGAGCGGTCCGCCGAAAGCGAGGCCATCAGGGCGGTGACGGTCGACAGGAGTCCCAGTTCGCCGCCGGGGTGAAGGGGAGGGCGTGCGGGGATGCTATCGAGTGCATGCCTGATAGCACGCTCGGCGGCCGCTCCCCATGCCCCGTCGAACAAAGGGAAGAGGCCCCGGTACTCTCCGGGGTAGCGCCGGTCCAACTCGTCGAAGAATTTGGGCAGCATGATAATGGATTGCGAGCGATACGTATGCCCTGCGACCAGGCTGCTGGAGAGCGAGCGAGGCTTGCGCTCGACAAACGTGGCGAGTTCGGTCTGTGCCCGGCGATCGCGGCGCCCGCGTCCGATGGGCCTGATGGCGAGGCCGCAGTCCTTCGAGCAGGCGAGTGCGTCTTCGCCGAGCGTGCAGACGCAGGCGTAGGGCCCTAACGATCCCTCGAACAAGGGCATGTCGTTGCACGGCGTGACGTCGTGGGTGAGTACAAGGCAGTACGGTGATGGCGCGTGGAGCCACATCGTCCCGCGTGCTGCACTACCCGTGGCGGCTCCCGTCCAGATGCCGCCATGTTGTTCGAGCCGTATGCCAAGTTGTTCCGCCTGCGGCTCGAAGAGTGCCACGAGCTCGCGGGGGATGCCTTTCATATCGATCATCTTGAGGAAACGTCCATTCCCGTTGCAGATTCGTCTCACAACAGTTAACCACTACTAACAATAGCCTTCCAACATGATACGGTGCGCGAGATGGGCAATCAAGAGACCGATAGGTTAGGAGGACGATATGTCTGATTCTCAAGCGACGGGAGAGGCGTCGGCGCGCAGTAAGGGCGCCATCGGACGGCTGCTTTCGTTCGCAGGTCCGCGCCGCGTGCTCACCTATATCGGGTGCGCGCTCTCGGCGGTGTCGATGCTCATAAGCTTCGGTCCGTATATCTGCATCTGGCTTGTGGCGCGCGACCTGATCGCCGCGGCGCCCAACTGGAGTGCCGCCACGGGGATCGCCGTCTACGGCTGGTGGGCGTTCGGGCTTTCGGTCGCGAGCATCCTGCTGTACTTCGCGGGCCTTATGTGCACGCATCTCGCAGCGTTCCGCTGCGCGTCCAACATGCGCAAACGCACCACGGATCACCTCATGCACGCGAGCCTGGGATACTTCGACACGCATGCGAGCGGGGCGCTGCGCCGCGTCGTGGACGGCTGCGCCGCAGAGACCGAGGGGCTGCTTGCCCACAAGCTGCCGGATACGGCGGGGTCCGTGGCCATGATCCTCGGCATGCTGGCCTTGTTCTTCGTGTTCGATTGGCGGCTCGGCCTCGCGTGCCTGGCGTCGGTGGTCGTCTCGCTTGGCTGCATCTTCTACATGATGGGCGGTCGGGGCATGGACTTCATGACGCGCTATATGGAATCACTCGTCAAGATGAACAAGACGGGCACCGAGTATGTGCGCGGCATCCCCGTGGTCAAGGTCTTCCAACAGACGGTCTACTCGTTCAAAGCGTTCCACGATGCCATCGACGAGTTCACGCGCCTTGCGCAGGACTACGCGGTCAAATGGTGCCAGACGCCGCAGTCGCTTTCGCTCACGGTCATCAACGGCGTCGCGATCTTCCTCGTGCCCGCGGCGATTCTGCTGGCTCCGGGTGAGGGGGACTTCGCGCGTTTCGTCGCCAACTTCGCGTTCTACGCGATCTTCGCGGCCGTGATTCCCACCGCGGTCACGCGCGTGATGTTCATGTCCGAGGCCTTCCAGTCCGCAGCGGACGCGGTCTCACGCGTGGAGGAGGTGCTCGCCGCGCCCGTCATTTCGGCGCCTGCGGTACCGCGCTCGCCTCAGGGCAACGCTATCCGCTTCATGGACGTTTCCTTCACCTACGAAGGCGCGGAGGCGCCTGCGCTCGATCGCGTGAGCTTCGATGTTCCGGCGGGTGCCACCGTGGCGCTCGTGGGGCCCTCCGGCGGCGGCAAGACCACGGCGGCGAGTCTCGTGCCGCGCTTCTGGGATGTCAGCTCGGGGCGCGTGGAGCTCGGAGGCGTGGATGTGCGCGATATGGACCCGCACGACCTCATGGACCGCGTGGCGTTCGTATTTCAGGCGAACAGGCCGTTCAAGCAGACGGTGCTGGAGAACGTTCGCGCCGCGCGTCCCGATGCGACGCGCGATGAGGTGCTCGCCGCCCTCGAGGCCGCTCAGTGCTCCGACATTTTGCACAAGCTGCCGCAGGGCGTCGACACGCTTGTGGGTACGGGCGGAGCGCACCTTTCCGGCGGCGAGGTGCAGCGCCTCATGATCGCTCGCGCCATCCTGAAGGACGCGCCGGTGGTGGTGCTCGACGAGGCCACGGCCTTCGCCGATCCGGAAAACGAGGTCAAGATCCAGGCTGCCTTCAGGCGGCTTGCCCGTGGACGCGACGGCGAGCCCCGTACGGTCCTCATGATCGCCCACAGGCTTTCCACCGTGCGTCGTGCCGACAAGATCGTGGTGCTGGACGCCGGCCGCGTGGTCGAGCAGGGCACGCACGACGAGTTACTGAGTGCAGGCGGCCTGTACGCCCGCATGTGGGCGGACTACGAACGATCCGTGAGCTGGCGCATCACGAGCGCTGGGACAAAGGGGACAGGCACTTTTGTCCCATCGGAGGTGGAGTAGATGAGTATCCAGGAGAAGTACGCCCTCACCGACGAGGGCATGCGCAACGTCAAGCTTGGCACCGTGTGGACGGCGGCCTCGAACCTCGTCATCTTCGGCGGGGTGGGCATCATCTACAAGCTTATGGAGTCGCTTGTGGCGCACCTTACGCAAGGCGCTCCGCTGCCCGCGCCGGCACCCTACGCGCTTGCCGTCGCGGTCTTCGCCGTCGTGCTCTTCGTAACCGAGTACTGGGCCTATTACTACCAGTACGGCGTCATCTACAAGGAGAGCGGTCGGCAGCGCATCGGACTTGCCGAGCGTCTGCGCAAGTTGCCTCTCTCGTTTTTCGGCAGGCGCGATCTTGCCGACCTCACCGAGACCCTCATGACCGACGTCAAGACCACCGAGCACGCCTACAGCCACGTGCTGCCCGAGCTCTACGGCGCCTACGTAACGCTCGCTGTGGCCGCGGTGGGACTGTTCGCATTTGACTGGCGGCTCGCGGTGGCCTCGCTGTGGAGCTGTCCGGTGGGGCTCGCGATCCTGTTCGGCGCGCGTCGCACGCTTCAGCCCATGATGGAGAAAACGCGCATGCGCGGCCTTGCCACCTCAGAGGATATCCAGGAGGCGCTCGAGTGCGTGCGCGAGGTGCGCGCCACCAACCAGGAGGACCGCTATCTCGAGCACATC
>CALULJ010000071.1 GCA_944321445.1 uncultured Collinsella sp.
ACCATTGTTCCCGCCCAGCCCGCGACCCTGTATGCCGCGGGGAGGCTTTCCCCTCAATGGCTTTCTCATATCGTCTTCGGACGGCTTCCCCGCGACCGGATAAGCGGAACTGTTGTCTTTCCGCGCTCGACCTGCAGCCGCCGATGCCATGTCCTACTCCCAAGCGAAATCGCCGGCACAGCACTCCGATTAACAATGTTGCTGATCAAGCTGTAAGGAAAATCATGCGAGAAATGAACCTGTTTTGGGTTAATCGAGATGCCCCATCAAACCCAAGCGCCTCCGGCGCGCCCCAAGGCGACCCGCCCCGGCACAAGAAGGCCGCAGGTCGCCTCGAGACGCCTCAAGCTACCGCCTCCGCAACAACCCGGCAACCTCACCGGCAAGCGTGATGGTCCCGGCGGCGACAACGGGCTCTCCCGCCTCGGTGAGCGCGTCCAGCGCGTCGGCGACCGTGTCGTAGACGGACAGCAGGCCGCCAGGCGCCCTCCCCTCCCGCTCGAGCTCTACGGCGACAAGCTGCGCAAGCTCACCGGGAGCAAGTGCGCGATCGGATGCCGTCGCGGTCACCGCGAAGCGTGGGAACGCCGGGACGAGCGTGCGCACGATGCCATCCACGTCCTTGTCGGACAGCGCGGCGATGAGCAGCATGGGGCGACGCGAAACGTCCGAATCGATCTCGTCGAGCGCGGACACGAAGTTCTCGCAGGATTGCGGGTTGTGGCACGCGTCGATGAGCACGAGCGGGTCGGTGCGCACCACATCGAAACGCCCCGGCGTGGGGCACGCCGCCAGGCTCGCTTGCAAGGCATCCGCATCGAGCGGACGCCCCAGATAGGCCTCCGCCAAAAAGATGGCGCACGCAGCGTTTTGCGGCTGGTAGGCGGGCTTGGGAATGCGCAGCTCGTAGGATGCGCGCGAGGTGGCAACGGCGAACGCCACGTCATCACCCACGTGTTGCGGATATGCCAGCACCTCATGCGCCACCACGAGCGGATCCACGCCGCACGCGGCACAGCGCTCATCCATCACGCGCTGAACGCTCGGCTCGTGCGTGCCCTCGCCGAGCACCACCGCACGTCCCGGCTTGATAACGGCCGCCTTCTCCCCTGCGATAGCCTCGAGCGTATCGCCCAAAATGCGCATGTGGTCAAGGCCGATGCCCGTGATGGCAACGGCCACCGGGTCCGTCGCGCTCGTAGCGTCCCAACGGCCGCCCATGCCCACCTCGAGCACCGCAACATCAATCTGGGCCTCGGCGAACACCACGAGAGCTGCCACCGTCAGCAGATCGAAGGGCGTGATGGTGTAGGTGCGCTCCCCCGCTGCCGCCCGCGCCTCGTTGACGCGGCGGCCCGCTTCCACGGCAGCCGAAACGCCGTGGGCGAAGGCGGCGTCGTCGACCACGCGCCCGTCGATCTCCATGCGCTCGGGATAGCGTACGAGCTGGGGCGAGGTGTACAGCGCCGCGCGGAGCCCTTCACCGCGCAGGATCGCCGCGGTAAAACGTGTCGTCGAGGTCTTGCCGTTCGTGCCGGCAACCTGAATGCAGTCGTAATGCTCATCGGGGCGCTTCAGCTCATCAAGCATGTCGACAACGGTCTCCAGCAGCGGACCCGCATCGCCCGAGATGCGCCCGGTGTCGGCGGCGAGCGCCACCGCCTCATCAAACGAAAGCTCAGGCACCTCGAAAGGCACCGTATACGCATCGGTTCGTTTTGGCATATGAGGTCAGCTCCTACGTGTCATGTGATCCAGAGCGCCGCATCGCCCAGCAAAGCGGCACGCTAGATACTACCACGCGGCGCTCGCGCTCGAGCCGACATGCCAACCCAGCCGCAGTACCCCGCGCCAAGCCGAGCTCACAGGTACCGGTACCAAATTCCCGCCCCGTTTGCGCCCCCGCTACTGGCGCGTAGAACAAAACCACGTTAAGAGCACGTTGCTGCATGTTCTCGGGCCAAATTAGCCTATATGCTAGGAACAGACACACAATAGGTACGGCATCGAATCAGACCGCAATACAAGCGTTAGGAGCAGACCATGGCGATTCATGTTGTCGAGGAGGCAAACAGGTGCCTCGGGTGCAAGCGCGCGATGTGCCAGATCAAGGGATGTCCCGTCCACACGCCCATCCCCGAAGTCATCCGCCTGTTCAAGGAGCGCAAGATGGATGAGGCTGGGGCGCTGCTGTTCGATAACAACCCCATGAGCGCCGTCTGCTCGCTCATCTGCAACCATTCCAATCAGTGCGAGGGCAACTGCATCCAGGGGCGCAAAGGGAACCCCGTGCACTTCTCCAGCATCGAGAGCTACATCTCTCGCACCTTCCTCGACCGCTACCAGCCCAAGCGCGCGGAGCCGAACGGCAAGTCCGTCGCCGTCATCGGTTCGGGCCCCGCGGGCATTACCGTTGCCATCAAGATGGCCGAAGCGGGCTGCGACGTCACCGTGTTCGAGCAGAAGGCAGAAGTCGGCGGCGTGCTCCGCTACGGCATCCCGGAGTTCCGCCTGTCGAAGGAGCTCGTGAGCCGCTATCGCGACATCATGGCCGCGCTCGGCGTCCGTCTGCGCCCCTCGACCACTATCGGCGGCTCGCTGCACATCGACGACCTCTTCCGCGACGGCTACGACTGCGTATTCGTGGGTACGGGCACCTGGCGCGCCCGTAAGCTCGACATCCGCGGCCAGGCGCGCGGCAACGTCCTGTTCGGCATCGACTACCTCGTCGACCCCGATTCTGTGGCCGTGGGCCAGGATGTGGCGATCATCGGCGTGGGCAACGTCGCCATGGACGTGGCGCGCACGGCGCTGCGCCACGGCGCGCACCGCGTGACCCTGTATTCCAACACCAACAACGTGACGGCAAGCTCGGAAGAAGTCGAATACGCCGAGCTCGAGGGCTGCGAGATCGTGCGCGGCAAGGACGTCGTCGCCATCGAGAAGGAAGGCCCGGTCTTCCGCACGGCGATCTTCGACGAGAACGGCGAGGTGGTGGGCTACGAAGACGAGCTCGACCACGTGACGTGCGACACCGTTGTGATCGCCGTGTCGCAGCTGCCCAAAAACAAGCTCGTCCTCACCACCGACGGCCTGGCCACCAACGACCGCGGCCTGCTCGAGGTGGACGAGAAGAACATGTGCACGGTCCCCGGCATCTTCGCCGCCGGCGACGTGGCGACGGGCCCTCGCACCGTCGTGCACGCGGTGGCAGGAGCGAAGGTCGCCATCGAGGGCATGAAGGAGTACATGGGAATCGCGTAGCCGTTGCACGCGTATCCCGGACGATGGCCGCCCGCCCGCGGCAAACGAGATGGGGCACCGATGCACACGCGCATCGGTGCCCCATTGTTGATTGAGAATAATGCCCGATAGGAGCTCGACTCCCATCGGGCATTGCTTTGTCTTTACGCGAAGTCGGCTAGCTGAGCCTTCAGCGCGGTGCTCTCGGCCTCGAGCTCCTCGGCGCGCTCGCGCTTCTTGGCGACGACCTCAGGCGCGGCCTTGGCGATGAAGCCCTCGTTCGAAAGCGTCTTGTTGGCGCTCGCAAGCTCCTTCTCGTCCTTGGCGATGGCCTTCTCGATACGCGCCTTCTCGGCGGCGAAGTCCACGAGGTCACCCACGACGACGTACGCATCGAAGTCGGGGCCGGCCAGTGCGATGGCCACCTCGGGCTTGGCAAAGCCCTCCTCGCCGGCAACGGTGAGCTCGCTCACGTTCGCGAGGCTGCAAATGAAGCCGTTCATGCCGTCGATGGCCTGCGCGGCAACGTCGCTGTGGGCGCACACCACGACCGGCAGCGCCTCCTTGGGGCTGATGCGGTAACGGGCGCGCGTGGAGCGCACGTCGGTCACCACGGCGCGCGTGAGCTCGAAGGCGAGCTCAGCGGGCTCGTCGATCCAGCGCTCGTAGTCAGCGGGCTCGGGCCACGCGGCGACCATGAGGGCCTCGGCGCGCTCACCGTCCATATCGAGACAGCTCGCGGGCATGGCGTCCCAAATGGCCTCGGTCACGAACGGCATGAGCGGGTGCATGAGGCGAAGCGAGGTGTCGAGCACGAAGATGAGGTTGCGCTGCGCCTGCGTGCGGGCAGCGTCGTCCTTCAAGCGGGCCTTGGTGACCTCGACGTACCAGTCGCAGACCTCGTTCCAGAAGAACGACTGGATGCTGCGGGCCACGTCACCGAAGGTGTAGCCCTCGACGCCCTCGGTCACGGCCTTCACGGTCTTGGCCAGGCGGCTGAACATCCAGGCATCGGCCGCGGTCTCGGCAACCGGCTCGCCCGGCGTGTAGCCCTCCATATTCATGAGGAGGAAGCGGCTCGCGTTCCAGATCTTCGTCACGAACGCGCGCGCCTGCTCGGTGCGCGGGCTTCCCAAGAACTCGTGCGTCTTCTTGTCGATATCCGCGTCGAACTTGACGTCTTGGTTGTTGGTGAACAGCGACAGCAGGTTGAAGCGCATGGCGTCTGCACCGTACTTGTCCATGAGGTCCATGGGGTCCACGCCGTTGCCCTTCGACTTGGACATGCGGCTGCCGTCCTTGGCGAGGATCGTCGGGTAGATGACGACGTCGCGGAACGGCTCTTCGTGGAGGAAGTACTCGGAGCTCATGATCATGCGGGCGACCCACAGCGCGATGATGTCGCGCGCGGTGACGAGCGCCGTCGTGGGGTGATGGCCCTCAAGCGCTGCAGGGTTCTGCGGCCAGCCCTGCGTGGCGAAGGTCCACAGTTGGCTGGAGAACCAGGTGTCGAGCACGTTCTCGTCCTGGTGTACGTGGTGGCCGCCGCACTTCGGGCACACGTCGATGTCCTCCATCGACGCGTCCTCCCAGCCGCAGTCCTCGCAATAGAACACGGGGATGCGGTGGCCCCACCACAGCTGGCGCGAGATGCACCAGTCCTTCAGGTTCTCCATCCAGGTGAGGTAGGACTGCTTCCAGCGGTCGGCGTTGAAGCGCACACGGCCGCTCTCGACGGCCTCGATCGCGGGCTGCTTCAGCTTGTCGACGGCCACGAACCACTGCTCGGACAGCCACGGCTCGAGCGTGGTGTCGCAGCGGTAACAGTGCATGACGGAGTGGTCGTGCTCCTCGATGTGGTCGAGCAGGCCGTGCTCCTCGAACCACGCGACAACGGCCTCGCGGCACTCGTCGCGCGTCATGCCGGAGAACTCGCCGTAGCCCTCGACCACGACGGCGTGCTCGTCGAAGATGTTGATCTGCGGCAGGTCGTGCGCCTGGCCCATCGCGTAGTCGTTGGGGTCGTGCGCGGGCGTGACCTTCACGAAGCCGGAACCGAAGCCGGCGTCGACGTGCCAGTCCTCGAAGATGGGGATCTCGCGGTTCACGATGGGCAGCATCACGGTCTTGCCCACGAAGGCAGCCTTCTCGGGGTCCTTCGGGCTCACGGCCACGCCGGTGTCGCCGAGCATGGTCTCGGGACGCGTGGTGGCGACGACGATGTACTCCTGGCCGTTGACGGGCTCGGTCAGCGGGTAGCGCAGGTGCCACAGGTGGCCGGACTCCTCCTTGTACTCCGCCTCGTCATCCGAGATGGCCGTCGTGCACGACGGGCACCAGTTGACGATGCGCTTGCCGCGATAGATCAAGCCGTCGTGGTACCAGTCGCAAAACACCTTGCGCACGGCCTCGGCATAGTCGGCGTCCATGGTGAAGCGCTCGTTGTCAAAGTCGACCGAGCAGCCCATGCGCTTGATCTGCTCCTTGATGGTGCCGCCGTACTCGTGCGTCCAGTCCCAGCAGGCGTCGATGAAGGCGTCGCGGCCCATCTCGAGGCGGTTTTTGCCCTCCTCTTTCAGCTTCTTGTCGACCTTGGTCTGCGTGGCGATGCCCGCGTGGTCAGTGCCGAGGATCCACTGCGTGGAGCGGCCGCGCATACGCGCCTGGCGCACGATGGCGTCCTGGATGGAGTCGTCGAGCGCGTGGCCCATGTGCAGCTTGCCGGTGACGTTGGGCGGCGGGATGGTGACCGTGCAGTCGCCCACGCCCGGACGGCGCTGGTAATAGCCGCCGTCGAGCCACTTCTGCAGGATCTTCGGCTCGTTTTCTGCCGGATCGTATGTCTTGGGCATCTCTTCCATGCGAAATTCCCTTCTGTTGCGATACACAAGTGTTGAGGTTACCACGAAAGCCCGTGCGCGCCGCGCGAGCAGGAGAGATTAACCGACCGTGCACATGCCGCCCGCGGGAAAAAAGTGCCTGTCCCCATTTTCCCGCGGGAAAATGGGGACAGGCACTTTTTTCCCACGGGCCATGCAAAACGGACCGCACCGGTGGTCGCCGGTACGGTCCGCATGAGGAAATCTGGCTGAGATCCCGCGTTACACGCGACGGGGCTGCTCCTCGCCGCGGACGGCAGCAGCAGTGACGACGACCTTGTTCACGCCCTGCTCGCTCGGCAGGTCGAACATGGTCTGCTGGAGCAGATCCTCGCAGATGGAACGCAGGCCGCGCGCGCCGGTCTTGCGGGCAAGCGCGAGCTTCGCGATCTCGTGGAGCGCCTCGTCCTCGAACTCCAGATCGCAGCCTTCCAGCTGGAACATGCGACGATACTGCTTGACGGTGGCGTTCTTGGGCTCGGTGAGAATCGACACGAGGTCGTCCTCGGCAAGCGCGTTGGTCTGCGTGATCACCGGCGTGCGGCCAATGAACTCAGGAATCATACCGAAGGCGTTGAGGTCCTGCGGAAGCACCTGCTTGAGCAAGGTGTTCTCGTCGGCCGACGTGGGGCCGGCGATCTCGGAGTTGAAGCCCACGCCCTTGTTGCCCACGCGGTCGCTCACGATCTTGTCGAGGCCAACAAAGGCGCCGCCGCAAATGAACAGGATGTTCGTGGTGTCGATCTGGATGAGCTCCTGCTGCGGGTGCTTGCGGCCGCCGGTGGGCGGCACGCTCGCCACCGTGCCCTCGAGGATCTTCAGCAGCGCC
>CALULJ010000072.1 GCA_944321445.1 uncultured Collinsella sp.
GCTCTTCTACCCGCGCTTCGCTCAAATCGACATGCGCCAAACCGCGCTCGCCACGGGCTTCGCGGACCTCATCTCCACCCAGCTCGCGAGCTTTGAGCTCGAGCGCCAAGACGAGCTCACCGCCCGCATGGAGCTGCGCGCCCTGCAGTCGCAGGTCGACCCGCACTTCTTGTTCAACACCATCGGCACCATCGTGTCGCTCGTGCGCACCGAGCCCGAAAAGGCGCGCTCGCTGCTCATCGACTTCTCTAATTACTATCGCCAGACGCTGTCCGATTCCGATACGCTCACCACGCTTGAGCACGAGCTAGAGCAAGGCGTTCGCTACATCAACCTCATGCAGGCCCGCTACGGTGCGGATCGCCTGCACATGCGCCTGGATGTCGACCACGGCATCTTCGACCGCCGCGTACCGCCCTTCGTGCTGCAGCCGCTGCTCGAGAACTGCATCAAGCACGCCATGCGCGAGGTGGAGCCGCTGTCGATCGTCGTGTCGGCTCGTGCCACGAAGGCAGGCATCGAGCTCGCGGTGGCTGACGACGGCATCGGCATGAGCGACGAGGTGCGCATGCACCTGTTCGACCCGCGCGACGCGGCTGCCGACGAGCCCGAGACGCTCACGGCCGACGGCTCGGTCAAGCGCGGTTGCGGCCTGGCGCTTTCCAACGTGCTCATGCGCATTCGGTTCTTCTTCGGCGAGGAATCGGGCATCCATGTGGAGTCGGTCGAGGGCGTGGGCACCCGCGTTGTCGTGGAGTTGGTGGGCGAGCCGCACGAGCCCAGTCAGGCAACATCGAAGATTCCGCAGGCAAGGTAGGGGAGGCGACGCGCGGGCGTTCGCGCGGGCCGTTCGATTCGATACGAGGGGAGACATCGTGGCAAGCGGTGATTTGTGGAACGTACTGATCGTGGACGACGAGCCGCCTATCCGCGCGGAGCTGCGCTACCTGCTGCAGCGCGACAGCCGCATCGGCGCCATCGAGGAGGCGGGCAACGGCACGGAGGCCATCGAGAAGCTGCTCGCCGGCAAGCCCGACGTGCTGTTCCTTGACATCCAGATGCCCGGAACGAGCGGCATCAAGCTCGCCGAGACGCTGAAGAATCTTAAAACCCCGCCTGCCGTGGTGTTCGTGACGGCGTTTTCCGAATACGCCGCCGAGGCCTTCGAGCTCGATGCGGTCGATTACGTGCTCAAACCGGTGGAAGAGAGCCGCCTTGCCCGCGCGCTGGACAAGGTGGGCGCGCAGCTGACGGCACGCCGCGGCACCGTGCCCGCAGAGCGCGTGCGCCGCCTGGCGGTCGAGCGCGCCGGCCATCATGCGTTCATTCCCCTGAGCGATATTTGCTACATCGAGGCCAAAGCCGACTACGCGAGCGTGGTGTGCCCGGGCGGAACCTACCTGGCAAACGAGTCCATCTCGTCGCTCGAGCGCCGGCTGGCCGATGACGGCTTTTTGCGGGTGCATCGCAGCTACCTGGTGAATGTCGACGAGGTCCACGACATCGAGGTAACGCGCGGCGGCCTTATGGAGCTCCGCTGCACGCGCGTTGACGCCGTGGTGCCCGTGTCGCGCCGTCGTGCTGCCGAGGTCAAGCGCCGCCTGGGCCTCGTCTAGGCGGCCCTCGGCAGCCGGAATCGCCCAGCGGCCCCAACGTTTTGCCTGGATTAACTTCTCGCGAAGCAGTTGTGTATGGGTTTTGCGGCACCGCGCGAGCAGACTGCGTCAAGGGTAAGTTCCTTACCTGCGGTTTTAAGGAGCCGGATACCCGTGTCTACTTGCGGAAGCACCTAAAACCCATACACAACGACTTCGTCTAAAGTTAATCCAGGCAAGACCGTCGTTCTGCGCGCGCTAAAACGGGGAATAATGCCCTCGATGGCCGTTAATCGGAAGGGATTCGTATGCCTGCGCTTATCACTCATCATCTGTTTGGCGAGGAAAGCATCGACCGCCTGCCTGCGGGGCTGGTGTCGACGGAGGAGGAGCGCTCGGCGTTTCTCATTGCAAACCAGGGTCCCGACCCGTTTTTCTTCCATGCGCGCTCGCGCCAGGCGCGTTCGTGCATGAAGCTCGCCTCGCGCATGCACGCGGAGCGTATGTCGCGCCAGTTCACGGCGCTGCGCGACGGCGCGGCGCGCCTGCCGGAGCACGATGCGGGCGTGGGCCGCGCGTTCGTGCTGGGCATGCTGTCGCACTATGTGCTCGACCGCACGGCGCATCCGTTTGTCTATGACCAGCAGTGGGGCATCCAGCGCATGGATGCCGACCTAGCGCTTGCGGGCAGCAAGGTGCACGCGGTGATCGAAAGCGATCTGGATATCCTCATGCTGCAGGCAAAGCGTGCCGGCGCTACCTGTGCGGACTATCCGCCAGTGTGCGAGCTCGTGACGACCGACCGCATCAATAAGGTGGCCGGCGCCCTCACGAGCTTCGTTGCGCGCAGCGTGTATGGGCTCGAGGTGGGCGCGGCCGAATACGGCGGCGCGGTGGCGGACATGCAGTTGGTCTATCGCCTGATCGAGCCCGCGGGCTCGCCGCGCTCCCGCGCGCTGGGCATGCTCGAGGGCCTGGCGGGCAACTACTCCATGCTCACGTCGCTTGCGCACCGCGTGACGACCGAGGCTCCCGCGGCTGCTGGCAACCTGAGCCATCGCACCTGGACGAATCCCTTCACCCAGGAGCAGTCGGACGAAAGCTTCCAGGATGTGTTCGAGCGCGCGCTCGACGACTACGCCCTCGCAGCGGCGCGTTTCGTGGAATCCGATGACGTGGCGGCCATGACCTGCCACATCAATTACTCCGGTCGCATTCTCGACGAAGACGAGGAATTCGACGGCGAAGAGTAACCGCATCAGCCGCCTGGGAAAAAGGGGACAGGCACTTATTTCCCACTGGTGGGAAATAAGTGCCTGTCCCCTTTTTCCCAGGCGGCCTTCTTGTCGAAATCCTTACGCTTGCGTACCGTTACCTGCCGTACCATAGGTCCGGTATGAAACGGCGGCGAAAGGATGACATGAACTACACTAAGCTCGAGCGCAACTGGGTCATGTACGACGTGGGCAATTCCGCCCTCGTGCTGCTCAATACCTCGGTCGTGCCCATCTACTTCGACGCCATCAACACGGGCGCCAGCTCCGCCGAGCTCGTGACCGCCTGGGCAAACGCCCAGACCATCGCCTCGCTCGTCGTGGCGCTGCTCATGCCCATCTTGGGCTCGCTGGCCGACTTCGCGGGCAATAAGATCAAGTTCTTCTTGGGCTTTTTCCTCACGGGTCTCGTGTTGTGCCTCGCGCAGGCCATCCCCATGGGGGCCATGCCCTTCCTCATCGTCTACGTGCTGTGCACCATCGGCCTCAACTCCTCTATGACGTTCTACGACGCCATGCTGCCCGATGTCACCACCGACGAGCGCATGGACAGCGTGTCCAGCTCGGGCTACGCGTGGGGCTACATCGGCTCGTGCGTGCCGTTCATCGTGTGCATCGCGCTCATCATGCTCGGCCCCAGCCTGCTCGGCCTCGACATGATGCTCGCCACGCGGCTCTCGTTCGTCATCACCGGCGCCTGGTGGCTCGCCTTCACCCTGCCGCTGCTGCGCACCTACAAGCAGCGCTACGGCAAGGAGCTCGCTCCCGGCGAGACCCCTGCATCCGAGGTCGCCAAGACGTTCCGCGGGCTCGCCGCCACGCTGCGCCGCATCGCGGGCGATCGCGCCCTGCTCATCTACATGGTGGCGTTCTTCTTCTACATCGATGGCGTGCACACGGTCATCTCCATGTCCACCACCTACGGAACCTCGCTCGGTATCGATTCCACGCAGCTCATCTTGGCCTTGCTCGTCACGCAGTTCGTCGCGTTTCCCTCGGCCATTGCCTATGGTCGCTTGGCGGGCAAGCACGGCACGCTGCGCATGATCATGATCGCGGTGTTCGCCTACGTGTGCATCGTGCTGTTCGCCGCGTTCTTCCTCAAAACCGCCGTGGAGTTTTGGATCCTCGCCATCGCCGTCGGCATGTTCCAGGGCGGCATCCAGGCGCTTTCGCGCAGCTACTTCGGCAAGCTCATCCCCAAGGAGCGCGCCAACGAGTACTATGGCTTCTTTGACATTTTCGGACGCTACGCGTCGGTGATGGGAACTCTGCTAGTATCGGTCGTGACATCGCTCACGGGGAATCCTTCTTTAGGAGTGCTTTCCATCGGGATCCTCTTGGTTGTGGGCTTTGTCATGCTAGTAAAGCTCTCCTGCATGAGGGGCGTCGCGTAACGCGTCACGCCGCCTCCCATACGGCAAGCGTCGCCCGCGCCTCACCCGCTCGCGCAGGCGTCGCATGCTCCAGGCGCCGCTTTCGGAGGGCTTTGCTGCAGTCAGTAAAGCCCTCCGATTCATAGAAGGTGACCGAACACATGAAAACAAACGACATCGCCCGCGCCGGCGTGATCGCCGCGACCTATGCGGCCTGCACGCTGGTGACCATGCTCTTCTTGGGCAACCTTGCGTGGGGCCCCATCCAGTTCCGCGTGTCCGAGGCCCTGTGCGCGCTGGCGCTCATCACCCCGGCGGCCATCCCCGGCCTCACGCTGGGCTGCGCCATCGCCAACGTGGCCAACATCGTGCTTTCCGGAACGGGCGCGCTCGGTCTGCTCGACGTGGTCTTCGGCTCGCTCGCCACGTGCCTGGGCGCCCTGTTCACGTGGAAGATGCGCCGCCATCCGCTCGTGGCGCTCGCCGGCCCCGTGCTCGCCAACGCCCTCATCGTCCCGGCGTATCTGCCCCTGCTGCTCATGGGCGCGGGCTTTTACACCATCCCCTTCACGTCCATCTCGCTCGACGGCGCCTGGCCGCTCATGTATCTGTTCGGGCTCGTGACCACGGGCGTGGGCGAAGCGACTATCATGTACGTGTTGGGGCTTCCTCTCTACCGTTCGCTGGCAAAGACGCATCTTGCGCATACCGACATGGCAGAGATGGGTACAAGCAAGTAAGCGGATGGGGATATCGCACCCTCCCCGTCCGAACGGAGGCGGGCCGTAAGGTACGGGAAAGGGGAGTGCATGAATCCGACGATCGTTATCCCCTCCTATTGGGCCGAAAAAACCGCCGACCTTCAGTCGCCCGGAGCCTACGACCACAGCACGGACCTGCATAGCGCCACGCCGGAGCTCGACGCGTGCCTGGCGTCGCTCGAGCAGGTCCGTAACATCTGCCGCATCGTCGTGCTCGTTGTGTGCCCGCCCGCGACCACCGATGCCGCGCGCGAGCGCGTGCGGCAGATCGCGGCCAACCATCCCAAGCTCACGGTGACCATCGTCACCAACACCGAGGCCGCGCGCATCCGCGACCGCGTGAGCGAGCTTGCCCCCAAGGCTCCCGGCGAGCCGGTGTCCCTGCGCGGATACGGTGCCATCCGCAACATGGGGCTCGCGGTCGCCAACATCCTGGCGCACGACAGCGTCATCTTCCTCGACGACGACGAGCTCGTCTTGGGTCCGGATTTCATGAAAACCGCCCTGTACGCCCTGGGCCAGCAGACCCGCCAAGGCCTCCCCATCTTGGCCAAGAGCGGCTACTTCTTCAATGCGGAGGGCTCGCCGCTCGCCGACACCTCCAAGGCCGATATCACGCACCGCTGGTGGACGAAGCGCATCGAGTTCAACCGCTGGATGCGCCGGGCGTTGGCGGGTACGCGCATCTCGCGCTCCAACTATGTGTGCGGCGGATGCTTCGCGCTGCACGCGCGCGCCTTCACTCGCGTGGCCTTCGACCCGTGGATCACGCGCGGCGAGGACCTGGACTACCTGTTCAACATGCGCATGCAGGGGCTCGACGTGTGGTTTGACAACAAGTGGGCCGTGCGCCACCTGCCGCCGCCCACGCAGCACCGCGCGCCGCGCTTCATGCAAAACGTCTACCGCTGGTACTACGAGCGCGCCAAGCTCAGCCACGCCGCGCGCCAGCACGACCTGGTGCCGGTGACCCCCGCCTCGCTCATGCCGTATCCGGGGCCGTGGTTTTCCGGCGAGCTGGACGAGCGCGTGCGCAAGACGGCGCTCGCCCGCGCCGTGCTCACGCGGGAGCACGCGGGCTACATGCAGATCGCCCGCCACGGCCGCGAGCTCGCCGAGCGCTATGCGAACGACAACAAGACGAAATATCTGCGCCTCCAAAGCTTCTGGCCCAGTATCATGGATGGACTGTGGAATGATACGAATCTGGTCCAGATGTTGGAGGACGCAACATGTCAAGCAAGCTGACCCGCACCGAGGAGCATCACGCGTCCCGCGCGAACGCCCTGCCTGGCCTGCGGATTTTTGCCATCGTGTGCGCCTTGGGCATGTGCGGCTACTGCATTTGCGCGCTCGTGATGGGCTTTGACTCCGCCACGGCGGTCATTGCCTGCGCGCTGCTGTGCGTGTTTTTGGCCATCTTCATCTACCTGTGCCTGAACCCAGATACCCTGCGCTCGCAATACACCGAGCAGGCGCTTTCCACCGCCTCGGAGATGCTCGAGATCATCAAGGTAGGCCTGAACGAAGAGAGCGCGCGCGAGATCTGCCAGCGCTTGCTGCCCGAGACCCGCGCCATGGCGATCGCCGTGACCGACGACTCGTGCGTGCTGGCCTGCGTGGGCGAGCTCGAAAGCGACTTCCCCTCCCGCTCGCCCATCCACACGCCCGCCACGCGCTACGTGCTCGAGCACGGCGTGGCGCAGTCGTTCACCCATATGGTCGACGTCAAAAGCGAGCGCACCGAGCACCGCGCCATCCCCGCGGGCATCATCGTGCCGCTCAAGGTGCGCGACAAGGCCATCGGT
>CALULJ010000073.1 GCA_944321445.1 uncultured Collinsella sp.
CCTTGGTCCTCTTGTCCATGTGTCCTCCTTCGGCTGAGGACTACGCTAGGGGACCGGGGCGTCGCGGGGTGACAGAATCAAAAAACGAGGGGCGACAATTTCATTTGCTTATAACAGCATCGGCCTGCACGAGTGACAAGAAGATGCCAGGTGCACCCTTGTTTGTAGCGGTGCTGCTACAGTGCCTGTAGGACTGCGAAGGCGACGATTCCCGCAGCGGCCCAGAACGCGAGCGGCGCGAATGCGGTCGGTAACATGGCGGCGAGCAACGCAGACGCCACGGCGGTAACGCCGAGTGCGCCTTCGCAGGAGAGGCGGAGCTTTCCGGGCGTTCGTTCGGCTGCATCGAGCGCGCCGCAAAGCAGAAAGGCGACATCGAGCGCCAGAGCGGATGCGCAGGTGCCCAGTGCCGCTGCCGCGCCTGCAGTTAGGGCGATGGGGATGCAGACGAGCGCAGAGGCGATTGCCGCGACTGCAAGGCCCGGGAGGGCGTCGAGGGTAAGGAGCTTCGGCGTGGATACGGGAAGGTGGTCGCGCATGAAGCGATTGGCCGTGTCGTCAAGAAACGTCCGCGCGAGCGTGCGCGGGAGCTCCGAACAGTTGATGGCGAACAGCAGCCAGCAGGCGGCTCCGAGAACGCGCCCGCCCGCGGCGCCACCGAGCAAGCCTAGCGCGGCGCTCGTTTGGGCGAGCGATCCTGTAAGAAGTCCGACACCGGCAGGCGCGAGGACGGCGCCCGCGGCCAGAAGCTGCGGGAGCGTGTCATAGCGCCTGAGGAGCGAGATAGCCGAGCGGGCCAGCACGGTTCCCGTTCCTTCTATGCGCGGCATGTGCCCCAAGGGCTTTCGTCGGGCTGCCGCCTTGCGCTTGATGAGCGCGCGGTACATCTTGGGATTGTAGAGCGCCATGCGGCGCACTGCGTAGGCTTGCGCGTCGGCCGCCTCGTACGTGAGCGAGCTTACGGAAAGCGATGCGGCGGCGGGCAGGGTCGCGGCAGTGGCGAGAAGGGCTGCTGCTGCCGTGCCCAAGGGGGCAGCGCATGCTGTCGGGGTTGCGGCGATGAGGTCGCGGGCAACATGCGAGAGCGCGGGTATCGCCATGCCCGAGCAGACAACAAGGGCGATGGCCACCGCGGCGACGATGCCCGTGAGCGGCAGGCGTCGCGCCGCCGTCAGGCGCAGGCGGACAATACCGATAAGCCATGAGGCCGCACAGGCGGCGGCTGTCGCACAGCTGCAGGTTACAGCGAAGGGGAGGCACATCGCCAGCGTTGCCGTTCCGGCGAGAGCGCAGGCGGCGAAGGCGGCAACGAGGTAGCCGGCGGCGCCTGCCAGAATCGCGCGTGCCGCCATGCGCGGTACGAGTTCGATCGCATTCCAGCAGGGGAGCGCCACGGGCGTCTGCGCAAGCCAAGAAGCATCGGGGGCAGATGCCGCCCAGGGCGAGCGCCACGCTGCGCGGATGGACCACAGGGCTGCCGCACAGGCGGGCAGAGCGAGCACCGCTCCCGCGATGAGCATCGCTGCGTCGGCGGTGATGGCTACCATTTCCGAATCTGTCGCTGTTGCCGCTCCGGTGACGAGCCCCAAGATCCACAGCCAGCACGCAACGAGGCAGCCGCCCACAAGGGCGACAAGGTACAGCAGGTATATGCGTTCGCTCAGGTCGCGCGCGTCGTCCAGGTCGGCGCCTGCTGCCCAAAGCCAAAAGTTGAGTTCGGCGCGCAGGTGGCGTCGTTTGAGCCAAAACATGGTGGACATTCCGCTGAGCATGCCCGTCACCTAGACCGATTTCCAGAAGTTGTCGCTGGCGGCGACATTGCCATCGAGCTGCTCGAGTGCACCGTTTTCAAGTTTGAGCACGCAGGTGGGTTCGAGCACCTCCAGCGCGTGGTGGCAGCTCATGATGATGGCGCAGCCGCCCGCTGCCGTGCGGGCGAGCTCCTCTTCCAAAAGGCCCGCCGACGTGGGGTCGAGCGGTCCGGTCGGCTCGTCGAGCATGAGGATGTCGGGACGCACGGATAGGGCCAGCGCGCAGGCGAGTTTCTCGCGCATGCCGCGCGAAAAACTCTGTGGGTACTGGTCGCAGAAGCGCGCGATGCCGAAGCGCTCGAGCAGGCGATCGGCTTCGTCCCAGCGCTCATCGTCCCATCTGTTGGCGCGACCCAGCAGCTCGACGTGCTCATAGGCAGTGAGGTCATCGTAGAAGGCGGGCACATCGGGCACGAACGCCATGCGGCTACGTTCGGCCGGACGGGTGAGCTCAAGTGGCGTTCTGCAGATTGAGACACTGCCTGCGCGCAGCCGCTCCCAACCGGCAAGACAGCGCAGCAGCGTTGACTTGCCGGCGCCGTTGGGCCCAACGAGCAGGGCGACATCGCCTGCGGCGAGTGAAAACGTTACGTGCTCCCATATGTTGGAGCGCCCGTAGCCAAAGGCGATGTCGCAGCAAGAAAGTGCCGGATGCAACCTTGTCACTATCCCTCGTAGTCGTGGAGCACGGCCTCGATGTTGTTGCCTTCGGGGTCGAGCACGAAGCAGGCGTAGTAGCCGGGGTGATAGTCACGCGGGCCAGGGGCGCCGTTGTCGGTGCCGCCGTCGAGTGCGGCATCGTAGAAGGCCTGCACGTCGTCGATGGTCTTCGCGCGCCATGCATAGTGGGAGGGCGTGGGCACGGTGCCCTCCTTGGCGGCCGAGATCCACACGGCGTCGCCGGTCTCGTCGTCCACAAACTGCGTGCCGCCCGGGTATTCCACACCCTTGCGATAGCCGACGGTGGCGAGCACGCGCTCATAGTAAGCGGCCATGCCGGTGGGATCGGCAGCGCGGATGATGAGGTGGTCGAGCACGGTTCTCCTTTCGTCGGACGTTGCTTCCATTGTAACCAAAGGGGGGCAGGTCGCTTTTGGTTGCAATGGTGCCGCGCTGCAAAAAGTCGGGACTTTGGGCGGATTTTTCTGCTCGGGTCGAGAGATGCACCCCTTTGACCTCGTTGTTTATGCACGCCCAGAAGCCGCCGATACGGACCCGGTGTGAATAATCCGCCCAAAGTCCCGACTTTTTGCAGCAGAAGTTGCGGCTGGGTCGTCCACATCGGGTCCTGCCGCCGAAATGCGGCCGTTGCGATGACGCAACGGCGTGTCGGGCGGGTACAACAGCGAAAAGGGCGGAGGAAGGACATCGGGAGGTGCGCCATGGCGGGCAGCGATGCGACCAGTTTGGGCTTCTGGTTCACGGGATTTTTCCAAGGGGTCAATACGATTGCGGCACCCCAGCGCGATCGCGTGTTTACGGCGTGCGCGCGCAGCTGTCTGGCCCAGGGCTCGATGCGGCTTTATGGCGGCGACCTCGACGCGTTCTTCTGCGCACTTGATAAGGTCGACGGGTTGGCGGCGACAGTGGTCGAGCCTGGGCGCGCCTGGACGGTCTCCTTCTTGACGTGCACCTGCCCGCTGCATACGCAGGGCCACGTGAACACGCCGGCGCTGTGTGCCTGTTCCCGGCAGGGAATGTCGCTGGTGATGCACGAGCTGTGGGCGGCAGAGCGCTTTGAAGTCACGCTCAAGGGCTCCATCATCGCCGGCGACGCGCGTTGCGTGCTTGCAATCGAGCGCGTCTCGTAAGCGGTCTGGTTGAGCAACAAGGACAGGGGTGTTTTCACGACCCTTTTCCAGCAAAAAGCGGGCCTCATGGCGCATGCCACGAGGCCCGCTTGCACAGGGGGCGTTCCCAAGGCTACTTCTGGAGCATCCAGATAAAGCTCCATGCGGGCATGTCGACGGTCGTGACCTCGGCGGTCTCGCCGGTCACGAGGTTGGTGTAGATGCCCGCCTCTGGCATCCAGATGGTCTTCGCGTCGTCGCTGAAGTTGAACACGGCGTGCAGCGTCTCGTTGCCAGCGCGGCGCACGATCCACAGAATCGAGGTGTCGCTATAGTCCTTGGTCCAGGCCTCGGCGTCGGCACCGAACACGGGCTCGTCGCGACGGATGCCCTCGAGCTGCTTCAGCGCGTCGAAGATGCGTTCCTGGACGGTGCCCTTCTTCTTGATGTTCTTCGACAGCTCCCAGTCGAACTTACCGCGGTGGATGTAACGGGAGTCCTCGGCTTTCTCGGGATCCTCCTTATAGGTGTAATCGTTCACCTGGCCGATCTCGTCGCCGCTGTAGATGATTGGCAGGCCGGACTGCGTGAACACGTAGGCGTGGAGCATGACGTCCTTGCGGATGGCCGTGTCCATGGCCTCCTCGTTGCCCTCGAAGCCCGCCGCCTCGATGCCGCACATGGATGCGGTGGTGGCGCAGAAGCGCGCATCGCCGGTCACGGGGTCGGCGTTGTACAGCTCGCCGCGGCTCACGCTGCCCGGCGTGAAGCCCTGGAAGTAGTCGTTCACGTACTTCTTGTGCGAGACTTCCTCCATGCCCCATTGCTTGAGCGTGTCGTAGTCGAGGCCCCAGCCGATGTCGTCGTGGCAGCGCAGGTAGTTCAGGAACGTGTACTCGCGCGGCAGGCCGAACACGGCGTCGAGCTGCTGGCGCAGTAGACGCACGTCGCGGCAGGCGACGGTGTGCCAGGTGGTCGCCATGGTGGTCACGTTGTAGAGCATGTGGCACTCGGGCTTCTCGACCGTGCCGAAATACGGCACGACCTCCACCGGTGCCATGACGACCTCGCCCAGAAGCACGATGCCCGGGCACACGATCTCGCCGATCATGCGCATCATGCGCACGATGGTGTGGACCTGCTTGAGGTTGCGGCAGTTGGTGCCCAGCTGCTTCCAAATGTAGGGGACGGCGTCGATGCGGATGATGTCCATGCCCTGGTTGGCCAGGAACAGGAAGTTGTACATCATCTCATTGAAGACACGCGGGTTCTTGTAGTTGAGGTCCCACTGGTAGGGGTAAAACTGCGTCATGACGCACTGGTCGAGCTCGGGCAGATAGGTGAAGTGGCCGGGCGCGGTGGTGGGGAAGACCTGCGGCACGTCGTGCGTGTACTGGTCGATGATGCCCTGGTCCTTCACGAAGAAGTAACGGTTCATGTACTCGCCCTCGCCGGCGCGGGCACGGCGGGCCCACTCGTGGTCCTCGGAGGTGTGGTTCATGACGAAGTCCATGCACAGGCTGATGCCCTTGTCGTGGCACTTATCGGCGAGGTGCGCGAGGTCGTCCATCGTGCCGAGCTCGGGGTTCACGCGGCGGAAGTCCGAGACCGCATAGCCGCCGTCCGAGCGGCTTTTGTCCGCGGGGGTATCGAGGAACGGCATGAGGTGGATGTAGTTGACGTTGCACTGCTGGATGTAGTTCAGCTTCTTCTCGACGCCCTTGATGGTGCCGGCGAAGTTGTCGATGTACATCTGCATGCCCAACATGTCGCTCGCACGGTACCAGGCGCCGGCGGCCTCGCGCTCGGCGTCGAGGGCGCGCAGCTTGGGCGTGCGCTCGTCGTAGAAGCGCTTCATCTGGTCGCAGAGCTCGGCGAACATGTCGCCGTTGTCGTAGAGCTCCATGTAGAGCCAGCGCAGCTCGTCGTGATGGCGGGCGAGGCGCTCGGCAAAGACCTTGTCGGCCGCCTCCTTGGCGGCTGCCAGCTGCGCCTTGGTGGGACGGGTCGAGGTGCGCTTCGCGGCCGGCTTCTTCGCGGCTGCCGCGGCGGGCTTGGCGGCTGCGGTCGCCTTGGCGGGGGCGGCTTCCTTGGTGGCGACGGCGTCGGCTGCCTTCGCCTTTGCCGCGGGCTTGGCAGCAGGGGCCTTCTTGGCCGCTGCGGGCTTGGCGGCAGCCGGTTTCTCTGCGGCCTTCGCGGCGGCGGGTTTCGCTGCCGGCTTCTTGGCGGCGGTCGCCTTGGGGGCCTCGGTGGCGGTCTTGGTGCCGGCCTTCGCCGTTGCCGCGGTCTTCGTGCGCGCGGCGGTGGTCTTCTTCGCCGCGGTCTTGGTTGCAGCGGCGGTGCTCTTCGTTTGGTCGGTGTCCTGCGTGCCGGCA
>CALULJ010000074.1 GCA_944321445.1 uncultured Collinsella sp.
CGCTGAGCGTCAGGCAGCCCGCTCCGAGATCGCCTGCGGCGTCTGCGTGAACGGCGCGCAGATCGTGTTGCGCTTGGGCCTCGCGACGACGGTCCTCGCCGGCGCCGCCTTCATTCTGGAGGGTTCCTGCACCTTCATGACGCTGTTCGCCTTCCTTATCGTGGTAAGCCGCATCTACGCGCCTTTTGATCAGTGTCTCATGCTTATCGCGGAGCTCTTCTCGGCAAAGACGGCTGCGGCGCGCATGAAGGGCTTTTTCGAGGAACCGCTCGCGCGGGGTTCGGAGGCCTATGACCCAGCGGGCCATGATATTTGCTTCGATGACGTGTCGTTCTCCTATGGCGGCGGCGAGAAGGTGCTCGATGGCGTGACGTTTACGGCCCGTGAGGGCGAGGTTACGGCGCTCGTGGGACCCTCCGGTTCCGGCAAGTCCACCTGCGCGCGCCTGGCGGCGCGCCTGTGGGATGCGGATGCGGGTCTCGTCACCGTGGGCGGCGTGGATGTGGCGACCGTGGACCCGGAGGTCCTGCTGCGCGATTTCGCCGTGGTCTTTCAGGACGTGCTGCTGTTCGACGACACGGTGATGGGCAACATCCGCTTGGGCAGGCGTGGTGCGACCGACGAGGAGGTGCTGGCTGCCGCACGTGCTGCCAACTGCGATGAGTTCGTGAGCAGGCTGCCGGAGGGTTACGACACGATGATTGGCGAAAACGGCTCCAAGCTCTCTGGCGGCGAGCGTCAGCGCATCTCCATCGCTCGCGCGCTGCTCAAGGATGCGCCCGTCGTGCTGCTCGACGAGGCCACGGCGAGTCTGGACGTGGAGAACAAGACAAAGGTCCAGGAGGCGCTCTCGAGGCTCCTTGTCGGGAAGACCGTCATCGTGATCGCCCACCGCATGCGCACGGTGCAGGCGGCGGACAAGATCGTGGTGCTCGACGGCGGTCGCGTGGCCGAGCAGGGGAGTCCTGCCGAGCTCCTGGCGCGCGGCGGTCTTTTCGCCCGCATGGTGCGCTTGCAGACTGAGAGCGCGAGCTGGGCGCTGTAGGCGGGTTATCGCTCAATAGATGTGCGGGTTCTGGACATTGCGGGATTCGGTGGCGTCCGGGTCGCGCATGTCCTCCCGACTGCGTATCAGGCAGTTTGTTGAGGGGCCTACGGAAAAGCCCGCCGCGCGCATGACGTGTCATGCGCGCGGCGGGCGCCAGGTCGGGAGGGTTGGCTTCGCTAGAGCCGAGAAGCGCTCTTTGCGGCGAGCGCGATGGTGCTCCCGTTATGCAGCAGCGCCGAGGTTTGAGGCTGGATGATGCCGGCGATACCCGCCGCAAGCAGGGCGGAGTTGATTCCCATGATGGCGGCGAACGAGCGGTCGAGGCGGCCCATGAGCGCGCAGCTCAGCTCGCGGAGACGCACGACGGCACTCAGGTCGCCCGTTGCGAGTGTGATGTCGGCTACCTCCTGGGCGATGGCGGTGCCTGTACCCATGGCGATGCCGACGTCGGAGGCGGAAAGCGCCGGGGCGTCGTTGACGCCGTCGCCCACCATGATCACGTGCCGTCCCTGGCGCACGAGCTCCTCCACATAGGCGTGCTTGTCCTCGGGAAGGAGGTTGGCGCGAAACTCCGTGATGCCCGCTTCGGCAGAGATGCGGGCGGCGGTGCGCTCGTTGTCGCCAGTGAGCATGATGACGTGGCGTATGCCCTGTGCGCGCAGGGCGGCGACCGCCTCGGATGCGCCGGGTTTCAGGGGGTCTTCGATGCCGATGGCGCCTACGAGTTTGCCGTCTTGGGCGAGGTAGAGTGGGGAGAGGCCCTCGAGCTCACGCTCGACGAGCTCCTCCATCTCGGGGGAGACATCGATGCGCTCGTCTTCCATGACGAAGTGCCTGCTTCCAATGACGATGCGCTTGCCGTCGAGTTCGGAAGCGATTCCGTGCGCCACGATGTAGGCAACTTCGGCATGGCGCTCTCGGTGCTCGAGGCCGCGTGCCGCCGCAGCGGCAACTATGGCACGCGCCACGGGATGGGGAAAATGCTCTTCCAAGCAGGCGGATGTGCGCAAGACCTCATCTTCCGTCCAATCGGGTGCCAAGGCGAGCACCTGCGCCACGCGCGGTGTTGCCTCGGTGAGCGTGCCCGTTTTGTCGAACACGATGGTGTCGGCGGCGGCGATCGCCTCGAAGTGCTTGGCCCCCTTCACGGTCATGCCCTCCTGTGCGCTTTGCCGCATAGCTGCGAGCACGCTGATGGATGAAGTCAGCTTGAGTGCGCACGAGTAGTCGACCATAAGGGCGGCGGAGGACTTGGTGAGGCTGCGGGTCGTTGCCGCCACGATGCCCGCAAGCAGGAAGTTCCATGGCACGAAGCGGTCAGCGAGGTTTTCGCGGCGCGCCTGCACCTCGCTTCTGAGTGCCTCGGACGCCTCGACGAGGTTCACGATGGAGCGCAGCTTGGTCGAGGCAGGCTCGGCGCCCACGCGGATGAGGATCTCGCCTTCCTCCACCGCTGTTCCGGCGAAGACGTCGTCGCCGACGGTGCGCTCCACAGCGAGCGGCTCGCCGGTGAGCGCCGCCTGGTTGACGAGGGCGAAGCCGCGCTCCACCACGCCGTCCACGCACACAGGCATACCGGTGCGCGCTACGACAAGGTCGCCTGCACGGAGGCTCTGTGCAGGCACGATGACCTCCTCGCCATCCTCTAGGCGCCGCGCGTTCTGGGGGATCGCCATAAGCGAGCGAATGAGCTCGTGCTCGGATTTCGCGCGCGTCGCGTCCTCGAGCGCATCGCCCAGATCGAGCAGGAACATGGTGCTCGCAGCGGTCTTGGGGTCTCGTTTGGCAAACGAGAGGCCTATCGCCGAGGCGTCGAGCACCGGCACGTCCAGCCTGCCGCGGGCGAGCGATGCCAAGCCGGCGCGTAAAAAACCGAGATAGTGGATACCAGCCCAGATTGTCCGGAGCGCGGGCGGCATGAACCAGCGACGCATCAGGTAGGAGCCGGCAAGGCGGGCGATGCTGCTGACGACGGGCGCATCGACGGACGCTGGGGCGCCGGGCGTCTGGGCACCCGCGGCACTCAGCTGTTCGGGCGTGAGGGCATCCAGCCTGCCGAGCAGGGCCGTTTTTGCCAGTTCGTCGCGACTCCAGACGGCAACAGAGCGTATACGCGGGTAGACACGCACGCGCTCGATGCCGGTCCAGGATGCGAGCATCGGCTCCAAAGCAGCGGCGTCGGATACGGAGACGCGGTCGGAAAGGGTCAGCCGGATTCGTTGCGGCAGCTCATGATTGATGGTGTATCTCACGGTCTGCTCTATGCTTCGACGGGGGTAGGCTCGCAGGAATCGCCATCCGCCTGCGCATCGAGGTGGGATGCCGTCTCGTTGAGGCAGTTCGCTTCGGCGATGATGTCGTCTACCTCGGCGCGTGCGCTTTCGAGTGTGTCTTCGCAGGCGCTCTTGGCACGCAAGCCCGCGGCGACGGCTTTGACGTAAACGCGTTTGGCGGAGTCGCTTGTCAGCACTTTGACGCCGACCGATCCGATGACCACTCCTGCTCCCAACAGTAGGCCGTGCGTTCCCTTGAGAAAGCTCAATGCGCTCATGAAAGCTCCCTTCATGCGTACCAAAAGTACGACTAGACAAACAAATACAAGTTTACTGTAGCTCACTTTTGTGAGAAAGAAAGAAGATTTTTGGAACGGGTCGCATCGTGGAGGACGGGCGAGGACGTCTTCGCGCCAAACTGTACCCGCCTTGCGGCTCACAACCGGAAGACGTTTTGCTATAGTCGGCTCTATGGACTGTTTGCATGAAAAAACCGGGGTTATCCTGATCAACACGGGGTCTCCCGCATCGCCGGATCCCGAGGACATCCGTTCCTATCTCATCGAGTTTCTCTCCGATAGGAATATCGTTCGTGCTCCTCGTGCGATATGGGTTCCCGTCCTCCATGGAATCGTGGCGCGCAACCGTCCGAAGAAGACCGCCCCTCGGTACCGGCAGGTGTGGACGCCTGAGGGCGCACCCCTGCTTGTCGAGTCACTCAAACAGCGCGACGAGCTCAACGAACGCATGTCCCGGGAGGGCCTGCCCTTTGTTGCCGAGGTCGGTATGCGCTACGGGTCACCCTCCATCGAGGATGCCGCGGCGTCGTTGAGGCACCAGGGGTGCACGCGGTTTCTCGGGTTCCCGCTCTTTCCGCAGACGGCAACCTGCACGGTGGGCACCTGCAAGGAGCGGTTTCTGAGCATTGTTGCCCCTTCCGATGCGGTGGGGGTCGTCGAGGGCTATGCGGACAACCCGCTCTATTGGAACGCGCTTGCTCGGTCGATCGCGGAGCGGTGGGAATGGCGCTCGGGGAGCAAGGTCCTGTTCTCGTTCCACTCGGTGCCCCTGAACGACGTCGAGGCGGGAGATACCTACCTCGATGAGGTCCGGGATTCGATGCGTCAGGTGGCCGAGCTCCTGGGGCTTTCCGACGACGACTGGGCCGTCGCGTACCACTCACGCTTCGAGGATTCGCGCTCGTGGGCGACACCGCATCCCAACACGATTCTGGATACCTGGGTAGACGAGGGCGTGGACCGAATCGCCCTCGTGACGCCGGGTTTCGCGTCCGACTGCCTCGAATCGCTGTACGACATCGCGTCTGTTGCCAAGGGGCGCTTTGAGCAGCGCTGCCGTGCGCGCGGCGGGAATCCTGACGTTACCTACATTCCGGCGCTCAATCACCGGGATGACCATATCGACCTGCTGCTCGACGAGATCAAGCGGGCGCTGCGGTAGCCGTGACAAGATGGGGGCAGGTTCAATCTTGTCGCCAGATGAGGTGGATGTGCGAAAGATGACTTCGGAGACACGTTTGCGCGAGGTGACGATCGGCGAGCCCGAGGAGGGGAGCGCAATCGTTCTGCAGGAGTACGATCCTGCCTGGTCGCAGCTGTTCGACTGCGAACGTGAGAAGATTTGCGCCGTGTTGGGCGAGGCGGCACGTGCCGTGGAGCATGTGGGCTCGACGTCCGTTCCCGGGCTGTGCGCGAAGCTGATTCTGGACATCCTGCTATTGGTCGCCGACCCCGAAGACGAGGACGCGTACGTGCCGGCGCTTGAGCGGATCGGGTATCGCCTGCGCGTTCGGGAGCCCGATTGGTATGAGCATCGGATGCTCAAGGGGACAGATCCCGTCGTGAACCTTCACGTGTTCGCGCAGGGCTGCGAGGAGGCCGAGCGCATGCTGCGGTTTCGCGATTGGCTGCGCGCCCACGATGTCGACCGCGACCGCTACGCTGCCGAGAAGCGCCGTCTGGCTGCCATGAGCTGGAGGTTCGTGCAGGATTACGCCGACGCGAAGTCCGACGTGGTGGCGGAGATCATGCGACGCGCAGCCGCTGAGGCGACAAGATTGGACCCGGCCCCAACTTGTCGCTACAGCTCGCGCTGCTCGTAGAACTTGAGCGAGACGGCGGCGGAGATGCCGAGGATGATGCACGCGAGCGCGATGGCGACCGCCATGCTCGTCACCACGCCGACGGGCGTTTCGATGAAGGCGAACAGGCCCCGGACCGCGTCGGCGATACCGGCGAAGTTGTCGAGTCCGCCGGTGGCACCCAGGATGACCATGGGGCCGATGAACAGGAACACGGAGATCATCGGGATCCACTGGGTCGCCTTCGTCTGGCCCAGGCGGAAATAGACCGGCGTCTCGATGCTCGCGACGGCAGAGCCGATGATCGTGCAGACCGCGCAGGAGAACACCATCGCCTGCACGTTGTCCCGTGTGAGTCCGAGCGAGCTCGAGAGATCTCCCGGCAGCGGGACCA
>CALULJ010000075.1 GCA_944321445.1 uncultured Collinsella sp.
CAATCAAACGCTTTCGAGAAACCACGGGCTTTGTCGCCTGCTCATCGGATGTGTCAGGATCCTGCGCGTCCTCAACCGCATCTGGCCGCAAGCTTGCAGGAAGCTCCTGGGTGCCGCCGGACCGGGTCCCCCGCGTAAGCATCGCTGTAGCCGAGGGAGGGATGTTCGTCAGCGAGTCGAGCGCCTGGTCGTATTCGCGCATATCTTGAAGGGCGATTGCGGCGAGCTCGCACGCGTCCGCAAACGCGGGCGTCGCCGTCGAGGCGAGCACGCAGGTGTCCGCGCGCCCTGTGACGTCGGCGTCGTTGGAAATCGTCGTGTCGCTCATACGGAAAACCCCCGCACGTGAAAACTACTGGCCTCCCCCATTGTACCCGCAGCCGTGCTCCACCATAGCCATCGCATGCGGGACGCATCTGGCCTCTCCGGGGACGGGGGCGGGAGGCCAGTCCAAGAAAAGCGCCCCCGTTCCCAGAGAAACGGGGGCGCGAAAACCGCAGCGGGCGATGGGGCCGGGGCGCTATGCCAGGAACTCCTCAACGGCGCGCTGGACGCCCTCGGTGTCCAGGCCGTACTTGTGCAGCAGGTCGACGGCGGGGCCGGACTCGCCGAAGACGTCGTTGACGCCGACCTTCTTCACCGGGACCGGGCACTTCTCGGCGAGCGCCGCGAGGACAGCGTCGCCCAGGCCGCCGATCACCGAGTGCTCCTCGCAGGTGACGACGCGGCCGGTCTTCTTGGCGCTCTCGACGATGATGTCCTCGTCGAGCGGCTTGATGGTGTGGATGTTGATGACCTCCGCGTCGATACCCGCCTCGGCGAGCGCCTCCGCAGCCTCGAGCGCAGCCTGGACCATGAGGCCGCAGGCGACGATGGTGACGTCTTTGCCCTCGCGCAGCTTGATACCGCGACCGATTTGGAACTCATAGTCGTCGCCGTCGTTGATCACGGGCACGGCCAGGCGGCCGAAGCGCATGTAGACGGGGCCGTCGAACGCGTAGGCTGCGCGCACGGCGGCCTTGGCCTCGACGTCGTCGGAGGGCACGATGACCGTCATGCCCGGGATGGTGCGCATGAGGGCGATGTCCTCGCAGCACTGGTGCGTGGCGCCGTCCTCGCCCACGGAGATGCCTGCGTGCGTGGCGCCGATCTTGACGTTGAGGTGCGGGTAGCCGATGGAGTTGCGCACCTGCTCGAACGCGCGGCCGGCGGCGAACATCGCGAAGGTGCTCGCGAAGGCGACGCGGCCCGTGGTGGCGATGCCGGCGGCGAGCCCCATGAGGTTCTGCTCGGCGATGCCGGCGTCGTAGAAGCGCTCGGGGTAGGCGGCCTTGAACTTGCCGGTCTGCGTGGCGGCGGCGAGGTCGGCGTCCAGGACCACGAAGTCGTCGTGCTCGGCGCCGAGCTCCACGAGCGCCTCGCCGTAGCTCGCGCGCGTGGCGATCTTCTTCACGTCAGCCATCTCTTAAGCCTCCTTCGCGAGCTCGGCCATGGCCTGCTCGAACTGCTCGTCGTTGGGTGCCTTGCCGTGCCAGCCGACGTTGTTCTCCATGAACGAGACGCCCTTGCCCTTCACGGTCTCGCACACGATGCACGTGGGCGCTCCCTTGGTCTCGCGGGCCTCGGCGAACGCGGCGCGGATTTGCGCGATGTCGTTGCCGTCGGCGACCTCGATCACGTGGAACTTGAAGGCGCGGAACTTGTCGGCGATGGGCATCGCGGAGTTGACCTCCTCGATGGTGCCGTCGATCTGCAAGCCGTTGTGGTCGACGATGAGGCACAGGTTGTCCAACGCGTGGTTGCCGGCGAACATGGCCGCCTCCCAGACCTGGCCCTCCTCGATCTCGCCGTCGCCGAGCAGGCAGTAGGTGCGGTACGTATCGCCCCAGTGCTTGGCGGCGAGCGCCATGCCGGTCGCGGCGGAGATGCCCTGGCCGAGCGAGCCCGTGGACATGTCCACGCCCGGCGTGTCGTTCATGTTGGGATGGCCCTGCAGGTGGGACCCGATGTGGCGCAGGGTCTCGAGGTCCTCCTTGGGGAAGTACCCGCGCTCGGCGAGCACCGCATAGAGCGCCGGTGCGCAGTGCCCCTTGGAGAGGACGAAGCGGTCGCGGTCCGCGCGGTTAGGCTCGGCCGGGTCGATGTCCATCTCCTCGAAGTACAGGTAGGTGATGATGTCGGCAGCGCCGAGGGAGCCGCCGGGATGCCCCGACTTCGCCGCGTGCACGGCGGTCACGATCCCGCGGCGGACCTCGTTGGCGACCCGCTTGAGCTCGTCGTCGCTCATGGTGCCTCCTTTCGTTGACACGCGGGAAATGCCCCTCGCCGCGTGCCGGATTTCTCCACTAACCAATTCACCATACCATAGGTACCCAGCCGAAACATATTCATTCGAGCAGCGGGAACAATCGCAGGACAAATGGAGTGCGGAAGGAGGAAGACGCCCGTTTTGGCAACTAGACGTCGAGGCCTTTGAAGCCCTCGCCGATGGCCTCGGCAACGTCGGTGATGAACATGATGGCACCCGGATCGTGCTCGGCGACAATGGTCTTTAAGATGGAAACCTCGCGCCTGTCGAGGATGATCATGAGCATGGGGCGGTCGGCGCCGCTCCATAGGCCGCGCGCCGAGATCTCGGTCACGCCGCGATCCATGCCGTGCAGCACGTCGTTGGCGATCTCGTCGTGCTTTTCCGAAATGATGTAGGCCGCCTTGCGCCGGTCGGCACCGTCGACCACCATGTCGACCACAAAACCCATGACTACCATGGCAAGCGCGGCATACAGGGCGTTTTCAAGCGAGAACACCGGGGCGCTCGCAGCGCAGACCGCGACGTCGATCGCCATGATCGTCGAGCCCACGGGCAGCGAGGTCTTGCGCGAGATGATCTGCGCGATGGTGTCCGACCCGCCTGTGTTTACGCCGCAGCGAAACACCAGGCCGTATCCGATACCGGAGATGATGCCGCCCCAGAGTGCGGGCAGCATGAGGTCGTTCGAATCAAGCGGGATGACAAAGGGCGCGAAGAGGTCGGTGAAGAAGCCGAAGAGCACGAAGCCCGTCACGGTCTGCACCGCGTAGCGCGCGCCTCCCGTGCGAATCACGAACAGCAGCAAGATGGCGTTGAACACGATGGTCTGCAAGCCGACGGGCAGGTCGAACCCGGTGCGGTGCGCGAGCTCCTGCAAAATCGTCGCCAAACCCGTGACGCCGCCGGCGGCCAGGCCCTTGGGGACCATGAACATGTCGACCGCAAGCGCCGCGATGGCGCAGCCCAGAATCACAAGCGGCAGATCCCGTACGAACTTGGACTTCAGCACCCGTTTGAGATCGATGCGCCCTACCGGCCCTACTGCCATAGCTCCCCCTTTCACAAGACGGCGCGCCCCGCTTTTGGGACGCGCCGTGCGTCGTATCGATTGTAACGTGCGGCACCCATCGCAATGGAACAGAGACGATGCCACCTGCGCGAGCGCTTCGCGGCGAAATGCTCAACCATACGCCTGCCGGCTCTAGCCTCCCCTACTCCTCGGCGTCCGCTGCGTCCGGCGTGTAGTCGGCGTTGCCCGTCGCCCAACGGTGGTAGCCCACGATGAAGGGGTCCAGGTCGCCCTCCTCCAGCACCGCCTCGACGTTGCCCGTCTCCACACCGCAGCGAAGGTCCTTGACCATCTGGTACGGATAGAGCACGTAGCTGCGAATCTGGTTGCCGAAGCCGATATCGTGCTTGGGCCCACGAATTTGGTCGAGCTCGTCGGCACGCTTTTGCAGCTCGAGCTCGTACAGGCGCGCCTTCAAGATCTGCATGCACGCGGCCTTGTTCTGAATCTGGCTGCGCTCGTTTTGACAGGTGACCACGATGCCGGTGGGCAGGTGCGTCACGCGGACGGCGGAGTCGGTGGTGTTGACACCCTGACCGCCCGGACCGCTCGCATGGTACACGTCCACGCGAATGTCGTCGGACGAGATCTCGATGTCGATATCTTCGGGAAGCACCGGGATGACCTCGACGCCCGCGAACGTCGTCTGGCGGCGCTTCTTGGCGTCCGTGGGGCTGATGCGCACCAAGCGGTGCACGCCCGCCTCGGCGCGCAGCATGCCGAAGGCGTCCTTGCCCTCGACTGTGAACGTCGCACGGTCGATACCGATGACCTCGGCTGCCGGACAATCGTTCACCGTGACCTTCCAGCCGCGGCGCGCGCAGTACTTCATGTACATCTTGAACAGCATGAAGGTCCAGTCCTGGGCCTCCAAGCCGCCCTGGCCGGGCTTGATGGTCACGATGGCGCCACCGTGGTCGTATTTGCCGGTGAACCAGCTCGAGAGCTCCATGTCGTCGATGGCGTGGACAAGACGCTCCACCGTGGCGCTCGCCTCGGCAACAAGCTCCTCGTCGCCATCCATCTCGGCCGCGAGCTCGAGC
Source organism: uncultured Collinsella sp. (assembly GCA_944321445.1). Taxonomy (GTDB): domain Bacteria; phylum Actinomycetota; class Coriobacteriia; order Coriobacteriales; family Coriobacteriaceae; genus Collinsella. The sequence goes on from CALULJ010000075.1 coordinate 4,424, forward strand.
GCAGCGCGCGCATCGGCAAGACCCTCGCGAGCATGCTGAACAGCCTCGATGTCGTCGCGATCGCGCGAGAGCTCCGCCATCAACGCGCGAGCGGCCTCGGCATCGTCCCAAAAACCGGGAGCGGCGCTTTGGCGCTCGAGATCTGCCACGCGCTCGCGCTTCTCATCCAGGTGGAGATAGGATTCCACCTCGGAAAGACGCTCGGCGAGCGCGTCCAGGTCCTCACTGGTCACAGGCGTCGCATCTGCCATTAGCGGTCCTTGCCGTGGCAGTTCTTGAACTTCTTGCCGCTACCGCACGGGCAGGGATCGTTGCGTCCCACGTTGGCGTAGGGGTCCCCGCTCTCGGACTTGCGGAACGTGCGCACGCTCGCCCCCGCGGCGCCCTCGGTACCCTGCGGAGCGCGACCGGCAGCGTTGGCGGCGTTTGCAGCAGCCTGGCTGCGCAGCGTGGAGGCTCCATCCGGATCGGCGGGGCCGGAATACGTCGCATGGTCGAGCGCGGGCTCGGGCGCGGGCTTAGGAGCCTGCTTCACCTCGATGCGCAGCACCGTGCGCAGATAGTCCTCGTACATGGTGTCGACAAGCGTGTGGAACGCGGCGAACGCCTCGGACTTGTACTCGACCAGCGGGTCGCGCTGACCGAAGCCGCGCAGGCCGATGCCCTGCTTGAGATAATCCATCTCCTGCAGGTAGTTCATCCAACGCGTGTCGATGACGCGCAGCATGACCTGCGTGTTGAGCTCGCGCATGAGTTCGTCGCCCAGATGCTCGGCCTTCTGGTCGTAGCACTGCTTGACGTAGGCCATGACCTCGTCTTTGAGTTCGTCGTAGCCCTTGTCCTCGGGCATGGGCGCGTCCTGCTTGCCCGTGAGCTCGACGAGCCACTTGTGCAGGCCCTCGAGGTCGCGCTCGCCATCGCGGGAGTCGACCGCGCAGAACTCCTGCACGCAGCGGGACACGGTATCGTCCATGACCTCATCGATATGGCTCGCGAGGTCCTTGCCGTCCAGGATCTTGTTGCGCTCGGCATAGATGACCTCGCGCTGCTTGTTCATGACGTCGTCGTACTCGAGGACGTTCTTACGCATGGAGCAGTTGATGCTCTCGCCCTTGCGCTGCCCGCCCCCGACGGCCTTGGCGATCATCTCCTTCTGGA
>CALULJ010000076.1 GCA_944321445.1 uncultured Collinsella sp.
TCGTGGTCGTGGTCGTGGTCGTGGTCGTGGTCGTGGTCGTGGTCGTGGTCGTGGTCGTGGTCGTGGTCGTGGTCGTGGTCGTGAGCAGCGTACCCGTTTCCGTGCAGGTAGGCCATATCGTGGTCGTGGTTTTCATGCGCCGCATCCAGAACGACCGCAAAGTCGCAGCAGTCGATGCCCGCCTTTTTCACGCGCGAGATCCTGATTTCGAAACCGTTCACCGGCAGGCTCGCCAGCGCACGGCGCATCGCGGCCTCATCCGCACCCGCATCGAGCAGCGCGGCGACCATCATGTCGCCCGCCACGCCAGACTGGCAGTCCAAATACAGCGTCAGCCCCTGCAGCGCAGCGCTTTTCGTTCCGTTCATATCCTGCGGCATTGCGACTAGGCCTCCTTGCCCGGTAGATGATTGATGAGCGACGCCTGGTAGGCAGCGCCGAACCCGTTGTCGATGTTCACGACGGAAACGCCGCTCGCGCAGCTGTTGACCATGGCGAGCAGCGTCGTGAGCCCACCCAGGTTGGCGCCGTAACCCACGCTCGTGGGTACCGCGATAACCGGGCAGGCGGCCAAACCGCCCACCACCGAGGGCAATGCGCCCTCCATGCCAGCAATCGCGACGATCACCTGGGCGCGCGCAATCTGCTCACCATGCGACAGCAGACGATGAATGCCCGCCACGCCAGCGTCGTTCACCAGCTCGACCCGGTTGCCCAAAAAGCGCGCGGTGAGCGCGGCCTCCTCCGCCACGGGTGCATCGGAGGTGCCGGCCGTCACAACGAGAATCATTCCGTTTCCATCGGGTTCGGGCAACTCCCCCACCACGCCGGCACGAGCAGCCTCGTAATAGGTGAACGGGCAGCCGAGTTCGGCCAGGGCGGCAGCTTTGTCTGCTTCAAGGCGCGTGATGAGCACGCGGGCCTGGCCCGCGGCGCGCATCGCGTCCACGATCCCGGCGATTTGCTCGGCGGTCTTTCCCGCACCGTAGATGACCTCCGAAACACCGGTGCGAAGCCCGCGCTCCGTGTCGACCTGCGCGTAGCCCAAGTCTTTGACAGTGTCCACGCGAGCGCGCTCCACCAGCTGCTCGGGCGTGAGCGCCCCGCGCGAAACCGCTTGCGCAAGCGTTAGAAGCTCGGCTGCATCCATATGGCATCCTCTCGTTTGCCAACGATTTGTTCACGTATAGACGCTAGCACATGAAGCGTCCGTTGAGGCACGTTCTGTAGACCTTAATTGGCAGTCAAAGCACATGAAAGACGCGCGCAAACCTGCTATCCTGCGAAGCGACAGCATGTAACGACGCGGGCGCATCACGCCCGTACGCACAACAGATTCTCCAGGAGCATCGATGCCAGAGACCCCTCAGAAGCAGACCGCAGTAAACGATGCGGCCGTCGAGTCGTCGCCCGAAGCCGCCGTGGACACCGCTGCCAGCACCGCGACAGACGCCGCGCCTGCGACGCCTGCGGCACCTGCAACGCCCGCAGCCGACGCCGCGCAGGCAAGCCCGTTTCCCCCGATGCACGGCCCCGAGCTCGACGAGGAGGACCGCACCCTCACGCTGACGGACGACAACCCGCTTGCCAAGCCGGACGTCGACATCGAGCCGCTTCCCGGCAACCCCGGGCTTTCCATCGCCGCCGTGATCTTTGGCATCGCTGCCGTGATTTTGGCGCTCGTCGTGAGCTGGATGCTGAGCGTCGTCGCCGGCGTTGTGGCAATTGCCCTGGGCATCGTGGCGCGCCGCCAGAACGCGCCGTACGACAAGGCCGCGCTCGCGGGCATTGCGCTGGGCGTGCTCTGCATCGTCGCCAACATTGCGCTCGTGGTTACCTACATCTACCAGCTCGCCAGCCTGGGCATCATTTAGTACGCATAGCCACATGTAACGCAATCGCCCCGCATGCATCGCGCGTGCGGGGCGATTTGTGTCAAAAGGCAATGGGGGCGGCGCGCCTTCGCGCAGAAAGCCGAGGGCCTAGAGCAGGGTTTCTTCCCATGCTGCCTCGCGGAAGCCCACGAGAACGGTATCGTCGGTCACCACGATGGGACGCTTCACCAGCATGCCGTCGGTCGCGAGCAGATTGAACGCCTCGGCATCCGTCATGCCGGCGTCGAGCTGTGCCTTCACACCGAGCTCGCGGTACCTCATGCCGCTGGTGTTGAAGAAGCGGCGCACCGGCAGACCGGATTTCTCCTGCCAGGCGGCCAGCTCTTCGGCCGTGGGATTATCTTCCACGATATGGCGATCCGTGTAGGCGACGCCGTGGTCATCCAGCCACTTCTTGGCCTTTTTGCAGGTCGTGCACTTGGGGTATTCAACGAACAGAACGGACATCGGTTTCTCCTTTGGGTGTGGCCGCGTTGCCTTCTCGCGCGGACGCGCTGCCCTCATCCTACCCCGTCGGCATCAGCGCGATACGGTCGCGTCGCGCAAACCGGCCAGATCGGCGCGCGAATGGATGCCGAGCTTGCCGTACGCCTGCTGCAGGCGGCTGTTGATCGCCGCTTCGCTTAGGGTCAGCGCCTGGGCGATATCCGCCGTCGAGGCGCCTTCGGCGGCCATCAGGGCGACTTCGACTTCGCCATCCGTGAGGCCCTTGTCCGCCAGGGCGTGCGCGAACGCACGGCGACTCAACCAGGCCTGCGCCTCCTCACGGGTGGAAACGCCCAGCTTCTCGTAGGCGCGCGTGCTGTAGGTACCCACCGTGGAGCGCGAAACGCCCAGGTCGTCGGCCAATGCGGCGAGCGTCATGCCCTCGCAGGTGGCCAGAAGCACGGTGCGCTCGCGGCGTGTGAGACCGGCGTCGGCGAGGTCGACTTCCAGGCGTGCGCGCTCCAGGTCGCGATGGAGCTTAGCTTGCTTGGCGTTCGCTTCGTCCGCTTGTTTCGGCGACGTGTTTGCCGGGCCGCCGGCACCCGTCTGCGCCGCGGCGGCATCGCCTAGGCGCTTAAGTCTGCCATTGATGCGGAAGGCCATAACCGCGATGACCGCGACCAGGACGAACACGACGACGGGACCGATGAGGTTCCTCAGATACATCCAGATGACGATGAACCATTCAAATCCCTGCGGCATCATGGTGAACACCTCCGTCCAATCGGTGATTTCCCAGTTGGAGTATGCCCAAAATGCGGCGCTTCGTCTGTCGTGCACAGTGATGATTTTTCCCGTGTTTTCGCAGGTCATACCTGTCGTGCAACGCAGCGGCGCGCTACCGGTGGCGCGCATCGAGCTCGCCGGCGAGCTCCTCGATAGTGATGCCGTAGCGCTCGAGCGTGACCATAAGGTGGTACACGAGGTCGGCTGCCTCGTAACGAATGTGATCGTGATCGTCGTCCTTGCAGGCCATGATGACCTCGCTCGCCTCCTCGGCGAGCTTCTTGAGCAGGCTGTCGGCTTCGCCCTGCAGGAGCTTTGCGGTGTAGCTCTGCTCGGGCGACGCGTCGCGGCGGCCGTGAATGACTGCAGCAAGCCCGGTCAAGGTCTCCCCGATATTGCCGTCGGTTACGTTAGCGGTACGAACGCCCATGATGCGATCCTTTCTGTGGGAAAAAAGTGCCTGTCCCTATTTTCCCAGGGTGCGGAAGAAGCAGGTGCGGTTGCCGGTGTGGCAGGCGGGGCCGGGGGAATCGACCAAGGCGAGCAGCGTGTCTGCGTCACAGTCGACGCGCAGTTCGCGCAGCTGCTGCATGTTGCCGCTCGTGGCGCCCTTGTTCCACAGCTCCTTGCGGCTGCGGCTCCAAAACCACGTGGTGCCGGTCTCGAGCGTGAGCCGGACGGACTCGGCGTTCATCCACGCGACCATGAGCACCTCGCCGGAGTCGTATTGCTGAACGACGCAAGGGATGAGCCCGTGCGCGTCGAACTTGAGCTCGTTGATATCCATATGCAATCCTTTCGAGAGCAAACCTGGCCTCCCCAACCCCTGTCCCCAATGGGGACAAAATGTCCCCTACGACCCCCGTCCCCAGAGAGGACACTGGCCGCGCTAAAAATCTAAGCGGACGGGAATGCCTTGAGCTGCCATGTATTCTTTCACTTGGCGGATGCTGTAGGTGCCGAAGTGGAAGACGCTGGCGGCGAGGACGGCATCGGCTTCGCCTTCGATGATGCCCTCGGCGAAGTGCTCGAGGGTGCCCACGCCGCCGCTCGCGATGACGGGAATGGGCACGGCACGGGCAACGGCGCGCGTGAGGGCGAGGTCGAAGCCCTCTTTGGTGCCGTCGCGGTCCATGCTGGTGAGCAGAATCTCGCCGGCGCCGCGACGCGCGGCCTCCTCTGCCCACGCGACCGCGTCGATGCCGGTCGGGGTGCGGCCGCCCGCCAGATAGACCTCCCACTTGTCCACGCCGGGAGCGCCGGGGGTACCCACGCGCTTGGCGTCGATGGCCACGATCACGGCCTGGCTGCCGAACGCAGCGGCCGCTTCGGTGATGAGCTCGGGCCGGCGCACGGCCGCGGAATTGACGGACACCTTGTCGGCACCCGCCGCGACCATCGTGCGCATGCCCGCCAGGTCGCGGAATCCGCCGCCGACCGTATACGGGATGGACAGCTCCTCTGCCGCATGCG
>CALULJ010000077.1 GCA_944321445.1 uncultured Collinsella sp.
CCCGGTGGGCAACGGCCCGTTCAAGGTTGACGGTGCGCTCGAGGATGGGGGAGCGGGGCTCGACCTGCTGCGCTTCGATGATTACGCCCCCGCGCCCGCCGAGGTTGCGCGTGTGCGCATGACGTTCCAGGATAGCGTTGCCGATTCCTACCGCGCGTTCGAGTCGGGAGACCTGACGGTCTCCGTCTGCCCCATCGAGAACGCCGACGCCAACGCGGCGAGCTGGAAATCGAACGACGATGAGCGTCTTCAGCTGAACGCCAACCGCCATATCGTGCTGGGAAGCGAACCCGTGGTGTCCTACCTCGCATGCAACACCGCGAGTCAGCCGCTCGATAATCCCGATGTCCGCCGTGCCATCTCCATGGCCATCGACCGCGACGCGCTCTCCAAGCGCGTGTTTCGCGATGTGCGCATGCCGGCATACGGTATTGTCCCGCCCGATGTGCCGGGGTATCGCGAGGAGGGCTGGTCAGCCGCGCAGCACGATGTGACGGGTGCGAATCGCCTGTTGGACGCCGTGTACCCCAAGGACGAGGAAGGGGAGCGCGGTTTGAACATCTCCCTCCTCTACAGCACGGACTGCGGACATCAGAAAGCCATGGAAGAGATCGCCTCGTACCTCGAGGAAGCGGGAATCGCCTGCGAGCTCGAGGAGGTGGAGTTCGACGAGCTCCATCGGCGCCTGGACGCGGGCGAGTTCAGCCTTGCGCGCGTTGACTGGAAGCCCGATGTGCCCGTGATGGACAACGTGCTGTTCCCCCTGTTTCATTCCTCTTCCATAGGTGGGCACAACTACGCGCGCTACGCCAACGAGCGGGTGGATGAGCTCATCGATGAGGCACGCTCGGTTGCGAGCAATACCGAGCGCCAGGAGCGGCTGCGTGCGGCGGAAGGCATCATCGCCGCCGACATGCCGGTGATTCCCTATATCTTCGGCGCACACGCCGTGGCGGGCTCGCGCAGGATCGCCAAGCTGCTCATCGACCCGCAGGGCTACGCGCACTTTTTCGAGGCAAAGCTCGTGTAGTAAGAGGGCTGGTATGGCCCTCTGTGCCTCTGAGCTGGGGAGATGTGCCATCTCCACAACCTGGAAAATATTCTTGAAAAAGTGCTTGCGCAAAGCGGTCGGCTTGGGTTAATATCTTTCTCGCTGCAAGGCAAGTCGGAGTGGCGGAATTGGCAGACGCGCTAGCTTGAGGTGCTAGTGTCCATTTCTCGGACTTGCGGGTTCAAGTCCCGCCTCCGACACCATTGAATCTTCGGGCCTCCTTTGGGAGGCTTTCTTTTTACCTGTTGAACATGATACGGCCGCTCGCTTCGATGTCGGGCCCTTGTCCTGCCGGGACCGGTATACTGCGTAGCAGGCCGGAAGGACGTGGTTGGCTCCGGCCGTATTCGGTGCGGGAGGTGCGTCGATGGAATCCATGGCTACCGGCGAGCTCGCCGAGCTTGCGCATCTGGTTGAGCTCACAAGCGATGCGATTGCCCTGTGCGGCGCAGACGGCGCCGTGCAGCACGTGAACCGCCAGCTCACGACGCTTGCGCTCGAGGGGCGCGACCGCATTGTGGGTCAGGATATCAAGGACCTGCTGTATAGCGATCAGTTCGAGCGCGCCTCGGAGCATCGCTTGCCTTTCACGCTCGATGGCGAGGATAACAGCTGCGTGCTCAAGCTCCCGGACGGCTCGTTTGTCCCTGTGCGCGTTCGCGCGTCGGCGGTGTCCTCCCGCGCATTGGGCATGGCGAATGAAGCGACAGATCGCGTGCTCGTGGTCATCCGTAGCCTCGAGGAACAGTACGCGCGCGATCGCCAGACACAGCGCCTGTTCTCGGAGCTCCAGGCGGTCAACAGGCGGCTTTCCGGTACCCTTTCGGTCATCATGACGGCGGCGGGCTCCAAGGATCTTCCGTCGCTTCTGGATGCGGTGCTCAACAAGCTCGTCGACACGCTCGATGCGGATGGCTCGTCCATCTACTTCTCAGAAAGCGGCGGCTTCAAGCTGCGCGGCATCAGCTACGGGCTCACGCGCGACTACGTGCCCGAGTTCATCCCGTACGGCGCGGGCATTCCCACCTACGTGCTGCGCGAGCAGCGACCGTGCAACCTCACCATCGTGCCGGCGGCCTACGGCAAGGGCATCGAGTCGAGCGTGTTCTTCGACATCGACACGCACGAGAGCACACGCCTACGTGTGGAGAACGTGCCGCCCTATCGTACCCTCATTGCGGTTCCGGTGTTCTTCGGCACGCAGGTGCTGGGCATCCTTGAGCTGGGCTGGAAGCGCCCGCGGCGCCCGCGCATGATGGACGCCCGCGTGCTCGAGGTCATCTGCGACTACCTGTCCATCGAGCTTGTGAGCCTGGTGAGCAGCTTGCGCTCGCAGCGCACCGAGGAGCTCACGCGCTCGCTCAACCGCGTGCGTGAGTACCTGTACGGCGAGGCGGGGGACAGTGCGGCCACCTGGCATGCCGTGTCCGACGAGGTGCACCGCGTGCTGCATTGCCGCACGTGCGCCGTGCTGCGCGACCCGCGCCGCAACTGCTATGTGATCGATTTCGAGGGCGGCAGTCGCGTGTGCCTGCCCGGGACGATCGATGAGATGTTCTTCTCCACCACTGCGCCTGCGGCGCGCGTGGACCCCATGGCGACGATGCCGTTCATGCGCGAGCAGAGCGCCTGGTCGTGCTCGCCGGACGATCTGCGCTCGGTGCGCCTGGTACGCGTCGACCAAACCACCTGGGCAGGGGAGTGGCTCGCGTCGCGCGGGCTGCCCAGCCAGGGCGTGTTCTTCGACATCAGCCGTAGTTTGCCCGACATTGAGGTCGGCGAAGATATGCTGCCTGAAGAGAACGGGCATGTTGGCGGCGTTCCGCGCATGATGCTGCTCCTGCGCGACAGCACGCAGGAGCCCATCGACGACATCGAGTACGACTACCTGGTGCGTCTGGCGCACGATTTCGAGATCATGAGCCAGGGCCTCAAGCAGTCGAGCTCGGAGCGGCGTATCGCGCAGACGCTCCAGGTGGGCCTGCGCAACGATTTGGGCAGCGTGCCGGGCATCACGACGGACTCGCTCTATTCGTCCGCCACGCGCCAGGCGCTCGTGGGCGGTGACTTCTACACCCTTATCCGCCTGCCGGACGACCGCGCAGTCATGATCTTGGGCGATGTGTCGGGCAAGGGTATCGAGGCGGCGTCCATGTCGGCGCTCGTGAAGACCGCGCTCACGGCCTACGCTTGGGAGGGTGCGGAGCCGCAGGATATGGTGCGCTCGCTTAACAGCATGCTCATGAGCTTCTCGCGCGTGGAGACCTTTGCCACCATGTTCGTCGCCAAGATCGATCTGCGCGCCGGTACGGCGACGTACTGTTCGGCCGGCCATCCGCCCACGGTGCTCATCCATCCCGGTGCGCCCGACGACCAGGGTGGCGTCACGCACGGCGAGATGGAACTGCTCTCCGTGCAGTCGGGCGTGGTGGGTGCCTTCGAATCCATGACGTACGAGGGCGGCCGTTTTTCGTTTGCACCGGGCGACATACTGTTCATGTATACCGATGGCGCTATCGAGGCACGAAATCCCGACCGTGAGTTCTTCGGCGAACGGCGGCTGTTCGACTTCTTGCTGCGCGCGTCGGCGCGGGGCGTGGAGGGCCTGTGCCATGCGGTGCTGGCAGAGCTCGACGCCTTCAGCGAGTCGGCGCTCGATGACGATATCGCGCTCGTGGCGCTGCGCTTCGATGAGGCGGGTGGGGAGGTGCGCGCCTGATGGAGCACGCACTGCTTCCGCTGCCCGATGCTTTGCGGCGCTGGGCGTGCGGCTGCGCGACGAGTGATTACGCCCGGTGCCTGCGGGGAACCATGAGCGTATGAACGAGTGGAACGACATAGCGGTCATTGCTCCGGTGCGCGATATCGACATCGCGACGGTGCCGGCACTCCGCGACCAGATCGACACGCTGGTTGCGGAGGGAGTTCGCCGTATCCTCATCAACTGCCAGCACGTGACGTTCATCGATTCGTCCGGGCTGGCGTGCCTGCTTTCACGCGAACGGAACCTCAATCGCCTGGGCGGGTTGCTTTCACTCGTAAACACCTCGTCCGACGTGACACGCTCGCTGCAGATTGCGCGGCTTATCGACATCCTGCACGTGACGGCTCAGGTGAGACCGCCGGTGCCGCTGCTCAAGCCGGGCGCTATGCCGCTGTGGAGCAAGAGCGTGTCGGTGCGTGAGGGCGTGGAGAATCTGGGCTACTATCGGCATCGCGTGTCCGACATGATGGCGTCGCTGCCCATGAGCGAAAGCGATCGGTTTGACATGGCGCTCGCGACGGGGGAGGCGTTGTCGAACGCGTACGACCACGCGAATGGCGGGGCAGGCTGCATGATGATGGTGATTGCGTATTCCGACCGCGTGGTGGTCGAGGTGCGCGACTGCGGATGCGGCTACGAGATCGCGCCCACCGAGGAGCCCGATGGGAGCGAGGAACGCGGACGCGGGATTCGCCTTATGCGCATGCTGGTGGACAGCGTTGAGGTGCGGCGTCGCCGCGAG
>CALULJ010000078.1 GCA_944321445.1 uncultured Collinsella sp.
CTATGCTTCCGCGTGAAGCTACGCGACCGGTTATGGTCGGCTCGGTGCAAATCGGTGGAGGGGCGCCCGTCGTGGTGCAGTCCATGACGTGCACCGACACGCACGATGCGGACGCAACGCTTGCCCAGGTGCGTGCGCTCGCAGACGCCGGGTGCGATATCGTACGCGTCACGGTGCCCGACGCCGATGCTATCGAGAGCTTCAGGCGCATCTGCGCAGAGAGTCCCGTGCCCATCGTCGCCGACATCCACTTCGATTACCGACTGGCCATCGGAGCTGTGCAAGCGGGCGCCGCGAAGCTCCGTATCAATCCGGGCAATATCGGGTCGTGGGAAAAGGTCGATGCCGTCATCGACGCGGCGGGGGAGGCCGGTGACGCCATCCGCATCGGCGTGAACGCCGGCTCGCTCGAGCGCGACATCGCTGAACGCGACGACCTGACGCAACCCGAGAAGCTTGTGGCCTCAAGCCTGCGCTTCGTCGAGCACTTCGAGGATCGTGGGTTTAAGGATATCGTGTTGTCCGCCAAGGCCCACAGCGTGCCCACCACCATCGAGACGTACCGCGCGCTTTCACGTGCGCTCCCGCACGTCCCCTTGCACCTCGGCGTGACCGAGGCCGGCACCGTGCGCCAAGGGACCATCAAGAGCTCCGTGGGGCTCGGCGTACTGCTTGCCGAGGGTATCGGCGACACCCTGCGCGTGTCGCTCACCGCAGACCCCGTTGAGGAGCCGCCCGTCGCCTGGGGCATTCTTGAGTGCTTGGGCATCCGCCGTCGCGGCCCAGAGCTAGTGAGTTGTCCCACCTGTGGCCGCACGCAGGTCGACCTCATCCCCATCGCGCAGGAAGTTGAGCGCCGCCTGCAGAGCGTCACCAAGCCCATCTCCGTCGCCGTGATGGGATGCGTCGTGAACGGCCCGGGCGAGGCATCGGACGCCGATGTGGGCGTTGCCTGCGGGCGCGGCACAGCGCTGCTGTTCCGCCACGGGAACGTGATCCGCAAGATCGCCGAAGCCGATATCGTCGACGAGCTCATGGCGGAAATCGACAACCTCTAGCGACGCACTTCTCCCCTGGGGAGAAGTGCGTCATCGCGTGGAGCATGAAACCGCCAACATGTGCAGGTGCTGCGCGGCAGCAAGCCCGACGGTACGGTCGCGCCTGTATGCGCTATCATGCACAATCGTATATGACCCATCGACGAGGAGTTTCATCTTGAAAAGCACCAATCGCGCCATGAAGATGTCTGCGCTCTATGCACCGACCCTGAAGGAAGATCCTGCTGAGGCCGAACTCGCCAGCCACCGTTTGCTGCTGCGCGCCGGCATGATCCGCAAGCAGGCCGCCGGCCTGTATTCCTATCTGCCGCTCGCTTGGCGCTCCCTCAAGAAAATCGAAGCCATCGTGCGCGACGAGATGGATGCCGCGGGCGCCCAGGAGCTCCTCATGCCCATCCTTACCGACGCCGAGCTTTGGCGCGAGTCCGGCCGTTGGAGCGCTTACGGCCCCGAGCTCATGCGCGTGACCGACCGCCACGACCGCGAGTTCGCCCTCGGCCCCACGCACGAGGAGACCGTGACCGATCTCATCACCAACGAGTTGCGCAGCTATAAGCAGCTGCCGGTGAACCTGTATCAGATTCAGGACAAGTTCCGCGACGAGATGCGTCCCCGCTTCGGTCTCATGCGCGGCCGTGAGTTCATTATGAAGGACGGCTACTCGTTCTCCGCCACGCAGGAATCGCTGCAGGAGATCTACGACGACATGAAGCAGGCCTACGCCAACATCTGCGAGCGCTGCGGCCTGCACGCCCTGCCCGTCGTGGCAGACTCCGGTCAGATCGGCGGCGACACCTCCGTCGAGTTCATGGCGCTCGCCGACGCGGGCGAGGCCGCACTTGTGTACTGCGACGAGTGCGGATTCGCCGCCGACGAGGAGGCCGCCGCCACGCAGGTCCCCGTCACCGAGGGACCGGGCGACGGCACGCTCACCAAGGTGCATACGCCGGGTCTTGGCACCATCGAGGCCGTGGCCGCGTTCTTCGGCTTCCCTGAGAACGGCACGCGCAAGTCGCTTGCGCTCATCGCCGAAGACGGTACGCCCGTCGTGGCCATCGTCCCGGGCGACCACGAGCTGAACGATGTCAAGGCCGAGCACCTCTTCGGCGCCTACCATCTCATGACCGACGAAGAGCTTGAGGCCAATGGGCTGCACAAGGGCTTCATCGGCCCGGTGAACCTGCCTGAGGGCATCCGCCTCGTGGTCGACGAGAGCCTGCGCGATTCCAAGAAGTGGGCATGCGGCGCCAATGAGGTCGACTACCACTACACTGGCGCCTGCCCCGACCGTGACTTCACGGTCGACGAATGGGCGGACCTCGTGACCGTTAAGGCCGGCGACCCCTGCCCGCACTGCGGCCGCCCGCTGGAGGGTGCGCGCGGCATCGAGGTCAGCCAGGTCTTCCAGCTCGGCACCAAGTACTCCGAGGCCATGGGCGCCACCTTCGCCGACGAGAACGGCGAAGAGAAGCCGTTCCTCATGGGCTGCTACGGCGTGGGCATCTCCCGCACGCTTGCCGCTATCGTGGAGCAGCATAACGACGAGAACGGCATCATCTGGCCCGTCTCCGTTGCCCCCTACGAGGTGTCTGTCATTGCGCTTGATAAGAAGGGCGAGGCCTTCGAGGCTGCCGAGCAGCTCACGGCAGACCTTGCCGCTGCCGGCATCGAGGTCATCTTCGACGACCGCGCCGAGCGTCCGGGCGTGAAGTTTGCCGACAACGACCTCATGGGCTTCCCGTTCCAGATTATCGTGGGCAAGCGCGGCATCAAGAACGGCACCGTCGAGCTCAAGGTGCGCGCCACCGGTGAGCGCGAGGACGTCGCTCTTGACGGCATCGTCTCCAAGGTCTCCGAGCTTGTGACTGCCGAGCGCCGCTAACGCGCTCGCGCTACCTGCTGAGTTTGCAACCGGGCTCGCGCCTTATTGCGGGCCCGGTTTTTTGCGGCGCATTGGGCGGGTACTGCGTTGACGCTCCGTAGACCTCTGTAAAGAACGCGTCAGGGTTGCCGCGCTGGATTCTAGAGCCTTGCAGCATCGCGTACCATTGTTGTTTGCCACATGGCCATCTTGGGCAGGGGAGGTCTACCGCACCCGTGCGCGTGCTCGATTTCGACAACACCATCTACGACGGAGAAAGCCCGCTCGATTTCTACCTGTTCTCGCTGCGCTATGCGCCGAGCGCCATCCGATTCATCGTCCCCGTTCTTCTGCAGCTCATGCGCTATCAGCTTCAGCGCTGCACCCGAACCGATATCGAGCGCGAACTCCATCGGCATGCGCATGCGTACCTTTCGTCGTTTGACGACCTGAGTGCGGTCGTGAGCGCGTTTTGGGACCACCGTATGCACAAGATCAAGCCCTGGTACCAGCCACGGCCTGACGACGTCATCCTGACCGCCTCATTCAACTACACCATGGACGAGTACATGAGGCGCGCGGGGGGAGGGTGCTGCATCTGCTCCACTATCGACTACGACACGCTTGAGGTCACCTATCTCAATTTTGGAGACAACAAGGTCCGAGCGTTCAAGCGAGCGTTTGGCGAGGACGTGGTCCCCGACGAGTTCTACACCGACAACCTCGCCGACCGCCCGATGCTCGAATACGCTCGAACTTCGTTTATCGTAAAGGGCAACAAGGTCGTCCCCTACCAGAAGTAACGTTCGGACCGTGCGCAGTGTCCTCTCCGGGGACGGGGGTGCCACGCGCCACTTTGTCCTCTCTGGGGACGGGGGTGGGAGACGCCACTTTGGCCTCCGTGGGGACGGGTCTCTTTCAACGAAAACAGCTTTAAGCCGTTAAGCTGCGGATATATATCTAGCAGAAAGTTTTTCAAAATTGCCTCTTGCATTCTTTGCCGCTTTCCTTCATAGTACCTATTCGTTGCTTGGGGGCGTAGCTCAGCTGGGAGAGCGCTTGACTGGCAGTCAAGAGGTCAGGGGTTCGATCCCCCTCGTCTCCA
>CALULJ010000079.1 GCA_944321445.1 uncultured Collinsella sp.
GCAGCGCCGTCGCGTACGCGGCGTCGCGCGGCGGCTCGTCCGCAAGCCCTTCCTCCAGCACGCCGATCCACATGACGCGCGCCACATCAAGCAGATGCGGCGCGCCGTGCCGGCAGAAGGTGCGATCTTGCTCAAGCTCCTCGATGCGTGTGAGCTGCTCTTGGTACACGGGATGCCGCCAGATGGCGTCAACGCGCTCCATCGCGACGGGTCGCCCCCCCACTACGCGCGCCCCATCATGCGGAAGAAGCGCTCCTCGAGTGCGGGATCATCCTCAAAGACGCCGCGACGTGCGCAGGTAGCGGTCTGCGTGCCGGGCTTCTGCACGCCGCGCATGGTCATGCACATGTGTTCCGCTTCGATGAACACGATAACGCCGGCGCAGCCGAGGTCGGCCATGAGCGCATCGGCGATCTGCGCGGTCAGACGCTCCTGCAGCTGCAGACGACGAGCGAACACCTCGACGGTGCGCGCGAGCTTGGAAAGTCCCGCCACGCGCCCGTTGGGGACGTAGCCGATCGCCACATGTCCGTAAAACGGCAGCAGATGATGCTCGCACAGCGAATAGAAGGTGATATCGCGTTCGATGACCATGTCGTTGGCATCGACTGCGAACGTTTTGGAAAGATGCGTCGCGGCGTCTTGATCCATGCCGCCCGCGAGTTCGGTGTACATGCGCGCCACACGTGCCGGGGTCTCGATGAGCCCCTCGCGATCCGGGTCCTCGCCGATGCCCTCAAGCAGCAGGCGAACCGCTCGCTGCACCTTTTCCTGATCGACCATGGGCCCTCCCGAACAAACGCGTATCACGCCCGCTATCGTACCATGCAACATTTCCTCAGGGGTAATTTCACATGCTGTGGGTCGCGTAGACTTCCTCGTCGCGCCACAGGCACACGGCATCGGCAAGCGACACGCCCTGCGCCGCTGCCTGCGCGCGCGTGGCATTGAGATCGATGATGCGCTGGTTGGACGACCCGTGAAAACGCAGGGATATGTCGTAGAGCTCCTGCACCCACGGCCCATCGACCAGGATGTCGATGCATTCGAGCAAGCGATCGGTCACCTCAGTGCGATGGCGACCGCCGGGCATGAGCTCGTCGAGCGTGTCACCTGTGAAGCACCAGATGGTCTTGCCGTCACCGCGCGGGTACCGCTCGCGCACGCGCTCGACGAATGCCACGAGCCCCGCCTGGTTCTGCGGCTCCATGGGCTCGCCACCCAAAAGCGTGAGGCCGTCGACATAGTCGGGTGCCATGCTCTCGATGATCTTGTCCTCGATCTCACTCGTGAAGGGCCTGCCCGCCTCGAAGCTCCACGCCCCGGAGTTGAAGCACCCCGGGCACCCGCGCGTGCAGCCGGAAACGAACAGCGTGGTGCGCACGCCCTCGCCGTTGGCGATATCGAAATACTTGATTTCAGCGTAGTTCACGCAAACAACCCCTCGAAAGCGCGAAACGGGAAAATAGGGACTGTCCCCATTTTCCCGTCATACGTCACTACAGATGCAGCACGCGGTCGCGGATCTCCTCGGTGCGGCCCTGGTTCCAGAACTGGGTACCGATGTAGCCGCAGGTGCGACGCGCCACGTTCATCTTCTCCTGATCGCGGTTGCCGCAGTTGGGGCACTCCCACACGAGCTTGCCGTCGTCCTCGACGATGCGGATCTCGCCGTCGTAGCCACACACCTGGCAGTAGTCGCTCTTGGTGTTGAGCTCCGCGTACATGATGTTGTCGTAGATGTACTGCATGACGCGGATGACGGCCTTGAGGTTGTCCTGCATGTTGGGCACCTCGACGTAGGAGATGGCGCCGCCGGGCGACAGCTGCTGGAACTCGCTTTCGAACTTCAGCTTGTCGAAGGCATCGATCTCCTCGCTCACGTGCACGTGGTAGGAGTTCGTGATATAGCCCTTGTCCGTCACACCCGGGATGATGCCGAAGCGGCGCTGCAGGCACTTGGCGAACTTATAGGTGGTGGACTCGAGTGGCGTGCCGTACAGCGAGAAATCGATGTTGCTCTCGGCCTTCCACTCGGCGCACTTGTCGTTCATGTGCTGCATGACCGCCAGCGCGAAGCCCTTGCCGCGCTCGTCGGTGTGGCTGGCGCCGGTCATGTACTTCACGCACTCGTACAGGCCCGCGTAGCCCAGGCTGATGGTGGAGTAGCCGCCGTACAGCAGCTTGTCAATGGTTTCGCCCTTATTCAGGCGCGCGAGCGCGCCGTACTGCCACAGAATCGGCGCGGCGTCGGAAAGCGTGCCCTTTAGGCGCTCGTGACGGCACATGAGCGCCTTGTGGCAGAGCTCCAGACGCTCGTCGAAGATCTCCCAGAACTTGTCCTGGTTGCCACGGGACGAACAGGCGACGTCCACGAGGTTGATGGTCACGACGCCCTGGTTGAAGCGACCGTAATACTTGGGCTTGCCGGGCTCGTAGTTCTTGGCGCGCGCCACGTTGTCAAAGCCGTTGCCGGAGCGGTCGGGCGTCAGGAAGCTGCGGCAGCCCATGCAGGTGTAGCAATCGCCGTTGCCCTCGGTCTCGCCCTTCGACAGCTTGAGCTTGCGCATCATCTTCTCGGAAATGTAATCGGGCACCATGCGCTTGGCGGTGCACTTGGCAGCGAGCTGCGTGAGGTAGAAGTACGGCGAGTCCTCGTGGACGTTGTCCTCCTCGAGCACGTAGATGAGCTTGGGGAAGGCGGGGGTGATCCACACGCCGGCCTCGTTCTTCACGCCCTCGTATCGCTGGCGCAGCGTCTCCTCGATGATCATGGCGAGGTCGTGCTTCTCTGCCTCGGAGCGGGCCTCGTTGAGGTACATGAACACGGTCACGAACGGCGCCTGGCCGTTGGTGGTCATGAGGGTCACGACCTGATACTGGATGGTCTGGACACCGCGGCGGATCTCGTCGCGCAAACGATCCTCAACCACCGCGGAGATCTTCTCCTCGGACGCGTCGACGCCCAGCTCCTCGAGCTCGCGGTTCACCTGGCCGCGGATCTTCTGGCGGGAAACCTCCACGAAAGGTGCGAGGTGCGTGAGCGAGATGGACTGGCCACCGTACTGGCAGCTCGCCACCTGGGCGATGATCTGCGTGGCGATGTTGCAGGCGGTGCTGAAGCTATGCGGACGCTCGATGAGCGTGCCGGAGATCACGGTGCCGTTCTGCAGCATGTCCTCGAGGTTCACGAGGTCGCAGTTGTGCATATGCTGCGCGAAGTAGTCCGAGTCGTGGAAGTGGATGAGGCCCTCGCGGTGCGCCTCGACCACGTCGTGCGGCAGCAGCACGCGCTGCGTGAGGTCCTTGGAGACCTCGCCGGCCATGTAGTCGCGCTGCACGGAGTTCACGGTCGGGTTCTTGTTGGAGTTCTCCTGTTTGACCTCTTCGTTATTGCACTCGATGAGCGACAGGATCTTGTCGTCGGTGGTGTTCTTCTGGCGCTTCAGGCTCTGCACGTAGCGGTAGATGATGTAGTGGCGGGCGACCTCGAAGTGGTCGAGCGCCATGATCTCGTCCTCGACGAGGTCCTGGATCTCCTCGACCGACACGGTGTGGCCGGCGTTCTCGCACGCCTCCGCCACGTTTTGGGACGCGAAGACGATCTCGCGCTCCGTCATGCGCTCTTCCTCGTTCACCTCGCAGTAGGCGCCGCGAATCGCGTTCGAGATCTTGTCGATGTCGAATGCGACT
>CALULJ010000080.1 GCA_944321445.1 uncultured Collinsella sp.
ATGCCGCAGGACCCAATTGAAAAATCGGGTCCTGCGACGTCATGCCTCTTGACAATGGCTTTCTCATATTAGCGAAAGGGGCTCGGTTGCAGCCGGGCCCCTCAAACTATAACCGCGCCGCCCGCGCCCCAGTTTACGAAAGGCGGGCTT
Organism: uncultured Collinsella sp.; assembly: GCA_944321445.1. Taxonomy (GTDB): domain Bacteria; phylum Actinomycetota; class Coriobacteriia; order Coriobacteriales; family Coriobacteriaceae; genus Collinsella. The sequence continues at coordinate 151 of CALULJ010000080.1, forward strand.
TGCTGGCATCCCCAGTGTAGCACAGCGCGGGTACCTTTTCCCCAAAAACGAACGCCCTGAACGGAGCGCACGCATCCCGCACAATGAACGAGCACGGAGCGATTCCCTTCGGTCGCATATCGCCCAAACGGACGCTACGAGCTGCGCTTGACCTCGTCCCACAGTTCGTTGAGCTCCGCCACAGACAGACTTTCGAGCGCAATGCCGCGCTCGTACGCGACGTCCTCCATGGCCTCCCAGCGCGTGCGGAACTTCGCCGTCGAAGCGCGCAGAGCGCTTTCGGCATCGATGCCCTCTTTGCGCGCAACGTTCACGAGCGCGAACAGGATGTCGCCGAACTCCATCTCGCGTGCCTCGCTGCCGGGCTCTTCGCGGTCGAACTCCGCGCGCTCCTCGGCAACCTTGGCCCACACGTCCTCGGTCGTTTCCCAATCGAAGCCCACGGCAGCAGCCTTGCGCGACACCTTCTGCGCCTGCATGAGCGCCGGCAGCGAACGCGGCACGCCATCGAGCAGCCCAGCCGGGCGCTCGCTTGCAGCCGCAGCATCGGCGTCGCGGGTCTCCTTCTCCTTGAGCTTCACGGCGTCCCAAATGTCGAGCACCTCGTCGGCGCTTTGGGCCTCGGCGTGCTCGCCGAACACGTGCGGATGCCGGCGGATGAGCTTCGCGTCGATGTCGCGCGCCACGTCTTCCATGGTGAACTCACCGGCATCGGCGGCGATCTGCGCGTGCAGCACAACCTGCATAAGAACGTCACCGAGCTCTTCGCGCAGGTGCGGCACGTCGTCAGCCTCGATGCAATCGACGGCCTCGTAGGCCTCCTCGATCATGTTCTTGGCGATGCTCGCATGCGTCTGCTTGCGGTCCCACGGGCAGCCATCGGGCTGACGCAGGCGCCAGATGGTGTTCACCAGCGACTGAAACGAGGTGCGCGCGTCGCACAGCGTTGCCTCGTTGCGCGCCTCGGATCCGTCGGTGGCAATCGTCTCGTCTGCCATGGGCTACTCCTCTTCCATGACCACGTGGGTGAAAGCCTGGTCCACGGGCAGCGTGCTGTCATAGACGCCGTAGCTGTGGGTTCCGTCCTTGGGGATGGACACGCTGCCGGGGTTGAAGGCCCAGATGCCAGGGTGCCCGGGCACCTCCTCGTTCACCTTGACGTGCGTGTGGCCGTATACGATGGCCGAACCCTCGGGCAGCTGAGGCAGGCTGTCCACGCTGTTGTGGAAGCCCGCACCGAACACGTGCCCGTGCGTGCAGAACAGCTGGCGGCCGCCCTCGTCGAGCACGATGGAGCTGTCGGCCATGCAGGGGAAGCTGAGGACCATCTGGTCGACCTCGGCCTCGCAGTTGCCACGCACAGCGATGAGCTTTCCGGTGGCGGCGAGGTCGTTGAGCAGCGGAATCACGCGCTTGGGGGCGTAATCGCGCGGCAAGTCGTTGCGCGGGCCGTGGTAGAGCAGGTCGCCCAGCAGGATGATGCGGTCGGGCGTCTCCTGGTCGATGGCGCGCACGAGGCGCTCGGCCCAGTACGCCGAACCGTGAATGTCGGATGCGAGAAGGAACTTCATGGATGCACCTTTCGATGGTTGGGACGATGCGAATCGGATGCGTTGGCGGGTTTAGGGGCGCGGCTCCTTGCTTACGCGCTGCGCGATGTACGCGAATGCGGCAACGATGAGCGCGTTGATGATGACCGAAACGATAACCTCGCCGGTAAGAAGAATAAGGAGCACACCGCCCACGTTTGCCCAGATTGCAAGCATGGTGAGCAGGAAGAGCTTGGACACTTTGACGGGATCGCCGTCGGTACGCAGGCCCATGATGCCCAACAGCAGCGACAGGACGATGGACAGGATGAGCGTCACGAGTTGCAGCGGCTCAAGTTGGGTGCCCGAAGTGAACAGGACACGTGCGGTGATGCTGAGATCCACCGCACCGACGATGGTCAGGATGCTCAGGGCCTTGAACGCACGTTGCATGACGGACATGGCGGACTCCTCTTCCTCGATGCGCGCCTGCGCTGCGAGCATTGTACACCCCGAATTCGTGGCGGATGGCGGGTACGAGGGGTGGTGTGGGGCTTCGAAGCGGGACGTGGAGCTCATTTTGGCTGGATTAATGTTTTACGAAGACCTCGTGTACAGGTTTTTGGTGATCGGCCGAGTAGACCGCCGAAGAGGCACCACGATTACCTGCGGATTTCCTGGGGCGGATGCTCCCTTGTACTTTGAAGGTCGGTAAAAACGTGTACACAAGGTCTTCGTTTTATATTGTTACGGCCAAAACGGTCAGATTAAGCAGGAGCAGGAAAGGTACCGCATGGGCCGACGCCATTAGTTGGCCTGGGCGAGGACGGCAACCATCACTTGGTGCAACGAGACGCTCTCGCGCTGGGCGATTGCGGCGCAATCCTCGTATTCCGGCATGGTGCGGGATGATCCGTCGGGCAGGTCGACGCGCTTCACGCGCACCGGACCCCACGGGGTTTGAACCTCGTGAAACGTGCGGGTAAGGACCGTGCGGTCCATGATGACGCGGCGGATGCCAATGGTCGTGGTCTCGCGGAAGATGATGCGCTCCAGAGCTTCAACGTCCTCCGGAGCCGCAATGACCTGCAGCTGGTAGGCGGGACGTCCCTTCTTGGTGAAGATGGGGAGCCAATGCACCTCGCGCGCGCCGGCGTCGCGCAGGCGCTCCGCTGCGTAGGAAAGCACCTCCGACGAACAGTCGTCGATGTCGCATTCGAGCTTGACGATGCGCGCCGGCGTGCCCGGGACCTCGGGGCTTGCAGGGCGAGCAGCAGGCAGCTCCTCGATGAGCAACGCGCGCAGCATCGAGGGCCGCGCATAGGCGCGCTTGCCCGCACCCAGACCCACGCGGCGCACCGCGTAGCGCACGGGAAGCTCGAAGGCGGGGTCGAAGGCGGCAACCAGCGCGGCTCCGGTGGGTGTCACGAGCTCTCCCTCGATGTCGACCTGGGTGAGCGGCAGCCCGTGGGCCGTGCAGACGTTGAGCGTTGCGGGCGCCGGAACCGGAATGATGCCGTGCTGGCAGCGGATGGTGCCATGGCCGTCAACGAGCGCGGGAACGATGACGCGCGCGACGTTGAGGCTGTCGAACAGGACGCTTGCCGCCACGATATCGACGATGGAATCGATGGCGCCGACCTCGTGGAAGTGGACTTGGTCGATGGGGACCGCGTGCGCTTTCGCCTCGGCTTCGGCCACGATGCGGAAGGTCTTGTGCGCGAGCGCGCGGGCGCCTGCGGTCATATCTGCGGCGTCGATGATGCGCTCGATATCGGCCAGGCCGCGATGCTCATGGTGGTGATGGTGCCCATGGGCATGATGGTCGTGGTCGTGGTCGTGGTCGTGGTCGTGGTCGTGGTCGTGGTCGTGGTCGTGGTCGTGGTCGTGGTCGTGGTC
>CALULJ010000081.1 GCA_944321445.1 uncultured Collinsella sp.
CACCACCTCGATGCGCATGGAGAAGTTCGAGAAGGAGTTCGTCGAGCAGACCGGTGTCAAGGTCATCGTCGGCAAGGGCGGCATGGGTCCCAACACTGAGGCGGGCTGCAAGATCGGCCCCGCCATCCACTGCGTGTTCCCCGCCGGCTGCGCGGTGCTCGCCGCCACCCAGGTCGAGGAGATCGAGGACGCCAACTGGCGTGAGCTCGGCATGCCCGAGACCCTGTGGACCTGCCGCGTCAACGAGCTCGGTCCGCTGATCGTCTCCATCGACGCCGAGGGCAACAACCTGTTCGAGCAGAACAAGGTCACCTATAACGAGCGCAAGGAAGAGGTGCTCGAGGAGCTGTACGACAAGGTGCACTTCATCAAGTAGCCGCGCCGTCTTCGGCTGCGAAGACCAATTACGTCTCCTTTCTTCACGGGGCGCGACGGGCGCTGGTGCCTGCCGCCGCCGGTCGCGTCCCGCATCGAGAATCGTTTGAAGCGGCGCTTGGCCGCATGCGGTTCACATACAATTCCACCACAATCCAATTTACTGCTACTTAGGAGGTGCTTCCCCCTTGCTGACCGCTTTGGCTCTTGCCATGATCGTGAGCTTCATCGTGCTTCTGTCCATCAAGAAGCTCTCGGTTTTCAATGCGCTCACGCTGGTGCCTCTCGTCTTCGGTATCGTGGCGATGCTCGTCACCGGCTCGACCTTCTCGGACCTGTTCACCTGGATCAAAGAGGGCGTGTTCTACTCGGTGGACTATGAGGCTCAGAGCACGTCGATGGGCGTCATCTCGCCGGGCCTCACGATCCTGTTCTCGATTCTGTACTTCGACCTCATGCTCGGCGTTGGCCTGTTCGACCCCGTTGCCGCCTTCTTCATTAAGATGGCCAAGGGCGACCCGCTGAAGGTCCTCATGTCCACGGTGATGGTTGCCTCGGTCGTTTCGTTCAACGGCGACACCACCACGACGATCATCATCTGCCTGTCCGCGTTCATCAACCTCTACAAGCAGATGGGTCTTAAGCTCATCTACCTGGCGATCGTTATCGTTGCGCCCATTGGCATCTGGAACCAGCTGCCGTGGGGCGGCCCCACCATCGCCTCTGCGACAGCGCAGGGTATCGAGGTGAACGAGCTCTTCGCGGCGCTTCTGCCGGGTCTCATCGCTGCGCAGATCGCGGTCATCGTCATCACGTACTTCTTGGGCCGCAAGGAGCGCAAGCGCCTCGGCTGGTCGCTCGAGGACGCCAATGCGGTCTCGCCCGAGCAGCTCGATAAGATGATCGCCGCCGTGCGCGACAAGGACGTCGAGCTCAAGCGCCCCAAGCTGTTCGTGTTCAACCTGATTCTCACGCTGGCGGCCGTCGTGCTGCTCATCCAGGGTGAGATCCACGGCTCGATCATCTTCATGCTCGCCTCGGCCATCGCACTCGTGGTGAACTATCCCAACGTCGACGAGAGCTCCCAGCGCCTCGAGGACCTCGCCGCCGATGTCCTGCCGACCGCCGTCATCACCCTGGGCGCCGGCGTGTTCTCCGGCGTGCTGTCCGGCTCGGGTATGGCGACCGCGCTGGCGAACTTCATCGCCAATATCATCCCGACGCAGCTGTCCAGCCATATGGCGCCCATCTACGCGGTCATCGCCACGTCCGCCATCTGCTTCCTGCCGCAGGATGCCTTCTACTTCGGTATCGCTTCGGTTATGAAGGACGTCATGGCCCAGTTCGGCATCACCGCCACGCAGGCTGCGGTCGCCTCGATGGTCGGCCAGTCATTCCGCCTCGTGAGCCCCGTCATTCCCGCGCTCTACATGCTGTGCGGTGAGTGCAAGCTCAACTTCCCGGAGTTCATGAAGGAATACGGCAAGTACTACGGCCTGATCCTGCTCGCGCTGTACCTAGTTGTCTACGGCATTCTTGGCGTGCTTCCCATCTAAGTTCGCAATCCATACGTTTTTCCCTTTTCCTTCGGCGGGGCCTCTGCAGCGGGCCCCGCCATTTTGCGCATGGACACCAAGTCGAACGACGTGTGCCGACAGCATTCTTGCCGCACCCTTACCGTCGCCTGACAGGTGCGGCTTGGGCGCTGATTGAAAACGCCAAGGTAGGGCGCTTGTCTACGCAGCCGCGTGCGCGCATAAGCTGCTCAGCACATATGGCGAAAAAATAGTAGTGCTGTAATATGTCCATATCGCATTGTTAGTAGGTGGCCTTTTCTACACTCCTGAAGCATCCGTATGGAGTGTTCACGCAGGAAGGGGCCAATCATGCAGTACGAAATCATCAGCGAGGCGTATCCGGTGGTCGTGTGCCACCTGGCGGCGGGTGAGCAGATGCGCACCGAGCGCGGGTCCATGGTGTGGATGGATTCGTGGATCGACATGGCAACGAAGGCGGGTGACGCAGGCGGCGTGCTGGGCCGCATGATGACGGGGGAGAGCTTCTTCGAGAACGTCTATACCGCCAAACGGCCGGGCAAGATCGCGTTCGGCTCGAGCTTTCCGGGGCGCATCATTCCCATCGCCATCGCACCAGGACACGACTTCATCGTGCAGAAGCAGGGCTTTCTGGCATCGGAGATGGGCGTTGAGCTCGCGGTTCATGTCAACCAGAAAATCGGCAGCGGCGTATTCGGAGGCGAGGGTTTCATCATGCAGCGCCTCACCGGGTGCGGCACGGCATTTCTCGAGGTAGACGGCGACCTTGTTTCCTACGAACTCGCGGCGGGAGAGCAGCTCACCGTGAACACGGGCAACGTGCTGGGCTTCACCTCGGGCGTGAGCCTTGATGTACGCATGGTGCGCGGCGCCATGAACCTCATCTTCGGCGGCGAGGGCCTGTTCAACACCGTGCTCACCGGACCGGGAACGGTCTGGCTCCAAACGATGCCCATGTCGACTTTGGTCGACTCCGTCCTCGACCACATCCACAACAAGCATTAGCTGCTATCTCACACTATCTGAACTGCACATATTTTCGTATACAAAAATGAGGCGAGGTAGTATGCTATTAGCTGGCATCCATCCCCATGCTCTCAAGCACGGTTTGTGCGAAAAGGACATTGCCCATGCGTGGAACAATACGTTTGCGTGCGCACGACGAGATAGGGATGATGGCAAAACGGATTATTTGGTCGTTGGAGTCGATCAATCTGGCCGCGTGGTTGAAATCGCGGCGCGCTCGGTGGGCTGGCAGGAATTTATTGCTTTTCACGCCATGACGCCGCCGACGAAGCGATTTCTCCATGAGTTGGGTGTGTCGCTGAGGCAGTGAGGGGTGGACGATGGACGCAAAAGAAGCTGAACGACTGATGGGATTTGCACCTGGCGAGCTCGAGGAGACTGCTCGGGCGTATGAGACCGATTGCTGGCCAGCGGGGCGTACCGTGCGCTTGGGGAGGCCGCCGATTTCAGAGGAGCC
>CALULJ010000082.1 GCA_944321445.1 uncultured Collinsella sp.
CGGTGTCCTGCGTGCCGGCAGGCTTCTTGGTCTCTGCCATGGGAGCGTATTCCTTTCTTACCGACGAACGGGATAATCGTGTTTCATTCTAAGCTTTGAGGGCAAAGGCGGCTGTCTCGCTCGGTCGAACGGCAGCGATGAGCTGCAAGGATGCATATTCTTTCCCGTTTAGGGAAGCATGAGGGCAACTATTGTGCAATCGATTCCACATCGCCAACTGGGGGCGGGTCACTTTTGGTCGACACGCGTCGACCAAAAGGGACCCGCCCCCAGTTGGCGCACGTTGCACGACGTCAGGAGGGGAGCGCGGTGCGTGCGGTTGGCGTACACTCGGGTGTGATCGGTTCGAACGGTAAGAGAGGAGTGCGCATGGCGATCGAGCGCATCGCGTTTATCGGCAAGGGGGCCGTCGGGCTGCTGCACGCGAGCATCATGGCCGAGCATTTGGGGTACGACGCCGTGGAGTTCGTGATGGATGACGAGCGGTTCGCGCGGCATGCGGGCGAGACGGTGACGGTCAACGGCGCGCCCTGCGCTGTCCCCACGGTTCCGGCAAGCGCTGCCAAGCCCGTCGACCTGGTGATCCTCACCGTCAAGGCGACCGGTTTGGCCCAGGCGATCGACACTATGGAGCCGCTTGTGGGGCCCGGTACGCGCATCCTGTCGTTGCTGAACGGCGTGACGAGTGAAGAGGCCGTATCCGCGCGGTACGGCTGGGAACACGTGGCGCTCAGCATCACGCAGGGCATGGACGCCGTGTTCATCGACGGCGCGCTCACCTACACGCATCCCGGCGAGATTCGTCTCGGGGCGGGGCCGCTCACGGCGGCCGGTGTCATCGAGGACATCGACGACGTTTTGACGCGCGGCGGCATCGCGCACACCGTGGAGACCGACATCCGCCACCGCATGTGGACAAAGCTCATGCTGAACGTGGGCATCAACCAGACCTGCATGGTCTACGGCGGCACGTACGGGTCGGCCTGCGAGGAGGGCGGCGAGCAGAACCGCTGCCTCGTCGCGGCCATGCGCGAGGCGCTCGCGGTGGCGCGCGCCGAGGGCGTCGCTGTCACGGAGACCGATCTGTTCGAGATGGTCGCGCTCGTGGCGGGGCTCGACCCGGATGGCATGCCCTCGATGGCCCAGGACCGGGTGAACCGCAGGCCGACCGAGGTCGAGCTGTTCAGCGGCACGATCGTGCGGCTGGCAGAGAGGCACGGCATCCTCGTTCCGCAAAACCGCTGGCTCTACGATCGCGTCCGCGCAATCGAGGAGAGCTGGTAGCGCGGGATATCGCGCGGTGCGTTCCGCGTTCCAGGCCTGTCCCAAAAGGGGACACTTTGTCCCCTCTGACCCCCGTCCCCAAAAGGGACATTTTGTCCCTTGGCACCCCCGTCCCCAGAGGGGACACCCGGGGGGGGCGGGTGGTTACTGGGCGGAGCTCACGTAGCTGTCGTCGATGGTGACTTTGACCACGGTGCGCGGATAGTGATCCGCCACGATCTGTTTCACGCGACGGCGCAACTGCTCTTCGGAAAGCGCTAGGTCGGCGGGGCGCACGCAGTCGAAGATCACGTTGGTGTGCGTGGGCCCGGGCACGGTGCGCAGATCGTGGATGGTGATGCGCGGGTCGATGATCTTCACGGCCTGGTCAATCCAGTTGCGCATGTCGGTGACGGCAGGATCGTCGGTCACGATGGGGTCGTAGTGCAGCGTCACGATGAGCCCGTCGTTTTCCTTGAAATCTTGCTCGATGTTGTCGATAAGGTCGTGGCTTTCCATGGGGTCGGCCTCAACGGGCATCTCCACATGCGCGCTCGCGAATTGGCGGCCCGGGCCGTAGTCGTGCACCATGAGATCGTGAGTGCCCAACACGCCCGGATAGCTCATGATTTTCGTGCGGATGTGCTCGACGAGCTCGGGGGAGGGCGCCTGACCCAGCAGCGGATTCACGGTGGCGCGCAAAAGTCCGATGCCGCTCACCACGATGAAGACGCCCACGGCAGCGCCCATGAAGCCATCGAGCTGAATGCCGGCAACGTGCGAGATGACGGCGGAGGCGAGCACCGCGGCGGTCGAGATCACGTCGTTGCGCGAGTCGACAGCGGTTGCCTGGAGCGTCTCGGAATCGATGCGGCGGCCGATGGTGCGGTTGAACGCGGCCATCCACAGCTTCACGACGATGGAGAGCAGCAGGATGGCGACAAGCGTCCCGTTGAACTCGACGGGCGTGGGATGCAAGATCTTTTCGACCGAGGAACCCACGAGGTTGATGCCGATGGCGAGCACGAGCGCGGCGACCACGAGGCCCGCCAGGTACTCGTAGCGGCCATGGCCATAGGGGTGCTCGGGATCGGCGGGGCGACTCGCAAGCTTGAAGCCCATGAGGCTCACGATGTTGCTCGCTGCATCGGAGAGGTTGTTCACGGCGTCGGCAACGATGGAGACCGAGCCCGCAAGAAGGCCGATGCCTCCTTTGGCCAGGCAGAGCAACACGTTGCACACGATGCCCACCACGCCGGCGAACTGTCCGTAGCGCGCGCGAACGAGATGGTCGGACGTGTTGTCGGCGTCCTGTATGAAATGGCGAACCAGCCAGTCGGTCACAGCTTCCTCCTCCGTAGCGTTGCCGCCCTGTGGCGAACCTGGCGATTGTAGCACCGCGCCTGCCTTTCGGTTCGTCGGGAGCTTCATGAATCGTGGAGGTAACATGCACCGCGACCCGTGGCTACGAGCGTCCGGTCGGTACGTGAAAGTTCGCAACAGGCGCATTTTTGCAAAGACGTTTCGTCGCCGTAGACATTTTGGGTCGATATGCATTGCCCACACGCGCGAAATGCGAGGAATCCCTGCATGGCGTTGATATATGACCAGCAAGCTATGCCAGTCATATATCAAAAAGAGTCCTCACATGCCCCCGCAAGGTGATGCCGGTGGCCAACTGGGCAGACCCATCGGCTTTCGCGTTGCGCGGAAAATGCATATCGACCCAAAATGTCTGAAAAGATTCGGACCAAAGGCCTTCGCGCCCCGCAAGGCGATGGCGAAGCGGGGCGCGAAGGGTGAAAGAGCCGTTGCGGCTACTCCTCCAGGCTGTAATAGCGCCCCAGTGCGTCGGCGGCGAGGATCGCATCGCACACCATGTTGGGCGTGACCGCAAACGGGAGGTTCCCCATGGTGTCCGTGGGCGCGCAGGCAGCCTCGGCGACCGCCATGATGCGCTCGCGCGAGATGTCCTCGACACCCAGGTCGCCCAAGGTCACGGGCAGGTC
>CALULJ010000083.1 GCA_944321445.1 uncultured Collinsella sp.
GGGGTCGCGCTCGATGGCGGGCCGGTCGCCGGTGATGACGTAGGAGCCGGTGCAGCCGGGGACGGCGGCCTGTGCCGTGGCGATCGCCTCCTCTACGATGGCGCGCGCCGCGGCGGTGTCCGTGGGCGGCACGAGGCGCATGTCGATCCACACCGTGCAGGAGTCGGGAACCACATAGGGCTGGTAGCCGCCGGTTATCTGACCGAATGTGACGGTTGCGGGGCCGAGCTCATCGTGTGCGGGCAGCGCGCAAAACGCACGGCGGATGTGCGCGATGGCCTCGGCCATAGCGGCGACGGCGTCTGCGCCCTCCCATGGCTGGCTCGCGTGCGCGGTCACGCCCTCCATGGTGAGCTCGAACCACGTGCGTCCCTTGTGGGCGACCTGGATCTGACCGTCGGTGGGTTCGGTGTCGAGCACCCATTCGCAGGCACCCACCCATCCCGCATCGATGGCCGCCTCGACGCCGCGCATCTGATCTTCCTCATCCACCGAGCAGATGAGCGAAAAGCCGCGCGCGGGCAGCGATTCGCGGGCAGCCACGTCTTTTAGCAGCGCAAATAGGGCGGAAAGCGCGCAGGCGAGGCCGCCTTTCATGTCGCAGGAGCCGCGGCCGTACAGCCGGTCGTCGCGCACGACCGCTCCCAGCGGCGGGGTGTCCGTGTTCCATCCTTCGCCGAGCGTCACGGTGTCCATGTGGCAGATGTAGACCAAGCGCGGCTCGCTCGATGTGCCGGGGACGGTGACCATAAGGTTACGGCGCCCAGGCAGGACTTCAAGCTCCTCGATGGCGACGCGTGCGGCAAGGTCGGTGGGCAGTACGGCGACGGCATCTTCGACGATACGCTTGAGGTAACTTTCGATATCTCCCTCATAGGCTCCGGGGTCGGAGCTGTCGATGCGAACGAGCTGCCGTGCGAGTTCCCATGCGCTTCCCATGCTTCATCCTCCCTACTTCCGTCAATGCAAGACGGGTACACGCGGACACAACGACCTCATTGTTGCACAGCCATGTTGGAAAACAAGACAGGCCCCGACGCACGTTCTTGCGCGTCGGGGCCTGTACGCTTGCATGCGATCGTGTACGCTACTTGATCACGCGCACGCGGTAGACGGCAGGAATGCGCTTCAGCGCCTCGATGGTGGAGCTGTCCAGGTGCTCATCGGTGTCGAACATGGTGTAGGCGTTCTCGCCGGCGCTCTCGTTCACCATGCGCTGCACGTTGGCGTTATCGTCGGCAAGCACGCGGGTGATCTGGCCGATCATGTTGGGAACGTTGGCGTGCAGGCAGGCGATGCGGCTCGCCGCGCGCGCCTTGCCCATGGAGCAGGCAGGGTAGTTCACAGAATGCGCGATGTTGCCGTTTTCCAGGTAGTCCTTAAGTTCCGAGATTGCCATGTCGGCGCAGTTGGCCTCGGCCTCGCCCGTGCCCGCGCCGGAATGCGTGGTGATGAACGTGTTGGGCATGAGCACGGTTTTGGGCGTGGCGAAGTCGCAGGCAAACCAGGACAGGCGGCCGGTGTGCAGCGCGGTGTCCACGGCGTCCTCATCGACAATGGTCTCGCGCGCGAAGTTGATGAGCACGGCGCCCGGGGCGAGCAGGTCGAGCTGCTCGGTGGAGATCATGCCCACCGTGTCGGCTTTGCTGGGCACGTGCAGCGTGAGGTAGTCGCAGCCGCGGCACAGATCCTCGAGCGTGCCCACGCGCTGCACGTCCTGGGAGAGCGCCCAGGCGTGCTCCACGGAGATGAACGGATCGTAACCATACACGTCCATGCCCAGGTACACGCAGGCGTTCGCGACCTTGGATCCCACGTTGCCCAAGCCGATGACGCCCACGCGCTTGCCCTTGAGCTCGTGGCCCACAAAGGCCTTCTTCGCCTTCTCGGCGTTCACCAAGATGTCCGGGTCGTCGGCGTTGTTGCGCACCCATTCCATGGACTGCACGATGCCGCGGCTGGACATGATCATCATGGCCAGGACGATCTCCTTCACGGCGTTGGCGTTGGCGCCGGGGGAGTTGAACACCACGACGCCCTGCTTGGCGTACTCCTCGATGGGGATGTTGTTCACGCCGGCGCCGCAGCGGGCGATGGCGCGAATGCTTTCGGGCAGCTCGTAGCCGTGCAGGTCGGTGGAGCGCATGAGGATGGCGTCGGCGTCCTCCGTGTTTTCGACGAACTCATAGCCCTCGCCGAACTCGACGTCGCCGTCCTTGGTGATGTCGTCGATGGTCTTGATATAGCGCATGGAATGGCTCCTTATGAATATGTGTGAACAGGGGGTGCGCAGCGTACCTTGGGACGGGGGTTCCTAGGGGGCGGTGCAGCGTTTGCCCGTTGGGGTGGCGTCGCACCGCGGCGCGCGGAAATGGGGCCCGCCTGGCCGGCGGGCTACAAAGATCGCGCGGTCGGCGTGTGCTGCGCCTCGAACTCCTGCATATAGGCGGCGAGCGCCTCGACGGATTCCATGGGTACGGCGTTGTAGATGCTCGCGCGCATGCCGCCCACCAAACGGTGGCCGCCAATGCCCTCGATGCCGCGCTCGCGCGCTCCCGCGATGAAGGCGGCATCGAGCTCCGCGTCGCCCGTGCGGAACGTCACGTTCGCGATGGAGCGCGAGCCGGGTTGTGCCGTTCCATGGAACAGAGAGCTTTTGTCCAGAATGCTATACAGCAGCTCGGCTTTCTGGCGGTTGCGCTGCTCCATGGCGGCAAGGCCACCCGTTGCCTCGATCCATGCGAACACCTTGCCGCACAGGTAGATGCCGAAGGTGTTGGGCGTGTTGAGCATGGACCCCTTGCTTGCCTGCGTGCGGAAATCGAGGTAGCTCGGGCAGATGCCGAGCGCGGGACCGTCCTCGATGAGGTCTTCGCGCACGATCACGACGGTCACGCCCGCGGGGCCCGCATTCTTCTGCGCGCCCGCGTAGATGAGCCCGTAGCGCTCGACGTCGAGCGGGAGGGACAAAAAGCAGCTTGAAACATCAGCCACCCGCGGCACCCCGCCGGCTTCGGGCAGCTCGTGCTACATGGTGCCCACGATCGCGTTGTTCTGGCCGCTGTGCACATCGTCGAGCCC
>CALULJ010000084.1 GCA_944321445.1 uncultured Collinsella sp.
GAGGACACGATGCAGCGCTGGCTGAGCTACCTTGAGAATCAGGGCATCGAGGTCGTCGAGGACTAACCCATGGCACACGATTCCGAGGCGCCTCGCGACTCCCGTTCTTTCGACACGTCCGACTACGATCGCGAGGGCTCCACGTGGCTTTTCGAGCGCATGGGGAAGATTCCGCTGGTTGTTCAGGGCCCGATGGGCTCCCTGCTGCAAAGCCAAGTCGGCGCGGGTGACATTCCTCCCGCCTACTGGAACATCGCCGATCCCGAAGAGGTCGCGCGCTTCCACTGGCTCTACCGCGCCGCCGGAGCGGACATCGTCATCACCAATACCTTCCAGGCCAGCGAACCTGCGCTTGCGCGCGATGAGGTCGCGGCAAGCGTCGCACGAGTGAATCGCCAGGCCGTCTGGTGCGCCAAGCGCGCCGGCGCCCCGTGCGTGCTCGGGTCGGTCGGCCCCTGCGGGCTCACCTGGCTCGTGGAGGACTCCTCGGACTATCGGCGTGCGAAGGATGTGTACCGCACCCAGGCCTATGAGCTGCTCGCTGCCGGCGTCCACGGAATCCTGCTCGAGACCTTCACTTCCATTCGCGACCTTCAGCCCGCGCTCACGGGTGCGCTTGAGGTCGCAGACGGCCAGCCCGTCCTGGTGAGCTTTTCTGTCGACGAGGCGGGAAATTTGCTGGGAGACGGTCTCAACATCGAGGCTGCCTGCATGTACGCTGCCGCACAGGGCGCCGCGGCGGTTGGTGTCAACTGCTGTTCCATCCCGGCGGCGACCGCAGCGGTGCCGCGCATGGTGCGCGCCGTGAAGCTCCCGGTGATGGTCCGACCTCATACGGGCTTTCCCCGTGCGGGGGAAGACGGCTCGCTTGCCTGGTCCGAGAATCCCCGGCAATTCGCCGCTGCCTGCGCGCAGTGGTGCGCTGACGGCGCAACGCTGGTGGGAAGCTGCTGCGGCGCGGGGCCGCAGACCACGGGTGCGCTGGCGGGCTTTGTGGAGCGGACGTTTCGCCTTTAGAACACGCGATCTCAGTGCGGCAGAATACATTCGGCGCTCTTTCCCTATCGTTGCGTGTCCGCTCTGTCTGTATGGCTCCGGGCTGGGTATAGTCAAAACACGGCCTGTACAAACAGTGTTCGCACGGGAGCATACGCATACATGAGCACCATGATTCGTTTCGGGACAGACGGGTGGCGCGCGCGCAGGGACGGCGCGTTCACCGAAGACAACGTCGTTCGCGTTGCCGACGCGGCGGGACGGCTGTGGGCGCAGCAGCGTCCCGGCGACATCGTCTATGTCGGTTTTGACGCGCGTCCGGGCGCAGAGGCATACGCCCGCCTCGTCGCACGCGTGATCGCCGGCCATGGTCTGGTGGCCAAGCTGTCGGACCGCTTCACTCCGACCCCGGCGCTCTCTTGGACCATTGCCAACGATGCGCGCGCCTGCGGCGGCATCATGGTCACCGGCTCACATCATCCCAACGATTACCTGGGTATCAAGTTCCGCGTCGCGGATGGCGGGGCGGGTTCCACCGAGTTCGTCACAGAGGTCGAAGACGCCATCGATCCCGACCCCAGCGACGCGCGCGGCCCCATCGATGTCGTGGATTTCACGACGCCGTATCTCGACCGGCTCGTCTCCCTGGTGGACGGCGACACCATCGCCCGTGCAAACCTGCACGTCGTCTACGACCCCATGTTCGGAGCGGCGCGCGGCCACCTTCCCGCGGTGCTCGGCGCGCTCGGCGTTATCGTGGACGAGATCCACGGCGAGGACGACGCGGGCATGGAGGACATGCGTCCCGAGCCCATCGAGCCTTGGGTCGACGACTGCGAGCAGGAGGTGCTCGATACCGGCGCCTGCTGCGGCCTCATCAGCGATGGCGATGCCGATCGCCTGGGTGCCGTGGACGAGCACGGTCGCTTCGTGAGCGCGCATAAACTGTTCGCGCTTGTGCTGGGGCACCTCGTGCAAAACCGAGGGATGTCGGGCCGCGTGGTCCTGGGCATCTCCTCATCGCTGCTCACGCGCCGTGTCGCGCGCGCTTTGGGTTGCCGCTACGTCATCAAGCCGGTCGGCTTCAAATACATATATGAAGAGATGCTCAAGGGCGGCGTGCTGCTGGGCGGCGAGGAAACGGGCGGCTTCGGCATTCCCGAACACTTCCCCGAACGCGACGGCTTGCTCATGATCTTACTGCTCTGCGAGCTTATGGCCATGACAGGCAAGACGCTGGGCCAGCTTGTGCAGGAGCTGGAAGAGGCCTTTGGCACCACCAGTTACGCGCGTCGCGATATTCGCCTGTCCTACGAGGACATCGAGGTGCTGCGGACCATGCTGCCCGGCATCAACCCACAAAACATCGCGGGAAGGACCCCGGAGCGCGTGAGCCACATGGATGGCCTGCGCTTGGAGTTCGCCGACGAATCCTGGTTGTTGCTCCGCCCCAGCGGAACCGAGCCCATCGTGCGCGTGTACGCGGAGGCCCCTACGGTGGAGATGCGTGACCAGTATCTCGACGCCGGAACCGATATCGCGCGCTTGCACCTGCCGGGCCTGTAAGCGCGTTCCATATATATGGAGCGACCGCATCGCTCTATATAGAGAAGAGGCGGTGCGCGGCCGGTGATCGCACAGCCAAAGACCCAGCAATCGCATGCATTTTCGCATCGGGAACGTACCGAATTGTGTAGGAAATATGAACCTCATCTTCCCCCTTGCGCGGGGCCCGGGAGGCTGGCAATATATCTCTCTGCCGCGCGG